>JAEZAU010000019.1 GCA_023430325.1 Bacteroidota bacterium | reverse complement strand
GAAGAAAAAGGTGGTGGATCTGGTTGTCGGTCCGGATGCATATCGCACCCTGCCCGATCTGCTTACTGAAGTGGACAATGGCCAGAAGGCCGTGAACGTGCTGCTGAGCCGTGAGGAGACCTACGGAGAAATAGAACCGGTACGGCTGAACACGAACGGCATCAATGCGTTCGTGACCATCATGCGTGGCTGCGACAACATGTGCGCCTTCTGCGTGGTACCCTTCACTCGTGGCCGCGAACGCAGCCGCGATCCGTATAGCATCGTGAACGAATGCCGCGATCTGGTGGCGAAGGGCTACCGCGAGGTCACCTTGCTTGGCCAGAACGTCGATTCGTACAAATGGAAACCGCGATCAGATGATCAGATGATCAGAAGATCAGATGATCATGGCATCCACACCGTCGACCCTCTGGATAGACCCGATGTGACTGATTTCGCTGATCTTCTGGCCATGGTGGCCGAGATCTCTCCGGCCTTACGGATCCGATACAGCACCAGCCACCCGAAGGACATGACCGACAAGGTGCTGGAGGTGATGGCCCGGTACCCGAATATCTGCAAGTACATCCACCTGCCTGTGCAAAGTGGAAGCAGTGATGTGCTCAAGCGGATGAACCGTGGCTACACCCGTGAATGGTATCTGGAACGGATCGCCAGCATCCGCCGCTACATGCCCGATTGTGCGATCAGTACCGATATCATCGCCGGTTTCTGTGGCGAAACGATCGAAGATCACCAGCAGACGTTGAGCCTGATGGAAGAGGTCGGGTTCGATATGGCCTTCATGTTCAAGTACAGCGAACGCCCGAAGACGCTGGCGGCGCGCAAGTATGAGGACGACGTTCCGGAAGAGGAGAAGAGCCGGCGCCTTCAGGAGATCATCGAACTTCAAAAACGCAATGGCCGCAAACGGATGGAAGCCATGCATGGCAAGGTGCAGGAAGTATTGATCGAAGGCGTGAGCAAGCGCAGCAAGGATCATCTATTCGGTCGTAATACGCAGAACGCGGTGGTGATCATACCGCGGATCGCCGGAGATGTCGAACTCCGTCCGGGCATGATGGTGAACGTCCGCATCAGCAGTTCAACGGCCGGAAGCCTTCAAGGTGAATTCATATCGATCGCCGATCCAGTACCCGTAGAATCCAACGTGGCATGAACATCCAACCGATCAAACAACGTTTCGGCATCATCGGGTCATCGCCGTTGCTCGATCGCGCGATCGAGATCGCGGCACAGGTGGCACCCACCGATCTTTCCGTGTTGATCACCGGCGAAAGTGGAAGCGGGAAGGAAGTGATGCCGCAGATCATTCATGCCTATAGCTCGCGAAAACACGGTCCGTACATCGCAGTGAACTGTGGCGCCATTCCCGAAGGCACGATCGACTCGGAGTTGTTCGGCCATGAGAAAGGAGCTTTCACGGGGGCACACGAAGCGCGCAAAGGCTATTTCGAAGTGGCCAACGGAGGAACCATCTTCCTGGATGAAGTAGGCGAACTTCCGCTCACCACGCAGGTCCGCTTGCTCCGCGTTCTGGAAAGCAAGGAATTCATCCGCGTAGGCAGCAGTAGAACGCAAAAGACCGATGTGCGCATGGTGGCCGCCACCAACGTCAACATGTTGCAGGCGATCCAGCGCGGCACTTTCCGTGAAGACCTGTACTACCGTTTGAACACCGTTCCGATCCAGGTGCCATCGCTCCGCGAAAGGAAAGAGGACATACAGTTGCTCTTCCGGTTCTTCGCCCAGGATGCCGCTTCGAAGTACAAGGCGCCACCGCTCGCATTGACCGATGATGCGCTGCAATTGCTACTTGCGTATCGCTGGCCGGGGAACGTACGACAGTTGCGCAACATCGTGGAGCAGATGAGCGTGATCGAACAGGATCGCGAGGTCACCGCGAACACGTTGAGACGCTATCTGCCTGAAGAAGTGACCGCATTGGTGCCGCTTAAGAATGGAGGAGGCAATGGCGGAGGGTTCGATAGCATCAATGAACGGGAATTGATCTTCAAGTTCCTGTTCGATATGAAGAACGACCTCAATGCGCTGAAGGAACAAGTGCAGGCATTGACCGGTGCGCAACTTCAACCGGGGCCGGTCGCCGCGCCATTCCGCGATGATTACTTCATTCCGAACAGCCCACAGGGACGCATGCGCATTCACATTCCTGATGAGGTGGAGGAGGAGATCGATCACACCGAAGTGGAGGAAAGTCTGAGCTTGGAAGAAAAGGAGAAGGAGATGATCCGCAAGGCATTGCAGAAGCACCGGAATCGCCGGCGTAGCGCCGCCCAGGAACTCGGTATCAGCGAGCGAACGCTCTACCGCAAGATCAAGGAATACAATATCCAGTGAGCAGTTGTCAGTTGTCAGTTGGTACTTGTCAGTTGACGCTCCGTCGATGCCCTCTGCTGCGTCCGCCCCTGCCCCCGCTCCTGCCCCTGCTCCTGCTCCTGCCCCTGCTCCTGAATTCCTGCAAAGTGAATTATTCCTTCACCGGTGGTGATGTAGGCAATGCGAAGACCGTTTCTGTAGATCTCTTTCAGGCACGGGCTCCTCTGGCCACACCTCTGAGCGCGCAGGTGTTCACGGAAACGCTTCGTGATCTGCTGATAGCACAGACCCCGCTCCGTCTTTCGCAGCAGGATGGCGATGTGCAGTACAGCGGAGCCATTGTCGGGTACGATGTTCAACCAGTGAACATTCAGGCGAATGAGACCGCTGCATTGAACAGGCTCACCATGACCGTTAGTGTGATCTACGTGAATACTACCGATCCGAAGAAGAACACCGAGACCTCTTTCTCACGATTTGCCGATTATGATAGTGCGCAGGACCTTATCCAAGTGGAACAAGGATTGGTTCAGGATATCAGCCGTCAGATCGCGCAGGATATCTTCGACCGGACTTTGGGTGATTGGTGATGGATCGGGAACGCTTGACACGGTTGCTTGAGGAACCCGGCCGCATGGCACGGGAAGATCTTGACGACCTGAAGGCCCTCTCCCAAAAATTTCCGTGGTTCAGTGGTGCACAACTGCTGCGTGCCGTGGGTGATCGGGCGTTCGGCGATGTACTCGCTGATGGATCGCTGGAGCGCACCGCGGCCCATATCCCGTCGCGATCGGTGCTCTTCGATCTGAAGGACCTCAGCCTGTCCGAAGCTGCGAAACAACTTCAGGCGGGGACCAGAACGCTTCCAAAGGAAGAAGGACCGCAGCCTGAAAAGTTCGAAAAGGAAGAGGCGCTCACCGAACAAACCGATCCGATCGAGGACCTGGCCCCCCAACCCGGGCCGGTGATCGACGCCGAAAAAGAGGAGCTCGATCGGCAGGTCCTCGAAGCCGCTCTCGCCAGCGCTTATGATCTTACCTGGCAGGAACGCATCACCCAGTCTCCGATCGAAGGAACTGTGGTGCAGGATGAAGTTTCCACCAGACCGATCGATGATCTTGAACGAATTGCCGATTCGGTCCAAAAAAGCTCCGGACCGGAAATTCCGATCGGCACGCCGCCACCTCCTCCGGTGAAGATCACATCCCGGACAAGATTGAAGTTCAGCGATTGGCTTTCGATCGAAGCATCATCCTCGCCGATGGACCCGCCTGCGATCGGAGAAAGGACGGAACCGGTAACTATGGCTCCTTCGCTGCCAAGCTCAAAGCCATCTCTCCCGAAACTCGATCCCAAGGACCTCATAGATCGATTCATACAGACCGAAACACCGCCACCCGCGCGGAAGACCGAATTCTTCACACCACAATCAGCCGCCAAGAAAAGCCTCGATGATTCCGCCGGCCTGGTAAGCGAGACACTGGCCCGGATCTATGAGAAACAAGGCAATTTCCAGAAGGCGATGGACGCATATAACAAGCTGGCATTGAAATACCCGGAGAAAAGCGCTTACTTTGCCGCCCTTTCCAAAGAATTGGAGGGAAAAATGAACGCCTGACACCATGTTCACCACCATCACCATACTGATCCTGATCATTTGCGCACTGCTGGCCCTGGTGGTGCTTGCGCAGAACCCCAAAGGTGGCGGCCTGGCAGCTGGTTTCACCGGCGCCCAACAGATCGGTGGCGTTCAACGCACGGCCGATTTTCTCGAAAAGAGCACCTGGACCCTCTCGGGCGCCCTCATGGTACTGTGTCTGATCTCTGCAGGCCTGCAGAACAATAATACCGGTATGATCCTGGACGAATACGATGCTGAAGGCACCGAAATGACAGGGAATGCCGGAGCGATCGCCGACGGTGAAGAAAATACCGTTCCCGCACAGACCGGTGATGAACAGGTGGCCCCTCCAGTAGAGGAGACAGCTCCTGTTCAAGCAGACTAAGCGTTGCCAGCTTGTCAGCCTCTGACAGTTCGGAGGCTGTTTTATCAACAACATCTGAACTCTTGTCAGTGGCAGAGAGGCCTAGGGACCACTGGCATGTGAGTTGACAGGCGGCGGCGTCAAGTTCGACCTAAAGATCCCTAGGCAATGAGCGTCTTAACCAAAGAACCTATCCAGAAAAAGAACGTCATGGCGACGAAAGTGAAACCGTTGGCGGACCGCGTGCTCGTTGAGGCCGCACCCGCTGAAGAGACCACCAAGGGTGGGATCATCATTCCAGACACGGCAAAGGAGAAGCCTCAGCGTGGCAAAGTGGTGGCCGTTGGTTCTGGCCGCGTAGCCGATGATGGCAAGGTGACCCCCCTCAGCGTGAAGGTCGGCGATGAGGTGCTTTATGGCAAGTACAGCGGCACCGAATTGAGCCTCGAAGGCAATGACTACCTGATCATGCGCGAGAGCGACATCTACGCCGTATTGAACTGATCCCTTTCTCCCAACCTTTTCCAAAGCAATAAGAACAATGGCCAAGAACATCCAGTTCAACCTTGATGCACGTGACCGCCTGAAGCGTGGCGTGGATCATCTGGCGAACGCCGTGAAAGTGACCCTCGGCCCGAAGGGTCGTAACGTCATCATAGACAAGAAGTTCGGTGCACCCAGCGTCACCAAGGACGGTGTAACGGTGGCAAAAGAGATCACCCTCAAGGACGCCGTGGAGAACATGGGCGCACAGATGGTGAAGGAGGTTGCCAGCAAGACCGCCGATATAGCCGGTGATGGCACCACTACTGCCACCGTTCTCGCACAGGCCATCGTTACCGCCGGCCTGAAGAACGTGGCCGCCGGTGCGAACCCGATGGACCTCAAGCGCGGGATCGACAAGGCGGTCACCGCCGTGGTGGAAGAGCTCAAGAAGATGAGCAAGACCGTGGGCGAGGACAATGCAAAGATCAAGCAGGTGGCTTCCATCAGCGCAAACAACGATGAGAACATCGGTGCGCTCATCGCCGAGGCCATGGCCAAGGTGAAGAAGGAAGGCGTGATCACCGTGGAAGAAGCGAAAGGCACCGAGACCACTGTTGAAGTGGTGGAAGGCATGCAGTTCGATCGCGGTTACCTCAGCCCCTACTTCGTGACCAATGCGGAGAAGATGGAGGCCGACCTGGAGAACGCCTACATCCTGATCTACGACAAGAAGATCAGCAACATGAAAGAGCTTCTCCCGATCCTGGAGAAGAGTGCACAGACCGGCCGCCCATTGCTGATCATCAGCGAAGATGTGGACGGTGAAGCTCTCGCCACTCTGGTGGTGAACAAGATCCGCGGTGCCTTGAAAGTGGCCGCCGTGAAGGCTCCGGGCTTCGGCGATCGCCGCAAGGCCATGCTCGAGGATATCGCGGTGCTCACCGGTGGTATCGTGATCAGCGAAGAGCGCGGTTACAAGCTTGAGAACGCCGATCTCACCTACCTCGGCCGTGCAGAGAAGATCACGATCGACAAGGACAATACAACGATCGTGAATTGTAGCGGCAAGAAGGAGGATATCGTGGCCCGCGTGAACCAGATCAAGGCACAGATCGAGAGCACCACCAGCGATTACGACAAGGAAAAGCTCCAGGAGCGCCTTGCCAAGCTGGCCGGCGGCGTTGCCGTACTCTACATCGGTGCTGCCACCGAAGTGGAGATGAAAGAGAAGAAGGATCGCGTAGACGATGCGCTGCATGCGACCCGCGCTGCCGTTGAAGAAGGCATCGTACCTGGCGGCGGTGTGGCCTACATCCGCGCACAAAAGGCGCTGGAGAAGTTCGAAGGCATCAACGCCGATGAGACCACCGGTGTGGCGATCGTTCGCCGTGCACTGGAGGAGCCGCTGCGCCAGATCGTGCAGAACGCCGGTCTCGAAGGCAGCATCGTTGTGCAGAAAGTGCGCGACGGCAAGAACGACTTCGGTTTCAACGCGCGCACCGAAGAGTATGAGAATCTCTACGCTGCCGGTGTCATCGATCCTACCAAGGTGACCCGCGTTGCCCTGGAGAACGCTGCCTCCATCGCAAGCATGTTGCTCACCACCGAGTGCGTGATCAGCGATGAGCCTGAAGAGAAAGCCCCGGCCGGCATGCCCGGTGGAATGGGCGGCGGCATGGACATGATGTAAGCCGTACCTGAATTAAGAGAAAAGCCCTGTGGTGGAAGCCACGGGGCTTTTTGTTGGCAGGACCGATGACCATACTATCCAATTGTATTTTCACCTCATGAACAAGCGCCTTTATTTCATATTGATCATCTCGATGGCGATCATCCTCACGATCCTGGTGGAAGTTGTGCAGGTGGAATTCATAGTGCGCAACGTGCTATGGTGGAGCCTTGGTCTTGTCGTGATCGCACCAGCGATCATCGCTACGATCGCTGGCCGCCGGCGTAACAATTCCCCTGCTCCATCGTCATACGAACGATGATACCCCGGATCCTCTTCGCTGCATCGCTCATCACAGCCATTCAGGTCGCTGCACAAATGAACGCAGATACTGTCCATTTGCGCGAACACGTAAAGTTCCTTACCGAACTCAAGCCCGCACGCGATCATGCCAACATCGCATCGATCGAAAAGGCCGCGAGCTACATCGAAGAGGCATTCCGCAATGCCGGGGCCGAGCCTTCCCGCCAGGGTTGGAAGGCCGGAGCCCATACTTATCATAACATCATTGCCAGCTACAATCCGGAAGGGAAAAGATCATTGGTCATCGGGGCGCACTATGATGTGGCCGGCGAGCAACCCGGGGCCGATGACAACGCCAGCGGAGTGGCCGGCCTGCTGGAATTGGCCCGCATGCTTTTCGCGCAGCAGCCGAAACTTGACTATCGGATAGACCTCGTTGCCTATTGCCTGGAGGAACCACCGTACTTCGGCACCGATCTGATGGGCAGCTACGTTCATGCGAAGTCATTGAAGGATGCAGGCACCGATGTGATCGGCATGATCTCATTGGAAATGATCGGGTATTTCTCAGATGAGCCGGGATCACAACCGTTCCCCGATCCAGAGTTGGCGGATCTGTATCCCCACACCGCGAACTTCATCATCGTGGTCGGCGTGGAGGAACATGCATCATTCACCGGGAAGGTGCACAGCCTGATGAAGCGAGGAACCACAATAGACACCCAGATCATCGTTTTTCCCGATAAGGAAGGACTTGCAGGACTTTCCGATCAACGCAGCTACTGGCGCTTCGGCTGGCCTGCGCTCATGATCAATGACACGGCTTTTATCCGCAACCAGAACTATCACACCAAAGGCGATACCATGGATACGCTCGACTTTCCGAAGATGGCCGCGGTGATGGATGGGGTTTACCACGCGGCGATCGGGATGTGAACATATTGGCCTGCGGATCGGCGCGGCTCACAAGAGGTGTTGTAGCATTTCTCCGAACGTCGGTCGGCAAATGTTCAAGGGCTTGGGATAATTCCTGCGCCGTTCGTCGAGAATTTCGCTGTCAAGTCCCTGTCCGATCGATCTTTGACCGCGGCCCGGAAACGCTCCGTCCGGCATGGAGATCCTGTTCCCCATATTCGTCTACATCGCCACTGGCTTCACCCTTGGTGTCATCGCACAGACCGTTGTGACCTGGTCGCGTTTCAACAAGAAGCAGCAGGAGGTGACACCGGTGGATCAGGTGGATGATGCCGATATGCCGCTGGTAGCCGCAGAATGGCAGACCACGATCGAGACTCAGATGAAGTTCAATGATCTGATCATCAGGTTCAGGGCGATCGTGCTTTCGGTGTTCATTCTCAGCATCGGATCGTTGTTGTACATCTATGGTTCGGGATCTCTGGCAGCGATCGATCTCACCATCATGCTGGGGATGCTCGCCATCTTCTGGATCGCCTGCTTCATCCTCGATCTGGGTTACTACCATCAATTACTCCTGGGATCTGTACGCCATGCAAGGAAATTCGATGAGAATGAATTCTTCCGATCGAAAGGACTTTTCGGTCTCACCGAACAGATCAGCATGGAGATAAGCCTGCTTCGCACCAAGGTGACCATGTGGGTGTTCTACCTGCTTCCGATCATCATCATCTGCACATTGATGGTCTTGAAGGAATTGAACCTGATCTGAAGATCGGCCAGCATGCGTCCGCGAATAATGTTTGTTGATCGAAGGATCTTCTATTTTCACCACGTATGAACAGACGGCCGGCCGTCATTCTCATCCTGGCATTTGAGTTACTATCCACACTGACGATCAAGCTCGTGTGAGAGGATCCAACACTGAAGAACACAACTACCCGAAAGATCCTGATCCATGCTACGAACCATCCTGATCGATGATGATCCCGATCATCTGGTATTGCTCAAGGATCGGATCACTGCGCTGGGACTTGATGTTCAGGTGATCGGTGAAGCAATGGATGCCGGTCAAGGCCTTCAACTCATTCGCTCGAAGTCTCCAGAGCTTGTCTTCCTTGACATCGAAATGCCCGGTGGCAGCGGCCTGGAATTGCTGAGATATGTGCAGGATCGCACCTTCGAAGTGATCCTCATCACCGCACATCCGGGTCACACGCACGAAGCGTTGCATCTTCATGCCTTCGATTATTTGATGAAACCGGTGGATCCGCTTGAACTCACCCGCGCGGTGAACGCGGCCACGTTGAAACTTCAGACACACCGGGCGACCAAGGCGGCAGATCGTACCGGCCGTCTGGCAGTGGCCATGCGGGATGGTGTGCGGTTCATCGACATTCCTGAGATCGTGCGTTGCGAGGCCGATAACGTGTACACCACGATCGTATTGAACTCCGGCAACAGGCTAGTTTCCTCCCGACCGATCAAGGAGTTCAACGATAGGCTGGATCCTCATGGCTTCCTTCGTGTACATCGATCGCACCTCATCAATCCAACGCACATCGATCGCTATGTGCGAGGAGAAGCCGCCACTTTGGAAATGCGCGATGGTTCCACCGTGCCGGTATCGCCCGCCTTCAAGGAAGATCTGCATAAAGCTTTGGGCCTGACGTGAGCGCCTTCAGTGTTCCTGCCAGTTCAACCTCATCCAATGGTTTGGAAAGTGCTGCGGCGAAACCCAGTGCGATCAGTTCCGATCCATCCATCATCAGAACACTGGAAGTGACCGCAACACAGGGAAGGTGAGCGTGGGGGCCGTTCTTGAGTCTGCGAACCAGATCGAATCCTGAAACGTGTGGCATGTCCAGATCGGTGAATACGATGGCTTCTTTTAGCGCAGCGGCATCGGACTTCTCCAGAATAGCCAGGAATTCATCGCCATGTGCCGCTTCCACGATCGTGGCTTCCGGCCTCAATTGGTGCAACAATTCAATAGAACGTGCCCGCTCCAAAGGATCGTCGTCCACCACGTAGAACAAGGGGCCTTCATGATGGATCCTTTTCACGATATCTCTTGGTGTTCGCGGATCGATCGATCGCACAGGCATTGGTAGCATTACGGTGAAAACCGTTCCCTCACCAGGTACGCTTTCAACTTCGATCGAACCATCCATCCTTCGCACCAACATGGCGGTGATGTACAGTCCAAGACCAGTGCCTCCTGGATCGCTCCTTTCCTTATCATCGATCCGGTGGAATGGCGTGAACATCCGTGCCCGTTGTTCAGGTGACATGCCACGCCCTGTATCGGCTATCCGGAGAACGATCCCGCCACTGCCATTCGGCTTTGCACTGAACGTGATCTTGCCCTTATCGGTGTATTTCACCGCATTCCCCAACAGGTTCGTGATGATCTGGCCCGTCCTTCCGGGATCGCCCTCGTATTCTCCATGGATCGCGGGATCAAGTTCAGTGAT
Organism: Bacteroidota bacterium; assembly: GCA_023430325.1. Lineage (GTDB taxonomy): Bacteria > Bacteroidota > Bacteroidia > Flavobacteriales_F > PHOS-HE28 > PHOS-HE28. The sequence continues at coordinate 7,394 of JAEZAU010000019.1, read as the reverse complement.
CAGCGCAAGTCCTTTTGAAGATGCGAGTGCTTCGAAGGGACGGATGGCATTCTGGAACACTTCCATCGGGTTGAATGCGACCCGATCGATCCGCAGCGTACCGGCTTCGATCGCTGAACGATCCAGAAGGTCGTTCACGATGCGCAGCAGGTTCTGCATGGAGCGCGCGGCGATGTCCAGATAACGATCCCGATCGCCGCCGCTGCTACTCTCACGCGCCATGTTCATGGAGGCGATGGAGGCCGCCATGGGAGAACGCACCTCATGGCCCATGATCGAAAGGAAGTGATCCATGGATCTCTCATTGCGTTCAGCCCGATCTCTCGCGATGGCCAGCGCACGATTCAACCGGCGGATGCGCATCACCTGGACAATGCTGAAGATCACGAGCAGCACCAACACGATCGCGGCCAGCATCCATCGATCACGCTGCTGCTCGCGCAGTTCGCTCAGTGCCCGTTGCTGACGCTCCTCTTCCGCGAGTGCGGCGATGCGTGCATCCTTCTGCGCGACCTCATGTGCCACCTGCATTCGCGCGAGCTTTTCGGTCGCTTCCTCTTTGTCCAGGCTATCGCGAAGGCTTACATGGCGGCCGAACCAGTACACTGCATCCTTGTCCCTGCCAAGGCCGGATAGCTGCATGGCCAGGGCCTTCATGCTTTCAAGTGTATTCTCAAGATCACCCACCTGCGTGGAGAGTTCCAACGAACGCTCCATCTCTTTCAATGCTGCACGTTCCTCACCCGTGGCCAGAAGAATATTAGACAATACGCCGTGTGCCATCGCCTGTTCGGCCAGGTTGCCAAGCCGAGAGCGGATCTGTATGGATGTATCGGCATGGGCCTTTGCCAGAACAGGATCTCCGGCTTCCAGGAACAACATGGCCAATGCGGAATGATTCGTTGCGCGGAACCGGTCGTTGCCCACCACCTTGTTCATCGCCAAAGCCTGCTCATAAAGCGTACGCGCGCTATCCGGGTACCCCATGTTATTGAGGCCTGTGGCCAGATTGTGCAGGACCGTAGCGGTACTGGCCTGATCGTTCAAAGACTCAGCTATGGCCAATGCCTGCCGCAAATAAGAAGTAGCCAACGCTTCGTTGTTGCCCCGGCGATGCAGCAGGCCGATATTGGTGAACACACGATACAAACTGAGGGAGTCTTTCTGCGCTTCCGTGATGGCGACCTGGCGTTGATAATATTCCAATGCGGTGGGTAGATCGCCGAGCTTCATGTACACAAGCCCGAGATTACCGTTCGCATAATTCAATACGGTACTGTCACCGATCGCCTGCGCCATGTCCGAGGCCGCCCGCAGATGCCCGATCGCCTCAGGATAATCGCTCAACCGGTAAGCGGCGAGACCACGAAGGTTAAGTGCCATGCATTCACCTTTCGAATAGCCTATTGACTTCGCAAGATCAAGAGCCTGGCCCGCATAGGTTCCCGTACGCTGGGCATCAGTATGCTTGTACGCGCCGGCGAGTTCGTTCAGAAGATCCACACGAGCCGTATCGTTCGTGGCCTTTTCCAGCGCATTCCGCAGGCTGTCCTGTTTCAATTGGGCAGTGTTCTGCGCCAACAGGGTGGAATGCGCCAGCAGTATAAGGATGCAGAGAATGGTCACCTTCGATCGCTCCATGGTCACAAGATCGGAACCGGCATTCACAAATCAATATCCCCGTCGTGATGTCACCGCCGATAGTTTCACCGCCGAATGAGCTGTGAATGCGAAATTCCGACAGCCAAAGATCCATTACGAACACCCCATCTCACATGACCCGGACCATTACCCTACTATCATTTTTGTTGGCCGGAACTGCCAGCCTTACCGCCCAATGGCAGGCCACAACGCCCCCTTTCGCCACCATCGATCCGAGCGTGGGCGTGAATAATTTCTCCATGGTCACCCAGGATATCATTTGGTCAACTCCTTACGGTGATCTGGCTTATGCCGCTGTTTCCACCGATGGCGGAGATACCTGGAGCGCCAACCCGCTCGGCAACGGCACTGCAGGCAGCCAGCCTTCCTGGATCCATGGCCGCAGCGCTACGGAAGCCTGGGCGGTGGTAGGTGAGGCCGCAAGAGTGCTGCATACCACCAATGGTGGAGCAAACTGGACGAATGCCATGCCCACAGCTTGGACAGAACTGGGCGCTTATCCCAACCACATCCACTTCTTCGATGCGCAGAACGGCATCGTGCTCGGTGATCCGGTGAACGGGAATTGGGAGATCTACAAGACCTCTGATGGTGGCAGCACATGGACTCCTGTTACCGGCCTGCCTGCGCCCCTGGTACAACCGGCCCCGAACGGTATTGAAACGAGCACGCCGAAAAGCACGTTCGTGAAAGGTGACAATGTCTGGTTCGGCACCAAATACGGACGCGTGTACCGCAGTGGGGATCGTGGTCTTACGTGGAGCGTTTCAGAAACAGGGATGACCATTGTTCACAGCCTCCAATTCCAGGATGGTATGACAGGCTTCGCGAATCGTTTCGGTGTAATTAAGAAGACCATTGACGGTGGTACCACCTGGAACGATCATACCGACCTGGGAACAATGCCTTCATATTGGTACAGCAACGTACCCAGTACGAATGCGTGGGTAAGCACCGGTTGGGGCAGCATCTTCGGCACCGCACAGAGCGTGGATGGAGGCCTCACCTGGTCCTCGATCGATGCCTCGAGAGGCAGGCAGATCTCATTCTGGAACAACACTACCGGGTACCTGGCCGGCAGCGAAGGTGGCGCACTCTCCTTCTTCCGTTGGGTGGGATCTCCTTTCGAATTATCGACGAGTGTGAATGAGATGCGGGACGAGATCGGAGTCTCGTTCTACCCGAACCCATCGGCCGATGCCATCACGATCACCGGTGTTGGATCGATGACCACGGCAGCCATTTACACCACGACCGGTCAACTGGTGATGCAGCGGCTGGTGGGTGATAATTCCACGCTGACGCTGAATGAACTGGTGCCCGGTGCATATATCCTGGAATTACTGGAAGGCGATCGCGTGCGCAGGAGCCATTTGGTGAAGCAGTGAACCATTCTTGGAGCGAAGAATGCATGGGGCCGCCGGAAGGTGGCCCTTTGTTCTTCGCTCCAAGGATCATGATCGATCCGGTTCTTTCGTATAGGACGGATCGCTGAACGAGCAGGTTGAGCCCTCACGGCTGCAACAACCTCACCTCCCAACCCTCATCCACTTCACGAACACCCGCCGCTCAGGGAACCGGTCATGCCGGAATTGCATGAACTCGGTACGGACCGGATCGATCGCGAAGCCGCCCCAATAACGATGAAGCGAGGATCTGCACGCGGAAAGCACCACCGTGCTGCATTTGCGCACAAGCACGCCTAAAGAAAGGTCATTCGAGAACGACCCGCTCAATTAATTGATGTCCGTTTCCCATGACCTCAATGAAATACACGCCCCTTGTCAAGGCGGTCCAAATTCCATTGTGTTGTACTTTGGCTCATCTGGGCCTCGAATACAATTCGTCCGTAAGTATCCCTCATTATCGCTACAGAACCGACCAGTTCAGTAGGGATGCACAGATCGAAAGATCCATTGGTCGGGTTTGGGAATATTTGAAGTTCCAAGCCTGCGATCTCTGTGATGCCGACCGGTCCGGTCTGAAGTTTTGCCACCCATAGATCGAAACCGCCCAGGCTTGATGAAACATCTCCATTAGCAAGTAACGAATTTGCGATGACAATGATACCATCGGGCGCTAGTGCAATTCCAGAACCCGACTCGATCGATGACCCGCCAAGGGTCCGATCCCACAATGAATCTCCATCCGGGTCTATTAGCAGAAGCCATGCATCTGATTGGCCGGCATGGTCGGTAACATCTCCATTATTGCTGTCAGTGGTTCCTACAGCAAGGATCTGGCCACTAGGAAGGACCTCAAGCTGTGCAATTCCATCCCACGCGCTACCTCCATATGTGCGAGACCATTGGATCTGGCCGGTTGTATCAACCATGACCACCCATGCATCGTAAGATCCGTGAAGCCCTGAAACATCGCCGTTATTGGAGTTTGTGTTGCCCGCAACGATGAATTTGTTCTCTCCGGCTTTTGCTATGGACCATACTTCCTCCAAGTATGTTCCACCGATCGAATCCTCCCAGATGGGCTCCCCATTCGAATTGATCATTAATATCCATCCATCATATCCTTTCGTTCCTGTCAAGAACCATTTGTCATTCCCGACAGGTGCCATCCCTGCCAGCATTTGATCCAAGGGCCCGGCATAGATCTCACTCCATGCCATATTACCATCCTGATCAAGTTGAAGGAACCATCCGGCCTTCACACCATTGACCTCCTGGTATCCGCAAATGACCGCATTATCTCCAGCGATGGGTTCTACATGTATCGCCAGATCATCACCAATGCCTCCGTATGACTTGCTCCAAACTACATCACCGTCCATTGTTATCCTTAAAGCCCATAGATCGAAATATCCAACATTGGTTTCCAGGTCCCAATCATCCGATGTGGACGAACCTACCAGGATCAGGTCGCCGCTTTCAAGGATCTCAATATCGGTAACATGATCATAGCCTGATCCACCATATGTCTGTTGCCAGACCAATTCCCCCGATTGATCGAGCTTGGTCAACCAGACATCCTGGTAACCCCGGAACTCCAGAATGTTCCCATCATTCGACTCTACGGAACCGACCATGAAATAACCGTCACCGATGGTGAGAATATCCGTAGCCCGATCGTAACCGGACCCACCATAACTGTGTTCCCATTCAATGGGCGGATATTCCTGAGCTCGGATCTGAATATGAATAAGCAGAAGCAATAAAAAAATGAAGGGCTTCATATCCTGGACTTTTTTCGAAAGTACTTTGATGGGAGAGAGAACAAGCTGAGGATCTGCGAACGGTCCCATTGACCCAGGTATCGGCTCCCTTGGAGTAGTTGGAGAAAAGAATGGTATCGCTGATGCGTGTGGCCGTGCCCTGCACCCGCACCTGCCGCTCGGTGCGTGGCCAACAGAAGGTGAGCGCCACCTTGTGATCCCGCCCGATCTCATGCGCCTTGCGAGAATGCACATCGTACCATGTGGTGAAGAGGGGATGGTGGTGGTGGTGGGCAGAATGCTCCAGTAAAGCAGAATGTGTTGACATGCGATTGCATTGTCGGTTCCTGCTCCGCACATAAACGTTTTTTGTAATTTCATGTCCGTATGAATAGGCTAAGCAGCGTTCCACTCTGGACACAACGTCTCTATCATGTTGAACGATCATACCCATAAGTAATGACACGACTTTTCACGGGCATCTGGCAGATGCTCATAACGCTATCCCTATGTGGTCAATTCCAGATCGCTCATTACAATGGGAATACCACCTCCCACCCCCGGATAAAGCCGTTGATATTGAATGATGGAAATATCGTTACTTATCATTGGGATGATTTTCATATTTTGAGACGCTATGCAGAGAACGGGGAGCTGATATGGAGCAAGAGTTTTGATGGAACCTTGCAGACGAATTTTTTCCTCGACCCTGTTGTCGCTTTGAGCAGAGATGGATCGTCTGGATTCGTATTAGCGAGATATGTGGGTACTACGCAAGTGACTGTCGACACACTTTTCACGACGATGATCCAATGTGATATGACCTTCATGATCAGCCGATGGAATAGCGCTGGAGACCCGACAGAAATCTTCACCATCAACAAACAATTCCTGGAACAACCTTCAACCGATATCGGCATTCAGAACGTCCAGGTGCAGGTTTCTCCGGATGGCGGCATCGTGATGCTTATTCACACGTCCTCTGCAAAATTGGAGGTGGTGAAATTGAATGGATCGGGCCAGTTGGAATGGAGCCGCAGTGTTGGCCAGCAAGTAAGTCCGGTCGGTGAACATGCTCCTGCCCAAGCTTTCGATAATGAACCGAGGCCACAACTTGCAATCGGTCAAGATGGAAGCATCTATTACATAGAGGGAGGACAGTATTTCGCATCTCACCTGCGATTGACGAAATTGAACGCTGATGGCGAGTTGGTCTGGATGAACCGGTATATTTATAATAACAATGTCACAGTAGCAACTTTTCACGGATTGGCAATTGACCAATCGGGGACGCTACATACAAGTGGATACTTGGTGACAACGGTCGGCCGATTCCATATTCTTTATAAAATATCGTCTGACGGGGTGATGCTACAAGCCGACATCTACCGGACCCCATACTTTCTCTCACCTTGGGAATTCGGTTTGGATGCTCAAGGGAACCGATACGATCTAGTGAGGACCCAGGTAAATGTCTCAAGCCCCGTTTTCTTATCGGAGGGATTACTGGTCGCTGACCAGGATGGATCGAATGGTTATTTCATTCGTAGAATCAGTCAGGTCGTGCCGCCCAATAATGTCTTTCTACCACTCCGGTACATGGATGTATTCGGAGATCGTATAACTCTTTCGGGTCATCTCCATCATGAAGATATAAACCTCGCTTACACGACACGGTATGAATCCTTAATGACCTTCGATTCACAAAATATTACGTCCTGCTTTCTGAATGATACCACACTGCAGAATACATCGGTCCCCGCTTCCTTGATCACGACCGAGAACATCACCAATGCGGTATCGCTTGATATTCTGTCTTATTATACTGCAACGTCTTTTCAATTGGTCCCAGAATCCCTCAATGCGGAACTGACCACAGATCTGTGCGTGTTGGGATCCGATCTACTTGGCCTTGGTACTGGCGTTGACAACTCAGTGATCACCTCGCCGACCTTACTTGACAGGACCATGTATCGGCCTGGTGAAGAGATAAAGTTCAATATTACGGTCCCGGCAACGATCGAAGTATGGAACTCGGCCGGACAGCTTATTAGTAGGAAAAGTTACCATCAACATTCTGCAGTATTATCGACGAGCGGATGGAAAAGTGGGATCTATTTGATCCGAGGAAAAGATCTTCAAGGCGGGTCACTAGGTGCGATACGTGTTATCATTGAATAGGACGTTTCCCGCGTGAGCGATCGAAGCGGAAAACCCACAGCGAGGAACGAGCGAGGATTTGCAGCGGAAAGCGCGACGGTGCTGCATTTGAGCACCGGCACGCCCAAAAAAAAAACCAGTCCAATAGTCGGAAATCAGAAGCCGGAAGTCATGTCGCGATCGGCCGATCGACTCAGCATTTCCATTATCTGATCTTCTGATCATCTGATCTTCTGATCGCATTCCGATCTTTGCGCTCCCATGCTCGAACTCCCCTTCCTCCGTGACCACCGCGACGAGGCCGAACAGCGGCTCGCCAAACGCAACATCAACGCGAAGGAACTTCTGGACCGCGCCCGCCAGTTGGACGATGAACGCCGCGCCACCCAGGGCGAACTCGATG
>JAEZAU010000229.1 GCA_023430325.1 Bacteroidota bacterium | reverse complement strand
TTCGATGCATCTGAAGTTCCTATCAACACCACATGGCGCTTCGACTACATACTGCCATCATCATCGCTTTGCGAAAGCGATACAGCGCGCGTCACCGTGAACGTTGTTGATGGGCCGAACGCGGGTTGCAATGGTCAGGTGAACGTATGCAGCAATGGCTCATCCATCCCATTGGCGAATTCGCTCGGTTGTTCTCCGGATGCAGATGGAACATGGCGCGATCCGAACGGCGATCAGCATGACGGAACATTCGATCCAGCAAGCGATGTACCCGGTGTTTACACCTATCGCATTCCCGCCGCAGGCGCGTGTCCGGCGGATTCAGCTACTGTGACGGTGGGTGTGCAGGAAGCACCTGATGCCGGGGATAACACGTCCTTCGCGATCTGCTCGAATGGTGCGCCGATCGCGCTTTTCGATCTGCTCGGGCCTGATGCACAGCAAGGCGGAAGCTGGCAATTCTTCACGCAGGGCATTCCACATTCAGGGATCTACAATCCAGCGGTGGATTCACCGGGCCTGTATTGCTATACCGTTTCGGGACAGCTTCCCTGCGCGAACGCCGTCGCTTGCGTGGAAGTGGATGAACCCGCTGTACCGAACGCCGGCTGCAACGCATCGATCAACGTGTGCTCGGATCAGACGCCGATCCCAATGGTCAACAATCTCGGTTGCGCACCACAGACCGGTGGCACCTGGGTGGATCCTGATGGCGAACCTCACGGACCTTTCTTCGATCCGGCCAGCGATGCTCCGGGTCCATACATCTACACGGTGGGAGGCTCTGCCGGCTGCACTGCAGCGAGCGCAACATTGTTCATCGGCGTTACCGAAGCAGCCAACCCCGGCACAAGCACCACGGCCAGCAGTTGTGTGACTTCCACTGCAGTGAACCTGCTGGAAGTGCTCGGACCCGAAGCGCAACCTGGTGGCACATGGACCGATCTGGATGGATCTGACGCATTGACAGGGGACCTTTTCGATCCTTCCGCAGCAGGTCTCGGTTCGTGGCAGTTCGAATACTCCTTCCCGTCCAATGGACCATGCCCGGCAGCTTCAAGCACTGTAACGATCAATGTCACCACGGGCTCGAATGCCGGTACGGACAGCACACTGACGATCTGCGGCGGGGACATGTCGATCGAGCTCTTTTCATTGATCGGTGGATCACCGGATCCAGGCGGTAGTTGGACGGATATCACTGGAACAGGAGCATTGTTGCCAGATGGTGTGTTGAACGCACAACTTCTTCCACCGGGTACCACTGCGCAATTCGCTTATCAGATAACGGATATCGGATGCGGTGTCGTCTCATCCACATTGACACTTACCACCTCGGAGTATCTCGATCCGGGATCGGATACCACCATTACGATATGTTTCACAGCTTCAGCGGTCGATCTGTTCGCAACACTGGCCGGCGATCCCGAAGCGGGCGGCAGTTGGAGCGCCCCTGATGGCCAACCGCATGGCAACATCTTTGATCCAGCGATGCACCTCGCGGGCCTCTATACCTACACTGTTGCTGGCAATGAATTCTGTGATGCTGCCAGCGCTCAGATCACTGTCAATGTGGATCCAGAGGCTAATGCCGGCGATGATGTGAGCACAACGGTATGTGATAATTCGATCGAAGTGGATCTCACCGCGGCCCTTTCCCCCGGAGCACAGACCAATGGCATTTGGACGGCGCCGGCAGGTGCAGAAGGCGCCTTGAGCGGTAGCATGCTGGACCCTCAAGTGCTTGTACCAGGGATCTACCTCTTCGGATATGAGATCATAACCAGCTGCGGTAGCGATGAAAGTGCTGTTTCGGTCACCGTGATCGAGGGGCTGGAAGTGATCGATGTAAGCACCGTGTGCAACGAGCAGGACCGTACCTACACTGTTTCATTCACCGTGCAAGGCGGCGATCCCTCTAGCTATTCGGTGGTGGGTATGAATGGTGTTCTCTCCAGTTCGGCGCCATTCATGTTCATCAGTGCACCCATTCCCACGCATCAACAATTCGAGATCACTGTGGATGATGCATCGGCATGCGCGAGCGTACCGGTAACGGGCTCATCACCATGCGATCTGGAGGATGACATTTTCATACCTGGAGCCTTCTCGCCGAACGATGATGGCATCAACGACCTGTTGGTGATCCCGGGCATCGAAGGCTTCCCCGCGAACACGGTGGTGATATTCAATCGTTGGGGCAGCAAGATCTATGAAGCGGCAGGCTATGACAACAGCACAGTGGTCTGGGATGGAACTTCGATGGATGCGTTGATCCAGGGCAAGGCTCCCGCGGGAACATATTTCTATGTGATCGAGCTCGGCAATGAAGATCCCGCGTACACCGGCTACATCTACTTGAACCGATGAGGCTGGGCAGACATATCCTCATCATGGCGATCGCGGCATTGCCGTTCTGCTCCTTCGGGCAGCAAGATCCGCTCTACAGCCAGTACATGTTCAACACACTGGCCTTCAATCCGGGCTATGCAGGCAGCGCTGACGTGTTCACGATCATGGGGCTGAGCCGTCACCAGTGGGTCGGTTTCGATGGTGCGCCTTCCACCCAGACGCTCCTGGCCCATACGCCTTTGAAGGACCAGAACATGGCCGTGGGACTCACCTTGATGAACGACAAGATCGGTCCGTCCCAACAGATCGCGGCGTTCGGTGACTTCGCCTACCGCATTCAGGTCACTGAAGGATCGAGACTCGCCTTCGGCTTGAAAGGCGGCATCAACATGCAGCAGGCGGACATTGCTTCGCTCACTACTGTTGATCCCGATCCAGCAAGTGTCAACATGAAGGGAGAGCTTCGGCCGAATTTCGGCTTCGGGCTCTTCTGGCATAGCCAGCTTTGGTATCTGGGTCTTTCAGCCCCCAAACTTCTCGAGAACGATACGGAGATCACAAGCGGGAACGCATTGATCGCGGCTACCAAGGAACGCAGGCATTATTTCCTCATTGCCGGCTATGTTCTCGATGTCACGCAGGACTTGAAGTTCAAGCCTTCGTTCATGCTGCGCACCGTGCAGGGTGCACCACTTTCACTGGACCTCAACGCGAATTTCCTGCTGCGTGAAAGGATCTGGTTCGGGGCAATGTATCGTCTTGGCAATGCGTTCGGTGTTATGGGCCAGTACCAGATCAATGACCAATTGCGGGCAGGTTACGCCTTCGATCTTACCACCACCAGGATCGGTGCATACAGCGCCGGCACACACGAGATCATGGTGAGCTACGATCTGCGTTTCATCCAGGGCCGCACCATATCACCACGTTACTTCTGATGAACCTCCGCAGCCCGCTCATACTCCTGTTGCTGCTGTTGAACATCGGCACCCTGCTCGCACAAAGCAATGCGGATACGTACATCCGCGAGGCCGACAAGCATTTCGAGGACATGGCATATGCCCGCGCGATAGCCGGTTACAAAGCCGCCGCGGACCTCGGTGCGGTGAACGATCATGTGGCCAAGCGTCTTGCGTTGAGCTATATCAAGATCGGTGATACCGTGGAGGCCGAGCGTTGGTATTCCACCGTGGTGAAGTTCCTCAACCGTGAACCGAGCGACCTGTACAATTACGCGCAGGCATTGAAAAGCAATGGGAAGTACGAGGAGGCCGAGGAAGCGATGGACGAATACCTGCGCATGATCGAACCGGGTACGACCACCCGAAGCAACATCAGCGGTTTTGCCAAGAAATTCGTGCAGGATACCGATCGCTTCAAGATCCGCAGCATAAGCATCAACAGCAGTTACTCGGATTTTGGTGCTGCATGGCTCGGTGTGGACAAGGTGATGTTCAGTTCCGCACGCAACAATCCCGTAGGCATAGAACGCCGGGCAGCATGGAACGATCAGCCATTCCTCGATCTGTACGTTGCTGATGTGAGCAACGACGGTGACCTGTTGAACGCACGGACACTTCCAGGCAAGGTGAACAGCCGTTTTCACGAAGGGCCAGCCACGGCAAGTACCGATGGTGATGTGATCTGGTTCACACGCAATAATTTCTTCAAGGGCCGATCACAAAAGAGCCAGCAGGGTATCAGCAGGTTGAGCATCTTCAAGGCATATGAGCAGATGGGCCAGTACTCCGGAATTGAGGAGTTCATCTTCAATAACAGTGAGATCTCCATCGGCCATCCCGCCCTATCTCCTGATGGAAAGCAGCTGTATTTTGTCAGCGACATGCCCGGGGGCCTCGGTGGTACGGACATCTATGTCTGTCATGAACAGAATGGCCAGTGGGGAGAGCCGCGCAATCTCGGCGCCATGGTGAACACACCGTTCAATGAATCGTTCCCCTATATCAGCCATGATGGCACGCTCTACTTCTCATCCAACGGCCATCCGGGTCTGGGTGGGTTGGACATCTTCGCAGCCGCCACTACCGGAAAAGGATCTTTCAGGCCTGCGATAAACGTGGGCGCACCGGTGAACAGCTCGAAGGATGACTTCGGATTCATCATCGATCGGGAGGGCCGGAAGGGATTCTTTTCAAGCAACAGGCCTGGCGGCATGGGCGATGATGACCTCTACGGTTTCGAAATGCTTTCACCGCTGGAGGAACGCTTCCTTGTGACCGGCGTGGTGATGGACAAGGAGACCGATATGGCCGTGATCGCTGCAGAAGTGGAATTGAGGAACGATGAGGGAAAAGTGATCGACATTGCACAGACCGACAGCCGCGGTGAATATGCATTCCCGGTGGAGAAAGGAAAAGCTTATCGTGTAGTGGCGCGAGCACCCGGGCGGCATGAAGCGCAAGGCCACCTGAGCACAGAGAACATTGAGCAGGAGCAGATCCTCACGCGCGATCTCACTCTCATTTCCAGCGAAGGCCTTCTTTTGCGCGGCGCCGTAAGGGAGAAAGGAACGATCCATTTCATACCTGACATGACGGTGAGCATCGTGAACCTGAGCAGTTTCCACTCAGAGAACCATCGCACCAATGAGAGCGGTGATTTCCAGTTCAGGATACAGGGCAATGAGGAGTTCGAGGTCCACTTTGAGAAGGAGGGTTATTTCAGCCAGACCGTTCCGATCAGTACCAAAGGAATGAACGAAGGCATCATCGATCTGAACAAGGAGCGTGACCTGTCCTTTGAACCGGTATTGATCGGCACCTCAATTCCCTTGAAGAACGTGCGGTTCGGTACCGGAAGGCCAAGCCTGGATGCGGCAGCGAAGGCCGATCTTGACCTGGTGGTGGAAAGAATGCTGGTGAACCCTACGTTACGGATAGAGGTCGGTGTTCATTCCGATGCAAAAGGCAATGCGGCCGAGAAGCTGAAGCAGACACAAAAACAGGCGGACGTGATCGCCGAATACCTGATCAAGAACGGGGTGCCGAAGGAACGGATAACCGCCCGTGGGCATGGCGGATCGATGCCGCTGAACCATTGCACCGAAGGCACGGAATGCAGCGAGGCGGAACACGCCATCAACCGACGCGCCGAATACAAGGTCACGGACATCAAACAGTGATGGACCGTGCCGGAAGTGCTTTCATCTTCCAGCCACGTGACACGATATCCTGCAGCACGATAGGGAGCGCCACCTGCAAC
>JAEZAU010000226.1 GCA_023430325.1 Bacteroidota bacterium | reverse complement strand
AACGTTAACGCTTCCGTCATTTCGAGATACAGCGGGTGCTCCGGTCGATCCACAAATGATCAAGCCCGGTCCAGATCTGCGAAAGGGATAGCAGTGGAAAGCCCGCAAGAGCGCGCAGCGATCGCGGACTTGGAACGGATAGCCCGGTGACCGCCTGCATTTGAGGCGGGCATTCGCCCAACCATTCAACTCCTCAACAGCCTCAACCTCCAGCCTGCACCCCGTACCTTTGCACCCGCAAAAACAGCTTCGCAAGACATGGCAAAGGAAGTAGTGATCGTTTCCGCGGTTCGTACGCCGATCGGCAGTTTCATGGGCTCGCTCTCGAATGTTGCGGCCACGCAGTTAGGTGCTACGGTGATCAAGGAGGCGCTGGGCAAGGCGGGCGTTGATCCGAAGCAGGTGGATGAGGTGTTCATGGGCTGTGTGCTGCAAGCCAACGTTGGGCAGGCACCGGCCCGACAGGCCGCGATCTTCGCCGGTCTGCCGAACACCGTGCCCTGCACCACGGTGAACAAGGTGTGCGCGAGCGGTATGAAGGCGATCATGCTCGGTGCGCAAACGATCCTGGCCGGTGATAACGATGTGGTGGTGGCCGGCGGCATGGAGAACATGAGCCAGGTACCCTTCTACATGGCCACCGGACGTACCGGCCAGAAGCTCGGCGATATGAAGCTGATAGATGGCATGGTGAAGGACGGCCTTACCGACGTCTACAACAAGAACCACATGGGCAACAGCGCCGAGCTTTGTGCCAAAGAATGCGGCATAAGCCGCGAAGAGCAGGATGCCTTTGCGATCGAGAGCTACAAGCGCAGCGCCGCCGCCTGGAAGGAAGGGCGTTTCAAGGATGAGGTGGTGGCGGTATCGATCCCCCAGCGCAAAGGTGAGCCCATCCAGTTCGCCGAAGACGAGGAGTACAAGAATGTGCAGTTCGACAAGATCCCGGGTCTGAGACCTGTATTCGATCCGAACGGTACGGTTACGGCCGCCAACGCCAGCACGTTGAATGATGGCGCCGCTGCCGTGGTACTGATGAGTGCTGAAAAAGCGAAGGAACTCGGCATAAAGCCACTTGCGAAGATCGTGAGCTACGCGGATGCCGCGCAGGCGCCGGAATGGTTCACGACCGCACCTGCCAAGGCCCTGCCGAAAGCACTGAAAAAGGCCGGCATCACCAATGATCAGGTGGATCTGTGGGAGCTTAATGAGGCTTTCAGCGTGGTGGGCATCGCCAACAACAAGGAACTCGGCATCGATCCGACGAAGGCGAACGTGAATGGTGGCGCCGTGTCATTGGGCCATCCGCTCGGTGCATCTGGTGCTCGGATCATTGTTACCCTGCTTCATGCTTTGCGCAACCAGGGCAAGAAGATCGGTGCGGCGGGTATCTGCAATGGCGGGGGCGGAGCGAGCGCGATGGTGATCGAAGCTGTTTGAGGAAGTGAATGGTGAAAAGTGAAAAGTGACTGGTTACAGTCGACGATCGCTTCGCGCCTATTCACCGAAGACCATTCACAATTCACCAGCTAACTTCGGCTCGTCATGAGCTCTGTTATTTGCCCTCTTTCAATTGTGCCGGTGCGGGCCGAACCCAACGATCGCTCCGAAATGGTGTCGCAATGGCTCTTTGGCGAAACAGCCGAGGTGTTGGAGCGGTGGGAGAAATGGACCAAGCTGGAGTTCGATCATGATGGCTATGTGGGCTGGGTGGACAACAAGCAGATCCTTTCAACCAAGACGCCGAACTACGATCCCGATCTGCGGGTGATCGCCGGTGGCGGCAACAGCATCGTTGATCTTGGTGAGCGGCAGGTCGTGCTTCCTTATGGGGCCGTGCTTCCGTTCTATGAGAACGGTACGATCCTTTGGGACGGCCGCCGCATTCCGGTGCAGGCCGTTACTAATCATAGACCGGATCTGGAGCGCGCCGATCTGATGGAGCTTTATCTGCACCCGTTCCTTGGGGCTCCTTACCTCTGGGGCGGCCGTACGCCCTGGGGAGTGGATTGCAGTGGCCTCACGCAGATGATCTTCATCCTGATGGGGATCTATCTGCCACGCGATGCGTCACAACAGGCAGCGGAAGGTGACGTGGTGGATCTGCTCGATCTGTGTGAACCCGGTGATCTGGTCTTCTTCGATAATGAGGAAGGGAAGATCACCCACGTTGGAATCGTGCTTACGCGCAACGATGACGGCGATCTGCGTATCGCGCACAGCAGCGGCCGCGTCCGCATAGATCGGCTCGATCAGCAGGGGATCTTCAGTGCGGAGGACGGCCGCTATACGCACAAGCTGCGCATGGTGCGGCGGGTGCTGTAGAAGATATCCTACTTCTTGTTATGGATCTTCAGGATCTTCTCCTGTTCCTGGCGCATGCGATCGCTGTACTCCCGGTCCCATTCGAAATTCCCGGCTGAGGCCACATAGGAAGAACGACCGAACGGCTCCTTCAATGCGGAATAGTCCACTCCATCCCGGTGCTCAAGGAGCGTGGCATCGATCTGCAGACCGAAACCGCCTTTCCAGTCATCCTCAGTAGGCCCGGCCATGTCCACCTGAACTGACTTTGTGACGTACCCGGGAGCGGAATACAGAATGAGGTAGGAACGGATCTCTGTCAAGGCCAGATCATATCGGCCATCCTCGAACCCACGTGCCCGGATCATTTGCGTAGTATCGGATAGATCCACCGCCATCACGGAAAGGTTCTTTATCCGTTCACCGGTGATGGCATTTTTCGCAACACCGAAAACCGTCATCAAGGTATCGGCTTGAGCCGAGCATATGCCTGAAGAAAAGATCAGGAGGAGAAGGAGTGATGAACGCATTCTTGTTCGTTGAGCGGTGAATTTCAAGATCTCAAGGATCCATCAAAAAGACGTTCCGGTATTGAATGGTTGCCGATGTTCAATGTATCAATTGCACATACCCGGTATGCATCGAATTGGAACCGTTCGATCGGGTCAGCAGGATCTCGTAATAATAGACGCCGTCTGTACAGGTCTCGCTCGATCGGTAATGTTTGCCGTTCCAAGGCCTTTGAAGCATGTCGCCTTCATACACGAGGTTGCCCCAACGGTTGTAGATCTTCGCACCGGCCATAGTGAAACCACCTACCGCGAGCCATGTGTCGTTAGAACCATCAGCGTTCGGTGTGAATACGTTCGGTATGGTCAACGGGCATTCGGCTTCTGTGACGATCATAGTTGCGTACGACGCACAGCCGTTGGTATCGGTCGCCATGACCGAGATCTCTGCGCCGGCGGAGACAATGATGGAATTAGCCGTGGAACCATTGGACCATTGAACATTGCTGAATTCGTTGGGGATCGTGAACTGCACGATGTCACCGGTGCAGAGATCCACGTCCGAAGGCTGTTGTAGATCGACCGGATCATGTACGATCACCATCCACGCATCCGCCGCGCCATTGCAGCCTTCGTAGACCGGGGTGCAGATGTATGATCCGTTATGATCAAGCGTGGAGACCGGTACATCGATCGATGAGCCATCGAAACTTCCGATGGGCGTGGACCATGTGAGAAGTACGGTGTCAGGCGCGGACGTGGCCACCATGAACGGTTCACCGAGGCACAAGGGATCGGGACCGGTGACCGTGATGGCCGCAGGCCGCTGGATCACATCGATCGGAACGGCCACGAACTCGCTCAGACAATTCTCAAGCGATTGTTGAGCATAAATGATCGTGGATGAACTGAACGGGATGGCGATCGTATGGCCGGTACCCAACGGAGATGAAGGAGATGCAGCCGGATACCAGGTGATCGTTCCGCTACCGATCGCTGTCAATTGAGCCGGATCACCGCTGCATATGGTATCGCCCGCAGCTTCGATCGGGATGGAGAATTCCACGCCATCCACCAGGACGTTCACTGTATCGGAACAACCCACATCGTTCCAGACGATCAACGAATATGTTCCGCCTTCATCAACAACGATGGATGCAGTGGTATCCATGGTAGGCACCCACAGGTAGCTCGTTGCTTCCACTGCACTGGCCAGTTCAACTGTCTCGCCGGGGCATTGGATGAACGGTCCGGGATCCACCAGTTGCGCCGTTATCGGTGAGTAAGTGATGTCCACACTGAGTGATGTGGTGATGCCGCATGCGGTCACCGTGCACGAATACGTTCCGCTTTCAGTGATGATCTGGGTCGGTGAACTGCCGCTCAAGGGAGACTGCCACTGAATGGTCGAACCTGGTGTGGCCACCACGAGCAGGGTCACTTCTTCATCCGGATAACAGAGTGCGCCATTCGGTTCGCTGTTGAGGTGAGGCGTTCCATAGTTCGAGAGAAGTACATTGTTGCTTGTAACTGGGCAGCCTCCCACCAGCATGGAGAGGTAGTATTCACCGGGTACGTTCGTTACCAGCGATCCGCCCTGGCCGGTGATCGGCCCATTGGGTCCGTACCAGATATGACTTGTACCACTTAGTCCCGTGGATATCGTTGCTGTGGCCCCGGGGCAGATGATCCCGTTAGAAGGGTTCACCGTCAAGACGGCGCCGGTAGGCATGGTCACGGTGATCGAGGCCTGGTCGCTGGCGGAGCAACCTTCAGCATTCACCGCAGTGCCTGAAAGTGAATAGGTGCCCGGCTGATGCACAAGGATCGAATCCGGTGAGAGAGTGATGGCTCCAGGCCCCGACCACGATGTTCCGTCGCAGCCCGTGCAACCACCAACAAGAAGGATCGTGTCACCATCACACACCACATTGGGTCCGCTCACGAAAACATCCACGGTCGGTGTAGATAGCAGATCAACATGAACGCTATCGGCAAAATTCCATTGCAACGTATCCTGACCACATGGTTGGTTGGTCACCATGAAGTAGATCTCGGCGGAATACCAACCAGGACCGGTCACCGGCAGCGTGCCTCCGCCGGCCTGGCCGGAAGTAGGAGTAGTTGGTGGGGGAGCCATTGGCGCAAGGCCCCATAAGATCGTAAGGCCGTCGGGTGGAGGGCTTGTTACACCATTTATCATCCAGATCGGTGAGTAAGCGAATTCGGCCAGCGCCCCAGGACATATTTCGATCGAATCGTTCATGTCGATATCCTGCGGAAATGTGATCGGCAGCGACAGATCGATGTCCGGTAGCGGGATGGTGGGGTTATCGAACACCTGGATACTGATGGTACGCGAACAGCCGTACTGGTTGGTGACAGAGAACGTATAGAATCCGGCCGTATCCACTAAGATCGAATCGTTGAAGATCCAATCCCCGGATTGAGGAGGTTGCCACGCGAACTCAGTGGCCGTGGAATAATTGGTGGCCCAGATCCAATGTGTTTCAGGATCGCATAGGTAGATTGGCGAGGGACTCGAAGTATTCGAGTTCTGCACGATGTCATCCGATATCAATGGCGATGGTGGTATCGGATCAATGATCACGTACACTTCATCCGTCCATTGGTAGCAGCCGTTGGCCGAGGTCAGGGTGACGCTGTAATTTCCGGTGGTGGTGGCGGCGATCGTAGTGTTCGTGCTTCCGGTGGACCACAGATAGCTGATCGCCGGGCCAACATGATGCACGTTCGTTCCGGGTGTAGTGGGGAAATGCGTGAGCACGTTGAGCGAGACGGACCCGCAATCGCGGATCGTATCCGGGCACGCGGACATCACTCCCTGCCTGATGCATGGTTGAAGTGTATCTCGTGCACAGCCCGATCCTTCACGTCGCCACCAATCGTACGGTTCCCGCGTGGTGACCAGGGCCCGCGCCAGAAATCCATCGGTAAGTCCGGCGCTCGTGCTTGCAGTGAACATTCCGTAATTGCTGTCACTGCAGTAGATTCCGTTCGAGGTTCCCTGAAGAGTGCCGAAACTCGTGGAGATATCAGCAGAAAGCCCAGGTATGGACGGAAAGATCAGATCATGCTGGAAGGATCCGGAAAGAACAGCGTTGCCTGAAGGAAGCAGGCCGATCGCTCCAGCGACCTTCGCCGATCGGCCACCGAACTGTTGCGCATCCTGGAGGGCCAATCCCGTTAACGCATGTTCAGCGATGAACAGGTCCTCATCTCCGGTGGCCATGAAAAGGCCGGTGGCGCTATAATGCGCAGCAAGACCGGTGAACTGGCAATCGAATTCTCCATAAACGAAGATCCGATCGGTGTTCGCCGCAAGTGCACGGCTGGCCACACCATTCTGCGATCCCTTGGTGGTGAAAGCTGAGAGTTCGCCGGTACTGGAAACGATCAGTATGTAATAGGCGAACGGTAACACGCTGCTTACGTTCGTTTGCGTGGTCCCGAAATAGATCATCGTACCCTGCACATCGCCGGCAAGGAGGATCTGTCCGGATAGACCGGGCACCATGTCGCGCACATGATTGTAACCGGCACCGCCTGCACGCCGGAACCATATCTCATTGCCGCTGGCATCCAGTTTCATCAGGAATGTGGCGTTCATGATGTTGTTCGGGTGGGCCACATCGAAGGTGAGCGTATCGCTGAACTGACCGGCCACGTAGATGTTCCCCGCCGCATCATGAATGAGGTCCACCGCACGATCGGTGAATTTGGCCGTGCCTTTCTTCAACCAGGACAGAGAACCCGAACTGGAATAAGTGGCCACGAAGACATCCGTACTTGGCTGGCCTGTATCAGGATCGGTCATGCTGGTGATGGTGCTGCCCTGCCAGTCGGCCGATCCACGGAATTCACCGGCCACACTGATGTTGCCGTTACCCGCGATGCTTATGCCGCTTGGTCTGTCAGTGCCGGCAGCACCTCCACCTTGTTCGATCCATTGCAAAGATCCATCGGCTTTGTTCAGTACGGCCAGGAACATGTCCGCCGTGCCTCCCATGCTTGTAATGGAATTGCCAAGGAAGGTGGCCGTATTCATGAATTCCCCGGTGAAGGCGACCACGTCATTGCCTAATGCCAATTTCAATCCCCGGTCTATACCCGGACCACCTCCATGTTTGAACCAGGTCACGTTCCCATCGCCCGATAATCTTGCGATGAACAGATCGATCCCTCCTGCGCTGGAATAGGTCTGGCCGGCGAATGTGACCGTTCCGCCGAATTCCCCGGTCACATAAATGGATCCGTCCGTATCGATCTGAACATCGGCGATATGTTCATTTCCGGCGCCACCCAGATCGCGCACCCAATACGGTTGTGACAGTGTACGGATCGCGCAAAGGCAGAGTGTAGAGAATATCAATATTCTGGTGAAGTATGCCATTTGCGAAATGTGATCTGTTCTTGGTGGAACAATATATCGGTTCAAGGATCAATTGACAGGATCATGTGGCCGATCGCTCGAAAATGGTACTTCAAGATCGCGCAGGCGATCATTTCATCACTTCGAGATAACCCGTTCGCTCAATGCTTTCCCCGCGGGAAGGATGCAGGCTGAGCACATAATAATAGGTGCCTTCTGAAAGCGGTTCACCGTTCTTGTAATGCTTTCCGTTGAAGCCTTGCCGCGTAACATCACCGTCCCAGACCAATTGGCCCCAGCGGTTGTAAACGGTGAACGCCGTGGACTTGAACGGGCCCGGCGGAAGGCTCCAGGTGTCGTTCACGCCATCGCCGTTCGGTGTAAAGACGTTCGGTACCACCACAGCACAATCGATGGTCATCAGTTCGGTGGATGCGGATGTGGGGCAGCCCTGGCTGTCCGTGGCTGTAACGGTGTATGTGCCTGGATCGATCACAACGATCTCGTAAGCCGTACTGCCGGTGCTCCAGAGCGGATCATAGAACCATCCTGGGATCGAAAGGATGAATTCGCTTCCATTGCAGAAACTCGTATCAGGCTGCATGGGTATGATCTCGGGGATCGATACATCGATCAACGTACTTAAGGCTTCACCCGCACAATTGCCGATGAACGGTGTGAAGACATAGATGCCGGAGTGGATCGTATCAGCAGCTGGTGAAGTGAAGGCAGATCCCGTCGATGCGCCGATCGGAGTATCCCAAATGCCTTCCACCGCATTGGATGTTATTGTGAAAGGCTGTGCCAGGCATACGAGTGCGGGTGGATCGAGCGTGATCTCCTCCGGTACGGGATCTACCGTCACAGTGATCTGAACGAGCTCCGAGGTACATCCGCCATCCACCTGTATCACATAGATATCAAGATCTGCTTGAGGCGAAGGGATGATGATCGAATTGCCAGTTGCGATCGCTTGTTGAAGATCCGCGTCCAGATACCATTGAATGGAGCCGGAACCTGTTGCATACAGCACGGCATCTTCTCCTGCACAGATCGAGATCGAACTGACCGAGAGGGGGATCGATGGATCGAACACGGATACGTACAATGAATCGGCATTCACGCAACCGTTCAGATCCACGGCCGTGAGCGTGATCCAGCCAGCACCTGTGGCTGTGAATGTGACCGAGGTCGAAGCATCATGCCACACCGGATCGGAAACGTCAACAGGTATTTCGATCACCACTTCTGCACCGTTACAGATGATCGCATCCGGGCCCAATTCGAAGGGGATCGGCTGCATCACGGTGAGTTGGTGCTCGAGACTTGTCGAACATTCAGCGCTTGTGGAAGTAACTATGTATGGCCCGGCATCCTGTAGACCGACAGAAGCGATCGTAACGCTGTTGCCAGTGAAATTGCCCGCCGGTGTGGACCATGAAACGCTGACCAAGGGATCATCCGGCACTTGTAGGATCACTTCTTCACCAACGCAGGCAGTATCCGGGCCGCTCACGAACGGAGCGATCGACAGCATATGGATCTCGATCCCATGTCCGGCCGAAGCACATTGCCCTTCGATCTGCTGAACGTAGATCGTGGTCTGCTCCATGGGCGCACCGGCATCGAATGTGGTGCCCCAGCCGATCGTATCGGTCAAGGCGGGATCAGAGAACCAATGGATGGATCCCGATCCCGAGACCGAAAGGATCAGCAGTGTTCCAGGACAGATCGTGGTATCGCTCCATTGCATCGCATCTGTCCAGGGGATCTCCTCAACAACAATCTGCATCGTATCCGTGCAACCATGCAGATCCGTGGCATACAACGTATAGGTGCCTGCATCCTGCACCAACATGTCCGTACCGATCACCGGCCCGGGCTCCCAGTAGTACAACACCATGCCAGGTGTAGCGGTAAGAAGAAGTTCATCATCGGGGCAAATGGTGAACGGCCCTTGCTGCTCGATCTCTGCCACGGCATTATTGCCGAAGATCTCCACCGAAAGTTCTGTGATGACGCCGCAACCGTTCACCGTGCAGGAATAGATACCCGGCTCTGTGACCACTTGTTGCAACGCGTTTCCGCTGAGCGGTGATTGCCATTGAACGGTGGATATGCTGGTGGTCACCACTTGAAGTGTGGCCTGATCACCCGGCCCGCAGATCGCGTTGTCCGGGAGTATGTTCAGGAAGGGTGTTGCGTAATCAGTTATCAGGATCGGATCTGAAGTGACCATGCAGCCGAGCAGGTCGATCATTTCAAGATAATAGATCCCGGGCTGGCTGGTCACGATCGTGTCATTGGAGACGCTCAGCGGTCCCAATGGTCCATACCATTGATAAGAGACCCCTTCATGATCGGAGAAGATCGTCGCCGTGCTGTCAGGACAAATGATCCCATCGATCGGGATCACGTCCAGCAAGGGGTTGGGGTTCCAGGGAATGAAATCCGAAGCAGAAGAGGAGGTGTTGCAATTGTTCGTATCGGTATATGTAGCATTCACCGAGATCATTCCTTCCGAAATGAACCACGCCATGGAATCATTGGATGCAACGATACTTCCACCATTCCAGGTTATGACATCACAATTCACACAGGTCGCGGTCACAGATAATGTATCGCCCGGGCAGATGTAGTCCGGTGCGGTGATGGAGATGGCGGGATACGTGACGGGGAAGGGGATCACGTACAGACTGTCGGTGCGCGTGAAGATCAATGTGTCCGTACCGCACGGCGCGTTCGTGATCATGATATCGATCGTGAAGTCATGCCAACCTTCAGTAGTGATCTGTTGGGAACAGGTAGTGGCCGGTGGGTCCGGGACCACGGACCAGCCATAGCCATTGCATCGCCTGAACATCACGATACCGGTGGGAAGGCTCACCGGTGAATTATTCAGCAGGAATGTGACCGTGGTGTTGTACTGTACCGATTCGTTCATACAGATCTCCAACGTATCGTTCTGATCGGTATCCTGCGGAAAGAGGATGTCATATTCGGCGTCCAGAGGAGGCATCGGTACATCCGGATGAATGACCACCATTACAGAGTTCAAGCTGACACAGCCTGCGGGCGTGGTGACATATGCCGTGTACCATCCGGTCACCGGAGCCAGAACGGTATCGCTGATCACGTTCAACCCAGGAGCGGTCCAATGCACTGTGTTGGCGGGATCAACACCACTCACCCAGAGCGTGGGGACCTGCGGATCACAGACATGGATCGCAGCGGCGATCAATGCATCCGTATTCACCACCACATCATCACTGAGCAAAGGCTTCGGGGGTATCGGATCGATGACCATGTACAGTGAATCGGTCCTTTCCCAACAGCCAGCGGCGGAGGTCACCGTACAGTAATACCATCCAGTGTTCGTAACTGTGATGTTCGGTATCGTATCACCGGTATTCCAATCGAAGATCATGTCCGGCGCGTTGTGCCTTGCGGATGTATCGGGTGTGAAAGCAGTATTGGTGAACATGCCGATCACAGCCTGCCCGCAGGCTGAAAGGGTATCCAGGCCCGTAATACCAAGGTTCCCCATGCGGATGAATGCATCGCGTTGCGGCCGATCACAGGTTGTCGATGTCATGGGCCTGGTCCAGAAGTCGTACGGTTGGCGGCCCACGGTGAACCCGCGCGCAATGAAGGCGTCCATCAAGGAGCTTCCGTTCAAACCGGTATAATTCGAGTAGTTCGCATCGGTGCAGAAACCTGAAGGTGCCCCGCCTATCAGGAGGTACATTGCCGATGGTTCGGCCGAGAATTCGTTGTAGTTGCTGGGAAAGATCAAGATGCGATCGTAGGACCCACAGAAGATCGAGCTGCCATCGGGCGCATGAGCGATCGCTCCGGGTACCTTGTTCTTCTGTCCGCCGAATTGTTGTGAATCCTTCAGGAGCATGGTGCTCAAATGGAACCGCGCCACGTACAGGTCATGATGTCCCGTGGCCAGCCAGGTTCCTTCTCCATGTAATGCGCTGAAGTCGGTCAGTTGACATTGGAAACGGCCCAGCACAGAGATCTCATCTCCATGGATCGATAGTGATCGCGTGTTGATGACATGATCGCTGCCCCAAGTGGCCTGTCTTACGAATTCTCCGTCCAGATCCACTTCCACCAAAAAGGAAGATCGGGGTGCTACGGCTGTAAAGAGATCGGGATCGGTATCAAGAAAGATCACGGTTCCCTGGATGTCGCCTACGAGCATCAACTTATCTGCTGCGGACATCGCCAGATCGAACACCTGATTGTACGTGCCACCACCGAAGATCCTGAACCATTCCTCGGTGCCACCAGCACTGAAACGTGCGATGAAAATGGCACTGTACATCTGGTTGAAATGCGTTTGATCGAAGGTGAGCGTGTCACTGAACTGTCCTGTGATATAGACGTTGCCATCAGCATCATGCGTTACGGCCGCTCCACGATCGGCGAATTCCGCCGTGCCGTGTTTCATCCATAATGCGGTGCCATCCGCATCATAGCTCAACAGAAATATGTCCACGCTCGGATCGCCCGTATCGGGATCGGTCATGCTGGTGATGGAGCCTGCATCGAAGGTGGCCGTCCCGCGGAACTCACCCGCTACCGCGATCCGTCCATCTGCTGCGATGGATACTGAATTGGGTTGGTCCACGCCATCTGCACTTCCACCGGTGCGCACCCAGTCGAACGATCCATCGGCCGAAGCGAGTTTCAGAATGAAGATGTCCTGGGTTCCTCCGGCTGATGTTACGGGGCCGCTTCCGAATTGTACGGTGTTCATGTAGGTGCCTACGACCACCAGTTCACCCGCAGGGCCAAGAGCAATATCTATCCCACGATCCAACCCCGGCCCCCCGAAGGTGCGTGACCAGAGCAGCGTACCAGAGGGATCGTATTTGGCGATCACGATATCGAGACTCCCCTGAGAGGTGATGATCCCGATCGGCGTGGTTATCGATCCACCGAATTCGCCCGTTACATAATTGTTCCCGGCAGCATCGATGACAATGCTGTTGTAGGCATCATTGCTCCAGGCCCCGAGGCGGCGTGCCCAGTTCGTCTGCGCCAGTACGGCCGTATTTGCAAGGAGCCACAGAAGTAGGAGAGTCGTTCGCATTTCATTCAAGATGAATGCGGATCCCTCCCTGCCTTCTTTTCAACACGATCCGCGCTAGGAAGATAGGTCTACTCCTGAAAACGCTGCTTCCATTGTTGAAAATGTTGAAAAAACCGCTGAAAATGAAAAACCCCTCCGATCAGGAAGGGTTTTTCGTTGAGATAGGAATTGTCAGGCTTTCACCGCAGCACGGGGAGCGGCCTCAAGGATCTCTGCGCTTGCGCCGTCCTTGTATTTGTTGAAGTTGTCGTTGAACGCCTTGGCGAGCTTCTCGGCCTGCTCATCGTAAGCGGCCTTGTCCTTCCAGGTGCTGCGTGGATCGAGGATCTCAGCAGGAACGTTGGGGCAGCTGGCAGGGAAGCTCACACCGAAGATCGGGTGCTGCTTGTATTCCACCTTGTCCAGTTCCCCCTGCAGAGCTGCAGTGATCATGGCGCGGGTGTACTTGAGCTTCATGCGTTCGCCGGTGCCATAAGCGCCGCCGCTCCAGCCGGTGTTCACCAACCAGATGCGCACATCATGTTGCTTCATTTTTTCGCCGAGCATCGCTGCGTATTTCGTGGGATGCAGGGGCAGGAAAGGAGCTCCGAAGCATGCACTGAAAACGGTCTTTGGTTCGGTGATGCCCGCCTCTGTACCCGCCACCTTCGCCGTGTAGCCGCTGATGAACCAGTACATGGCCTGGCCAGGGGTGAGCTTGCTGATCGGAGGAAGGACACCGTACGCATCGCAGGTAAGGAAGAAGATGTTCTTCGGATGCGATCCAACGCTGGGCGTTGCGATATTGTCGATATGATGGATCGGATAGCTTACGCGGGTATTCTCGGTCTTGGTGCCATCGGCGAAATCCACGCGCGTGGTGCCTTCTTCGAACACGATGTTCTCAAGCAGTGAACCGAACTTGATGGCGTTCCAGATCTGTGGCTCCTTCTCCGCACTAAGATCGATGCATTTGGCATAGCATCCGCCTTCAAAGTTGAAGACGCCCTTATCGCTCCAGCCGTGCTCGTCATCACCGATCAAACGACGATCGGGATCGGCGCTCAGCGTGGTCTTGCCGGTACCACTCAATCCGAAGAACACCGCAGTATCTCCGTCCTTGCCGATGTTGGCGCTGCAATGCATGCTGAGCACGTTGCGCTCCTGGGGCAGGATGTAGTTCAGTACGGTGAAGATGCCTTTCTTGATCTCACCGGTATAACCTGAGCCACCAATGATGATCATCTTCTTTGTGAAATTGATGATCGCGAAATTGTGCTGGCGGGTGCCGTCCTTGGCAGGGTCGGCCAGAAAGCCTGGCGCGCATATCACATGCCACTCCGGTTCGAACTCTTCGATCTGTTCGGCCGTGGGGCGTAGGAACATGTTGCTGGCGAAGAGGGCGCTCCAGGGATATTCGGCCACCACACGCAGGTTGAGCTGGAAGGTGGGATCGGCGCAGGCGATCGCATCCTTCACATACACGTCGCGGTTCATCAGGTATACGCACATCTTGTCATAGAGCGCATCGAACCTGGCCGGATCGAAGGCGATGTTGACATCACCCCACCAGACGGTCTCTTCGGTCTTGGCGTCCTTCACACAGAACTTGTCCTTGGGGCTGCGGCCGGTGAACTCACCGGTATCTATCGCCAATGCGCCGCTGTCGGCAAAGACACCCTGGCCGTTCACTATGGCATGCTCCACCAGTTCCGCCGGCTCCAGGTTCCAGTAGGCATCACCCACCCGGCCGAGGCCGATCTTGGAAAGGTCACCGTTCTTCGGTTTCTTACCGAACTCGTTCATGTTCCTTGAATGTTGGAATAGGCGGCAAAATTAGGGGTTTCCGCGCTGTTGAGGCTAACGATCGTCATTTGAACGTAAAGCCGTTATCAACAGAAGGGCCCAGCCGGCGATGAAGAAGAGCCCTCCGATCGGAGTAATGGGGCCAAGTATCGGTGTAATGTTATGGAGGTTTAATAAGTATCTGGTGCTAAGCAGGTAAAGCGATCCGCTGAAGCACAGTACCCCGAGCAGGAACATCAACCTTATCCACCGCAACGAGTATCGGTCTATCCGATCGGCAAGCGCGGCCAGGCCGAGCAGCGCCAATCCATGGTAGAACTGGTACTCCACGCCGGTCTTCCATTGGCCGATCGCTTCAGGCGGAAAATGATCCTTCAGACCATGCGCACCAAAAGCGCCCAAAGCCACAGCAGAAAGCAGGATTATCGATGCCCAGGCCAAGGTGGTGCGTTGCATGGGACGAAGTTCCTGCTAAGGATCGGAACAAAAAAGAGACCTCCGCCACATTCCTGTGGCGGAGGTCCCGTTGCAACCGTTGGCTAGGCTTAGCGGTTGTTCAGCTTTTCCATTTCGCGATCGAAGGTCTCCTTGAACTTCTCGTAATCGTAATCGATCCGCAAGCGTTCATCATTGCTCAAACGCTCGTTGTAGGCGGCCAGCAGGTCTTGTGCACTGAGTTCGATCGCAACGTAGGTCTTGAAGTTACCGGTCGCATTGTCGCGCATGTGCTTTTCGCAGATCGTCTTGGTGCCGGTGAGCTTCTGATCCACCACTTCACGGGCAAGGCTTTCGTAACGTTCGCCCACCTCCTCACGGTTGTTCATCTCACGGCTGTTCACATAGTTATCGATCACGGCCTTCACCTGTGTATTGATGGCGGAAGCCAGATCAGCGCGGGCATTGCTCATGGCCTTCTTCTTGGCGGTCTGTTGATCCATGCTCTCCCCGAGGGCATTGGCGCGGAACACCTTGTCATTGGTAAAATATTCGGGACCAGAGCACAGCACCACCACTTCGGTCTCACCGGCAGGTTTGGGTGCTTCCACGGTCTTCTTCTTGCTTTTGCAAGCGGTCATTCCACCGGCCATCAGGACCGCGGCGATCATGATCGGTATCTGTCTGTTGAGGGTCATGGTCTACGTATTTGGAGGTGTGTATTGGTGATGTGTCGTTGTTCGCTGAGTGGTTGTCGAAATTTGTGCCGATCTCCCGAAAGCCTTGCCATTCCTAGAGAATAGAGGTCATTATCTGAGGTACGAGTTCTTTTTTCAATTCCTGTACGGCCTTTTTATAGGCTTCCATCCCTGCGCGTACATGGTCCAGCTGCACACCTTTCACACCCTGTCTTCCTCCTTCATATACCACCTCCTGCGTGCGCCGATCGCGAAAACTGAAACTCACATCCAGGAACGTGGTGAAGAAGCCGTTGGAGGATCCTCCTTCGCGCGTACTGGCGTTCAGGTCCATCAAGAGATCGGCATCGCCCGGCCTGTCTACGAAGCGGAAGCCGCTGCGGGTGAGTTCCTCCTTTATCGATAAGGCCACGCCGGCATCGGTGAGCGGCTTGCCGAGGTTGCTTTCGGCCGACTTCATGAACACGCGGGGCATGCGGATATCGATCGGTGTGCGGACTTCCGGAAAGGTGAGGCTGGCGATCAGAGGTTTCACCAAAGCCGCGTCGTGTTCCTTGCTCACCAGTCCTTCCTGATCGAGCTTCACCAATAATTCAGGTGCCGATCCATTGTTGGCGACACGTTGAACGGTGGTCCTGATCCTCCCTTCAGCATCGGTGCTCTTCATCTCAGAGACCTTTCCGCTGATACCTGGATAATTGATGATCACCGGTAGTTGGAACAGATCCTGTGAGGTGCCGTTGGACTCATAGCGCGCACCGATCAACATCTCACGCTTGTACTGCTCTTCATAGCCGAGCACGCAACGTTCCGGGAGGATCGAAAATCTGACATTTCCGGTAAGTTTCTGTAGTTCGTTGTAGAGCTCGTTGGCCAGCGGCACTTGCTTTCCGTTCAATTCCACCTGGTCGTTCTCACCCCAATATTCCTTCATGGAGAGAAGTCCCTTCAGTGCCTGATCGAAGGCGCTGCGCAGATCACCGGAGGCAAGGCTGGCGCGGCTGCGTGCCAAAAGATCGGTGGCCGTTCCAATGGCCCGGTCCTTCTTCTCTGCCTTCAGTCGCGCATGTTCCGACTTGGAGAGGCGGTAATATACCCAGTATTCGCTGTTGTTCTCCCAGCTGTCCACCAATTCGAATCCTTCTATCTGTTCATTGGTACGTGTCTTTATCGTGCTGGTGAACGTCTCATCGAACTGGTTCTTCCGCTCGAAGGAATGCAGCAGGCTGTTGCCTTCAATGATGACACTGATCTCGCTGGCCAGTTCGTTCAAGGCGTTCTTCTTCGCTGTTTCCTGGGGTTCTGGAAGTGACTTCACCGCCCGGCCTATTCCGATGTAATGGCTGTCGCTCAATGGCCTTGACTTCACCCAATCGGGGCGCTCGGGTTCCACCACCGGCGACGGTGTTTCCGTGCGCGAGGTCTGCTGCGAACCCTTGCATGCCATCAACAGCACGCACATGATCAATGGAAGCAGCCTTATCACGGAAGTTTGTGGTTGAGCTCCTGTTGGATCTCGCTGGCAAGCGCGCTGGTGCTGGAGCGAAGCAGATCGTTGGTGAGCACTGACATCGGTTTGAGCGAACGTGGCGCCGTAAGAAGGCTGCGCAGATCACGCCGGCTACGATCGCCGAGGTCCACCACGCCATTGCGGGCAGGATGCAGCAGATCCTTGTTGCCTTCATAGTTCGCGTAGTAGACATTGTCCTCTGCCTGGCGGTCCACCACCTTGCTCATGAGCACTTCACCGGTCTCCAGTGATACCAAACGATAGGAGAATGAGACGTACACCTTGTTCTCCTGATAATACTCCTGGTACTTCACCGGCTTGTACTGGGTGATGAGCATCTCCTCGCCTGTAACAGGGTCCTTCTTCTTCACACGATAAGATTCGTAGGCATCCTTGGTGCTTCTCTTCAACGTGCCCGGTTCTTCACGATAATCGATCAAGGTGCCCATCAACACGGCCTGCGCGCCCATGAGGTTGCCCACCCGTACGGCGGTCTGCTCATCCACCACGCCGCTCATTCCGAGGCGTTGCTCTTCAAGGATGCGGTCCATGTTCTCGCGATCAACAAGCTTGATGAACGGATCCTTCGTTTCGGTGAGCGCCGTCATGGCGTATTCCTGCACCTTCGGCGCCATTTCGGGGCGTGTGCTGGTATTCTTGAACGGAAGCACGGCAATGGAATATTGGCCTTTGGCGAGGCATTCGTTCCGGAGGCTGTTCGCATCCTTATACGCGGCATCCTTCTCGATCACCTTGCTGAACCCTTCATAGGCCTTGCGATAATGACCAGCCTCCAGATCGGACTTTCCCGTTCGGTACAACGGTTCCAGATACGCTACCGTTTGAAGGCTGGTGGCGTCCTTGTAGTTGGGTTCCAGGCGTGCGATCGATGCGAAGACAGCTTCGGCATTCTTGAAATCCTGCTTCTCCATCAAGGCCTGGCCTTCATTGTAGAGCTCTACAAGATGTTCACCCTTGATCTTCTCGAACTCCGTGCGGTAATGATCGGGGATCTCCAGCTTCACGCCCAATCGATCCACGCGTTCCTGGTAAAGTTTTGCGTTGAGGTAAGCGTCCACCGCATCGGCCTTGGTGCCCATGTTGGCGAACTTGAAGAACTCGCTCAGCTTGTCATTGAGCAACATCTGCCCGGTCTTCTTCAGGCCGATCTTGGCATCCACGTTCTTCTGGCTGCGCTGAACGCTCTGCAGGTACATTTCCGCAGCTTCGGCATACA
>JAEZAU010000189.1 GCA_023430325.1 Bacteroidota bacterium | reverse complement strand
GCACCTGGCGCGCTCAAAAGCTCCACCCAGGTGGAACCATTACCGAAATTGAAGCTCAAGGTCCCGTTCGCGCCACAACGCAGCATATAGCCGGTGGCGTTCGTTCCTTCCTTATTGATGATACTGCCGGCCCACGATTGTGTCTGCCATGCCGTGGGATAGATCCATGCTTCCAGTGTCAATTGCGTCCCAGTGATATCGATCGAGCTTGCTGTCCCACAGTTCACACGATCATCTGCACCATCGAACGAAAGTGAATTCTGCCCCAAGGTTCCGCAATCAAATGAAAGTTGTGCCAGTATCACATCGCATTGTGAGAATTGATCGTTCTGCACGGTGATGTTCACCACCGAACCAGTAGCGAAGGGACCGATCTCATATGTGCCTGCACCCACATTCGAAACTGCACCAGGATCTCCCGGATAGTTGCTCGTGATCGAAATGCTGGTGGCACCGTTGAGGTTCTGAACAGGCACCGAAACATAGAACTGGTCGTTGGCGCAATCGGCAACATAGGATGGGCTGCCCACCTGCATTGGGATACATGGATCTACCCTTAGCTCTATATTATCAATGGCCACAGGAGCCGATCCAAGACTTCCATCATTGCGCCATTCGAAGATCAACCGGGATGTGGTACCCAGATATGCGGCCGGCAATGTCAGTGCTGCGGGGTTCCAGGAAGAACTGTTATTGAATTGACCAAGTAGGATGTTCCCTGTTGGCGCGGTCCCTGAACTTGACAATTGGACCCCTGGTGTTGGCGTAACCGTGGTAGGTGTCATATACACCCGTACGTAATCGCAGCAAGATTCACCAAGTACGCTCCAATCGAAGTTGAAGAAGATGTATCCGCTGGCAGGGAACTGGATGTCCCGGTAATAATGCACTACGGATGTGGAACCGTTGTTATAAACATTGGAGGTCCCACTGTTGTTACTGATGTAGAGACCGGGTGCCGGGTTACCTGCAGCAGTTCCAACGAACCACCCATTGGTCTGCGATCCGTTGCTGATCTGGCCACCGCCAAGATCGCTGAAGTCCACTGTCCATGGGAAGGAACTGACAGGGATCTGTGTGGTACTGAAATTCGCAGTGGACCAATTGCTTGTGCTTGGTCCATCACAATTTGCTCTAAGGTAAAAACTGTAATTCGTAGTTGGCGTGAGACCGGCAAAATTCACTGGTCCTGCCAGTACTGTGCCTGTCTGGATCAGCCCAACAGGACCTGATCCGGCGGCTCCGCTGGTACGCAATTCGTACGTATAGTCCAATGCGGAGTTGTTCGTCCAGTTGGCCGTTGCGGAGTTGCTTGTTAGAGCGGAGATCACACCCACAGGAGCAACACAATTGGGAGGCGTAAACCGGTAGATCTGGCCGGTGGCCGGCTTGGTAGTGATGCTATTGGCCGAGGAAACGGTCGAAATAGTTGGAGCAGCCGAGGAGTTCTGCAATGAAATAAAATCCGATGAAGCAGCGCCCATTATGCCTATGGATGCTCCGCTTGAGCCTGAAGGATTACCACCAGCCTCCTGGCGGTAAATGAACTCGATAACGTTTGTGGTTTCATATAATTTCACCTGGTAACTGATCCCAACTGTGGAGCTCCAGTTCCATTCCATATTGAGCCATTGAGCAGTGAAGACCCTGTTGCCCGCAACGCCGGATACTTCATAGGTGACGCCCGTCGTACACTGTAGATCGTCCCACAAAGCCGCAACACCAGGTCGTTGGGTCGCTGTTGTGGTGGCCAGGTTGTTCGCTGCGCTTTGAGTTCTTCCAGTACCGAAAAGAAGGGGACCATTGGAACATGCCTGAACCTGTGTGTAGACCACTCCATTGAAGGTAAAGGGGAAGCCGATATCGAACGGGCTGGAGATCACATCATCCGCAGTGGTCGAAAGACTTGTTGAAGTTCCGGTTATCGGCACGAATGAACCCGATAATGGAGTAAAGGAATAAGCATTCGCCTGTCCTTTACTTATTTCCGGTGATAGCACGAGCATCACTGCGATCACCATCGTGGCGATCCAATGTGTGCGAACGGATGTTCGAATGATAATGGGTCTGCGTGGTTTCATGAAATGAAATAGAGTCGGGTGGGAATGAGGAGAGACATACGGTCATTCGCAGCGGCAGTAATGCGCGACTGGATCAGAAGTGATTCTGACCCTTGGACGAACATTATACTAGTGCGACGACCTTCGAGTGTGGCTTAGGTTAGGGCGTTAAGTGTTTTCGGAACACGGACCTAAAGTAATGAAAAGCTGAGCAATGCGGAAGTCGACTCTTGATCGAATTGATCGGATCTTCATGATCTTCTAGGAATGCAATCATTCATTGTGTTCCGTAACTTGAAGCCGTCCCCGGGGATGCCTGCAAATGCAAGCATCTCCGGGGATTATCTTCTTCAAGCCTCTCCAATCAAGGCAACTGCTCCACGATCGGTGTCAGGAACGTTGATGCACCGAGGCTGTTGAGCAACGTAGTGCGATCATTGTTCGATCCGGAGTAGGTGACAATGCCGTTCATGTTCACATCACCTGCGTGGTAGCCGTTCAATGGTGTGAGGAAAGTTGCCGCGTCAAGAAGGTTCAGAATGGTGGTGCGGTCGTTGTTCGAGCCGGAATAGTTGATCAGCGTGTTGCTGTTCGCATTGCCCGTCCACAAGGTCATCACGGCCCCGGCGTTCTTGCGTGCATTGGTGCCGTATGTGGTGGTCGCGGCTGCTGTGAGATCGATGGAAGTAGGGATCTGTACCAACGGATAGGAGGCCGATGTCATTGCTCCCGCATGATTGCGATGCCTGATGGCAAGGCGAAAACTTCCCGGGGCCACTCCGTTGAATTTCACTGGATCGCTACCGTTCATGTCAACGATATCACCATCACGTTGCACGAGCGCGGCGCGTGTAGAGACCACCGTTGAAGGCGTTGTGGCATCACGCAACTGGAGCAGGATCCAATCAACGATCGCATCATTTCCCGTTACCGCAAGAACACCGGCTCCTATCGTTTCCACACCTGCGTAGGACCATGGCGTAGCGCCATAGGGTTGCGAAGAAGGGATCACACCGCTATTGCGCAGATCATCACGCATCAACCCGGAGGCACTTACATATGCACCATCCAACATCACTCTTGATGTTACGGTAACGAATGCAGGTGCGCTCAGGCAGATGTTGAAGCTTCCGGGCGTATCGAAGGCGCCGTTCGATGTGACCCGGACGAGATAAGTCGTGTTGCCGTTCACGATCCAACTTCCGGTGATGGGGCTGGCAAGGAACAGATCGCAATCGATCAACGTACCACCACAACCATCATACAGTTCAACGGAAGTGCCACCCGACATGGTGATCCATCCCAGCTGGAATTGGATCTCAGTGTTGCTGCCGCTGTTGAATGTGAACCATACGTCATTGTAAGGACCGCCCACATTATCGCATTGCACAACAGCGCCATCCGGCGTTGCGCCGGCAGTAGTTCCCGTGATTGCGTTCGCCGGACAGGCTCCATCGGCATTCACCACGAGCGTTGTCGCATTGGCACATGCATCGTTCACCGGAGGAGGCACCGGTGATCCAGCGCAACTGACGTTCAAGGTGTAATTGCCGGCAGCAGTACCGAAACCGGTAACATAGATGTAATAGGTTACACCATTGGAACTGTTCCAACTCACTGAAGATTGAAGTCCGCAGGAATCATCGTTCCCAGCTACGCAAGTGAATGCTCCGCATGCTCCGGTGAATATGCCGATCTGTGTATCGTATACACTTCCGCAGAGCGAAGCGGTGATCTGTCCCCCATCCCCTGTCACCGTATACCAAACACCTCCCGCCGTCTGTGCACCATCATACGTTCCACAGGCAGCAGGCTGGCCGGTCGCCGTTGAGCCTGCGGTAGTGCCTGTCACCGTTGCTCCGCAGGCGATGGTGATCGCGTTGGCGCAATCATCATTGGCGGGTGGTGGTGGCGGTACAGTGCCCGACATGCATATTGTGAAGGTCCCTTCGTTGCCCAGATCTGTGCGTGTGAACATGCGGAGCCAGTAAGTGGTGTTGGGTGCGCCCGTAACATCGATGTTACCCAAGGCGTTCACCAGGCAAGCACCCGCTACGGCCGTACCACAAGCGGTGAACAGTTCCACTCCGATGTTCCCTGCGGTGCCACCGCCAATGGTCAGTTGCAGAGGCATCATGTAGTTGGCCGTGCTGAACTGATACCAGACATCCTGTATCACATCGGTGGTGGCGCAACCCGGTGCGGTACCTGTCATATCGGCCATCACCGTGGTGCCGCTCAACGCGTTCGCTGGGCAATCACCCGGTGCTCCGATCGGAAGGATCGTTGCGTTCACACACTGATCATTGACCGGCGGACATACGAGGTTGGGCCCGAATTCACCGAGAATGAGGTTGCATGATCCATCATCCTGATGAAGCACCACCACGTTCACCACATCGTTGTAGTTGAAGGTGCCAAGGGATTGGAGCCCGATGCCCAGACCCGTCAGCGTGATCGGTGCTCCACCGTTCACCTGATACTGTATGCCCGCTGTAGTTGCTTCGTTCCCTGTTATTTCACTGTAGCCAAGTCCCCAGATATCCACTCCCAGATCGAACGTGTAATTGTTGCAATCGGTGGTGACCACGGGATCGGCCTCAGGCTCCGAGCATCCCGCGCATCGGATCTGGAAATTCCAGTCATTGCTCAAGGTGCCATCGAGGCAACTGGCCGAAGAGTTCGATTGAATCGTGAATGAAAGCACATTCCCCGTGGAAGCGATATTACCAAGAGAACTCAGATCGGAGCCGCTCGGCGGAAGGGTGATCTGCTGGCCTACGTTGGGAAGACCGTCGAAAAAAGTGACCCCATCACCAATGGCGATCGGGCTTGGCTGCAGGAATTTGAACACGAGCGAGCCGCCCGGATCGGAAGCTTCAAAGACGAAGACGCGTTCATCTCCATTGGAATAACAATGGCTCATGTTCATGGCGCTGCTCGCGTCACAATCAACTACCACAGGACAACTGCTGCCCCAATTGCCGAGTTCCAGCACGCAGGCTGTTCCATTATCGATGCTTACGGAGACATTGGTGCCTGTGGCGAATGCGATCGGTAGAACGTTGTTGCCCAGACTTGCGGACATGGTGCCTGCACCCCCCGGCATCGCCATCCAATCGATCGACATGGGACCACCGCTATTGCTGGTGATGTTCACCGATACCTGGAAAGTGGAAGCCAGGCAATCCTCGGATACCGATGCTGTGGCTGACATGGGTGAACATACTTCGATCGTGAGGTCGATCACCTGGCCGAAGGTCGCGTTCCCGCAAGGCGTATTGTTGGGCTGGAATCCGTTGGCCGGGTCGACATAATGTCTTCTTATGCGCATGCGTTTGGTACCAGGTGTTGTACCCGGCGGACATACGATCACATTGTCATATGGATCGGGTATGCCGATATCCGAGACCATCACCTGTTCATTGGCATCATCAAGATCGAAGTCCTCGTTCCAATCCACCCAGACCATGAACTGATCGAACGTGTAATTCATCGCGCGATCCAAGTTGATCGGGTAGGTCCCCCCCGGGGCCATGCTGCCGATCTGTGCTGTAAGATCGACGTAAGGTGCAACGCTCGCCGACGAGGCGTTGATACCAGCCACCGAGATGCTGCTCACATTGGGATCGTTCGCAGGATTGGTGTTGT
Organism: Bacteroidota bacterium; assembly: GCA_023430325.1. Taxonomy (GTDB): domain Bacteria; phylum Bacteroidota; class Bacteroidia; order Flavobacteriales_F; family PHOS-HE28; genus PHOS-HE28. The sequence goes on along the minus strand of JAEZAU010000189.1, from coordinate 2,109 downwards.
TCGCGCCTGCCTGGCAATAGTTCATGATCAACACCACCGGACTTGACCAGGGGCTTGGCGTAATACCGCAATTGCTGCGTACATACACTTCATAGCTCTGACCGAACGTGAGCCCGGTCGCTGTGATGTTCGTATTCGCGGTATTCGCGCTGAAGACCGCACCGCCAGTGCCTGGCGTACCGCCCTGTCTTACCTCCACATCGTAAGATGTTGCTCCCACAGAACTTGCCCATGAGATGTTGGCCGATGTAGCTGTTGCAAGTGTTGCTGTAATGGATGCTTGTGCCGGAGCGGGACAGCTGGGTACGGGCTCTATGTTGATGTTATCGATATATACGTTGTTACCGAACCCTGCTGTACCATTGAAGCGGATGGCGTTCACCCCTGCGGGCAATGCGAAAGTGCGTGTCGCCCACTGACCACTGGCGGGAGTGAACGCGCCGCCCTGCTCACCAGCCGTGTTCAGGTCCCCTCCTACCGCATTGGTCATTGTAGCGATCGCTGTCCAGGGCCCGCTGATACCATTGGTCGAGTACTCCAGCGCGATCTGGTCAATGGCGGTATCGGTCCATTTCGCTCCTGCCACATCGAATCGCACTTGTTGTCCACTACCGATCGCGGTGAAAACAGGGCTCGTGATGATCATGGATGTACCTGCAGCGGCATTCCAGAAATCCCACTTCGCCGATCCGCTGCCTACTCCAAAACCGCTCGCGGCATCGCGTATCAGAACAGTATTGAATGCACCACTGCCCGATCTCGTCCAACAATTGGAAGGGAAGAGCAATTGTGTGAATTGTACCGGGAAAGGGGTGGCCATCGGGATGGTCACAGGCACACTGGTGGCCGATCCACCGCCAGGTTGTGTACACGTTACGGTGCAGCGATAAGAGGTACCCACCGTTTGTGTCACCACCTGCGTGGCCGCGTTGGTACCGAACAGCACCCAGCCACCACCGCTATCCCTTTCCCACACATAGTTCACACCCGTACCGGAAGTACTGTTCTGCAACGCCAGATTGATGGACTGTCCCGTACACGCGGCGAGCACGTTTGAAGTGGTGTTGCCAGGTGAAGGAGTACCAGTGCAAGGTGAGACCGCGGTAAAGGTCAGCGATCCTGCAAAAAAGCGTGGTTGCAAAGTGGGCGTCGGAAATGCACCACCAAATCCAATTGGTTGGCCGGTGATCGCACTGCTGCCTACCAATAAATTGATGCCGCCTGCACTGAAGATGTTCGGTGAACTGGTGGCACCTCCATAGACCACGGACGTGGAGGCCACCGCAGCGAACCTCACCGTGGTGCCGGAAGGAATGACATAGGAAAGACCGGAAAGCACCGGAAAGATGGCGAGGGCATTGGCACTGATCGTTCCACTGCCGATGATGTTCCATGTTGGTGATGTGATCGTTGGCTGGCCGCTGAGCGAAGTGGTGGATGCCCATAGATCGAACGTACCGCCATTACTTGATGCCTGGAAACCGCAGCTCACGCTTGAAAGTTGTACCGCGAACGCATTGGTGTTCTGTACTGCGAACGTGATGCAGGATTGTGCAGCAGCAAGTGGATAGGTGGTGGTAATGGTCTGTGCGAAGGATCGTGACCAACCCGATATCAGGCTGATCAGGATCAACAACAGCAGTTTGCTGCGTTGCGGGCTCATTCTCGTTCTCATCGAATTCAGTTGTTGGTGGATCGGTACGGTCTAAGGCGACTCATCAGGTGTTTTCGGAACACAAGAGCCAAACTATGTTATAGACCGTTAACCAATGCATCATTGTTCATATCTGATCGATGACTTCATTGGATCTTAATACAGCACCAAAAAAGAAAGGCCGCCCGAGCGGGCGGCCTTTCTTCATTTCGGCAAGGGTCAATTCTACGGCAGCTGCTCCACGATCGGAGAGAGGAACGTAGAAGCACCCAGGCTGTTAAGCAAGGTAGTACGGTCGTTGTTCGATCCCGAGTAGGTCACAATACCATTCATGTTCACATCGGCAGCATGGTAACCGCTGATCGGTGTGAGGAACGTGGACGCACCCAGGAAGTTCAAGATGGTCGTACGGTCATTGCCAGAACCCGAGTAGTTGATCAGCGAATTGCTGTTGG
>JAEZAU010000178.1 GCA_023430325.1 Bacteroidota bacterium | reverse complement strand
TAACCGATGACCGGGATGAAGATGCTGTTGATGCCGCCGATGATGAACGCGTTGGGTATGTACACGAGATCTTCCTGCACCACGCAGATCTGGTTGCTGGCCGATGTGGCGTTGATGCCTGATGGATTGCCGGACTCCACGGCTTCCACGTAATAGCAGAACCTGCCGGTGCTCTCGATGAACACCGAAACATCATCGTTGTAAGTGAGCTCGGTGGCCGGTACCATACCGATCGGTCCCATGGCCTCGTTCGCGACCCGTCTATGAATGATGTAACCGGCGATCGATCCAGCCCACTGCGCGTAAGTGTTCCAGGAAAGATCGTTGGTGTTGTCCAGTTCCGATCGGCCGCTGAGGATGATGTTGCCGCCGATGTTGCTGGTGAGCGCGAAGGTGCCGCAACTGTCATAGACCTGCACGCGGTAGCGATAAGCAACGGTGGCCGGTTCCACGGCCGCATCGATCCAGGTGATGACAGGCCCGGCGCCGGCAGGTGCGGTGGCGATGGCCGACCAGGCGCCGCCATTGTCCGATCGTTCAAGGATATAGGCCGTGGCGTAAGCGGAAACGTCCACAGTGTCCACCACCATGATGGTGGTGGAATCGACCACGGTGACCGTACGTAGATAATTGAATTGAGGTATGGCCGAGTGATCGCTGTAGCGGCAACTTTCATTGCTGAGTGAAGTGATGGCCGGATCGATACTTATCGCCTTTATGACATAGCAATACTGGTGATCGGGTTGCACGGTGTGCAGGTAGGAAAGCTGCGATCCGGCCAGGTTCGCCACCACGTTCCAAAGGCCACCATCCATCTGCACGAGCACCTGGTAACTGGCCGGTTGCCAACCACCATAAGGGCTCCAGGTGAGATAGACGTTGCCCCCGCACTGATCATATGAATTGGTCAGGTGCATGGTGGTATGCTCCGGCAGCGTGGCGCTGGTGTTCGGGCTCGGCGGTGTACCTACCAGGCAGGTATCGAATGCGGCGATGGTGAACGCCTCCGGACCGAGGTCAGCGGTGCTCGCATCCCACTCATAGAACGTGTTGAACTGGCCATACACCGTATCGATGATGACGCCACCACCTGGCGTTACGGTAAGCAGGATGTAACCATCGGTATCGGCCTGCGGACTGGGTTCCCATTCGATCGTGGAAAGGCCGCTGATGGTATCAACGGAAACAGATGTTACGATCGGGGAACTCGGTGGTGTGGCATCAGCGAAAAGATCCGAATCACGCGAACTGAAGGAAACACATCCCGATCCATCATTCAACCCCACACGGAATGTGAGCGTGGCTTCACAGACCGAAACGACATGCTGGTAGCTGGTGGCTGTGGGTGGCAGATCGGCTAGCAGGATCCAATTACCAAGCGGATATTCGAGGTAAACACCGATGGTCTGTGAACTTGGCAGTACCGCCGGCGGATTCCAGGAGATCACCGCGTTGCCCATCGGCGTGCTCTGGCCTACCTGAACGAAGATGGTGGAAAGAGTGTCGGAGGCGATCGATTCGTTCGGTGCAGGCGACGTGGAAACGGTGGTCACGTAATAGTACCGTGGCCCCGCCTGGGCACCGGCCCCTGGATGGAAGAACGTAGTCTGCGCATATGTACCGACGGTGCCGGCGGGCGTGTATGGGCCACCGATGGCGCCGGAACTGTAGATCTTATACTCCAAAAAATCGCCTCCGGGATCGGGCGGCACCATCCATGTCAAGGTCACATCTCCGCCGATGTTCACTGATGCGCAGCGCAGATCGGGTGGATCGAGGATGACCGCAAAGGCCGGCCATGCGAACAGCACGCCAGATAGTACCAAGAAAGACCTGAAGTACTTGTGACCCACGTTGATAAGACGTTCGGCAGGTGCTATTTGTTGCCGAAAGATCATTGCAGTACGGGAGCCAGTCCTTTTACCCGTTCGATCGCTTGATGGAATTCACGCATCACCTCTTCCACTATCGTGGCTGCCGGCTTGATATCCCTGATACGTCCGCTTACCTGACCGATCTCCAGTTCACCTTCTTCAAGATCCCCTTCGAACATACCCTTTTTCGCGCGGGCGCGGCCCAGCAAAGCCTTCAGATCGGCGGCTGTTGCACCTTTCGAGTAGGCTTCCTGTATCTCCTGGAAGAATTTGTTGCGCATCAACCGCACAGGAGCTAATTCCTTCAAGGTCAGATATGTTCCACCTTCATCCGCGCTCATCACATGTTCCTTGAACGCCCTGTGCGCGCTGCTTTCTTCCGAGCAAACGAAACGGCTGCCCATCTGCACACCATCAGCGCCCAGACACATCGCCGCCAGCATGCTTCTGCCATCACTGATGCCTCCTGCTGCGATCACAGGGATAGAAACGGCATCACACACCATGGGGACAAGCACCAGCGTGGTGGTCTCCTCCCGGCCGTTATGTCCACCGGCCTCGAATCCTTCGGCCACCACGGCATCGCAACCAGCCTGCTGAGCTTTCAAGGCGAATTTCACACTGCTCACCACATGCACCAAAGTGATCCCTTCCGCTTTCAACCGTGCTGTCCACACCGCAGGATTTCCTGCGCTGGTGAAAACGATGGGGACCTTTTCCTCCAGGATGATCGCCATATGCTCTTCGATGTTCGGATAGAGCATGGGCACGTTCACCGCGAACGGCTTCGTGGTGGCGGCCTTGCATTTGCGGATGTGGATCCTTAGGATCTCCGGATACATCGATCCCGATCCAATGATCCCCAATCCTCCGGCATTGCTTACGGCGGAAGCGAGTTCCCAGCCTGAACACCAGATCATTCCGGCCTGTACAAGCGGATATTTGATCCCGAACAGGGCCGGGAGCCTTTCAAGGTCGAACACAGCACAAAGCTATCTGCCGGAGCGATCGGGAAGCCTTGCTATTACACGGATGTTCCCAACGATCATATGAAAACTGTACCAATGGCCCCGAACTTTGCTAAGTTTGCCTTCACTCATCCGATCGAACGATCGAACATGAAAAGATCGATACGCTTATTCTTATTCAGTGCGGCGCTGCTTCTGGGTTACGGATCCAAGGCACAATACGCGTGGGATTTCGGTATTCACCTGGGTGGCTCCAACTACCTGGGCGAGATGGGTGGCAAGGACCAGCCACGCCGTGATTTCGTGTGGGACATGAAGCTCAGCCAGACCCGCTGGGCCGTTGGTGGTTTTGCGCGCAGACGCTTGAGCCGCTTGATCTCGTTGAACACGGGCATCATGTTCTTCCGCATACAGGGTGCAGATGATCTCACCGAATATAGACCGCGCCGGGGCCGCAACCTCAACTTCCGCAACAATATGCTGGAGTGGTACCTGCGGCCTGAGTTCACCATCTACCAGGACAACGATCTAGGTGGCCGCGGACGTTACCGTACTGATTTCAGGCTTTTCGGTTATGCCGGCATCGGTGTATACTACCACAATCCGCGCGGTCAGCATCCTGTTACGAACGAAGTGGTGGACCTGCGTCCATTGCAGACCGAATTGACCGATTATTCACAGATCGGCATCTCCATTCCCGCAGGTATGGGTTTTCACTTCACCTTCAAGCGCCGCCACCGGATAGGCTGGGACCTGAACTGGCGGACCACTTTCACCGATTATATCGACGATGCCAGCACGGTGTACGCCGATCCGGCACTGTTGCCCAGCCAGCTCGCGGTGGAAATGGCCAACCAACGCCCCTGGGCCGTATCGCTCGATCCGAACGTGGATCTTCCGCATCCGAACAACTATGATACGGGAGATATCCGTGGGGATCCCACGCACAACGACAGCTATCTCACCATGACGCTTACCTACAGCTATGTGCTGCGCGGCCAGTCCAACTTCTACCGCCAGCGCTATAACTGGATCCGTGGATCGAAGCGCGTAGGCCGCAAGTCAAGGGCGAAGTTCTGATCCACGATAACACGATCATTTTGAAGGGGCCGTTGAGGCCCCTTCCCTTTTACTCTTCGATCGCGTTGCGCTGAAGCCAATCTTCCAGCACCACCAGGGACCAGAGTCGGAACCAGCGGGCCTCGGGATCATTGGCGAGGAACGATCGCCAGAGAGACATCACAGCGCCCTTCTTGAAGACATCGCGTTCTGCCATCGATCGAAGACGTTCTTCACAAAAGCTTCGCAGATCGGCGCGCATCCATTGCTCCCAAGGCAGGACAAAACCCATCTTCCTGCGATCCACCACTTCGGGAGGGAGCAGATCGCCTAGTGACTTCACCAGTAGTTCCTTCGGTGTGTGTGGAAACTTCAACCGGTCCTGCACACCCAGCACGAACTCCACCAGTTCATGATCGAGGAATGGGACACGCACCTCCAACGCATGCGCCATGCTCATCTGGTCGGTATCCCGCAGGAGCACGTTGGGCAGATAGGTAAGCAATTCACCAGCGGATACCTGGCTGAGGAATGGCAGATCATGACCACCTTGTTCGCGGATGACGCGGTGCATGATCGACCGTACCGCATTGGATGGCAATTGGCGTTGTTGCAGCGAACGGTCCAGCTGCCTGTCGGTGGCCAGCAAACGCGACAAGGGATACGTACTGTCAACGGTGAAAGAATCCAGTAACAACGCTTCACTCCAAGCCGATCTGCCGAACTTCGGCCTCGCTCGTGCAACGATGGATCTTGCGATGGCGCGAGACCATACAGGGAATTGTGTGATCCAGCGTTGGTCCCAGAGCTTCATAATATGCTTGAAGACCGGATAACCTGCGAACAATTCATCACCGCCCAGACCCGAAAGTGCGACCGTGACGCCGGCCGATCGCGTTGCTCTGCTGATCATCCACGTATTCGCACCATCGCCGCTGGGATGGTCCATGGCGGAAAAGATCTCGGGAAGCGAATGGAGCAGATCATTGGATCGAAGACGAAGGACCGTATGATCGGTCTTGAACCGCTGCGCGATCGCGGTGGAATATTCTTCTTCGCTGAACTCCTGTTCATCGAAGACCACGGAGAACGTTCGCACGGGCCGGTCCATCAACTGGGCCATGCACCCCACCACGGCACTGGAATCGATGCCGCCGGAAAGGAACGCGCCAAATGGCACATCGGCCACAAGCCTTCGTTCCACCGCACGGAAGAATCGCTCACGGATCCCCGAGTACACCTGATCAACAGCCAGGTGGCCCACCTTCCGATCGGCATTCTCGTTCACATCCCACCAGCGTACGATCTGTACCTCCTCGTGCGAAAGAGTGAGATGATGGCCGGGCAATAACATCTGTATATCGCGCACCATCGTGCGAGGCGCGTGAACTGTGGCATAGCGAAGATGATCGATGAACGCCGTACGATCGAGCTTACGTTCGACCAGGCCCGAAGCAAGGATCGCGCGTAGTTCGGAGGCGAACAAAAAATGCCTGTCACCATGATGGAAATACAACGGCTTTATACCGATGCGGTCGCGGGCCAGGAACAGCTTCGATGCGACCCGGTCATGCACGGCGAATGCGAACATTCCATGGAGCCGGTGCAGGCATTTCTCCTTCCACTGTACATAGGAAGCAAGAAGAACTTCCGTATCGCCGTTGGTCCTGAACGTATGGCCGAGTTCCTCAAGTTCACTACGGAGCTCCCGGTAATTGTAGATCTCACCGTTGAAGATGAGCGTATGGTTCCCATCTTCACTGATGAAGGGTTGATCGGAGCCATGGGCCGGATCGATGACGCTCAATCGGCGATGACCGAAGATCACGTTGTCCACCGTGAACGAACCTTCTGAATCAGGCCCACGATGCGCAATGCGATCGGTCATGGCACGGATCGCAGCATGCGGATCGGCGATCCCTTCAAGACCGTATATGCCAGCAATGCCGCACATCAGCCTGTCACCGGCACGGTGGCCAGGATACGCTCCAGCCCTTCGCGCAACGGGAGCAGATCGCGGCCAAGCAACTGGCGCATCTGGGTGATGTCAGGCATCCTGCGGGTCATGTCCCCTTCTTCCAATGGCGGCAGATGAACGATCTTCGATCGGCTTCCAGTGATGTCGATGATCATGCGCGCCAGTTGCTTGATGGAGATCTCCACGTCCGATCCGATGTTCACTACATCATTGATCACCTTATTTCCGTGGAAGGCATTGAGGCATGCATCGAGATTGTCATCGATGTAGCAGAAGGTGCGGGTCTGTTCACCATCGCCATACAGGGTGATATCATTTCCGTTCAGCGCTGCCTTTATGAACTTGGAGATCACAAAATCAGGGCTCTGTTTTGGGCCATAGGTATTGAAGAACCGGAAGATGGTATACTCCAATCCGTATTCACGATAGTAGCTCCGCAGGAAGGCCTCGCCGATGTTCTTCACAATGGCATAAGGCACCTTTGAGTTCAGCGGTGTGGTCTTCTCGTTCTGCGGGATCTCCACCGGCTCACCGTAGACTTCGCTGGAAGAGGAGAAGAGCACTCTCTTGACGCCGGTGTTCTTCGAGAGATCGAGGATGTTGCGGATGCCATCGATGTCGCGCAGCACCATCACTGGATTTTCGGTGGTACGCTTCACGCCCACCACAGCGGCATAATGGAACACGTACTTGAAGCAGTTCGCGTAGAACACCCCGCTGATGTCCTCGAAGCGGTTCACATCGCACTTGATGAACTGCAACCTGTCCATACGCGGAAGTTTCGCGGTGTCACCGGTGAGCAGATTATCCACCACAACCACTTCGTTGGATGGATCGGATGCGAGCTTGATGGCAAGATCGCTGGCGATGAAGCCGGCGCCACCGGTCACAAGTATGCGTGCCATGTAAGGATCAGGATCGGTAAAGCTAGCAAAGCATCACAGGAAGCGACGTACCACCCAGCGGATCGACGCGAACAGCAGCAGTCCGAAGACAGCACCGTACCAGAAGATGGGCCGCATGAGGGCCGACTTCATGTAGAACGGGATCAACCGGGGGTTGAACTTCTTTTCAGTGCCACTGTGCTTCTTCCACCAATCGGCATTGAAGGTCGTTGGATCGGTGCCGGGACGATCGGTGAGCGGAAGCGAGCTCCATTGAACGCTACCGGGTGAAATATCGGCCACGAGCAAGGCATCCCATGGCGAATTGCGGATAGCGCTCTGGATGTAAGTGATGTTGGGGCCATGCGGTTGGAAGAAGATGCTCGAAGGCGCTTTTCCGGCGGTGCTGCCGCTCACCCAGAAGATCTGCGATCGCGCGGCAAGTTCTTCCAAAAGCGGGACAACATCTTTTTCGAAATTGGTACCGATCAGCGATCGTGTATTACCCTCGAAGAGCGGCCCATAGACCTTATCACTTTCAGCCCAGATGGGGCGGTGGCTGAGAATGAAAATGCGCTTGTGCACACTCTGCCGCAGATCTTCCAGCAGCGCCAGTTGATCGCCACCGAGACTTCCGTCCTTCCTCTCGGTATCGAACAGTACGAACGCATCAGCACCCATCTTGAAGGAAAAGAACGTCGGTGAAAAATGCTCTTCATAATACTTGCCTTTGTCGTGATTGCCGGGCACATTGAAGAGAGGAGCATTGAGGCGGCTGAAGAACGATCGATCGTACTGCTTGTGATCCTTATCCGGCTCCAGGAAAAGATCGCCGGTTGAAAGAACGAGCGTTGCGTTGAGAGAATTGATGCGATCGATATTGGCAAGCAGCGTGGCGGCCGGAAAGCCGGAACGGTCCTTGCCGCTGCCGTGAAAATGCCCGCTGATCACCACCCGATAGTTGCCCGCAGAGTCCACTTCACCGATCGAAAGCCCATTGAACGGTGAGGTCTGTGCGAACGATCCTACGATCGAAAGCAGGAACAAGATCATGATCCATTTCCGCATCATCTCGTTCCGGTAACGATGTTCTTCTTCATCACGCTTCCCTCTCCCACTTCATCCGGCAGACCGGCATTCACCTCAACACCATCTATCTCCACGGACGAGGCTCCGTACCTCACCGATCTCTTTCCGACCTTGAAGGCCGCACCTTCAGTATCGATCGAACCATCCTTCCATGTCAGTATCGATCCATCATCTACCTGCACGCCCTTTGCCACATTGAAGGATCTCATGGTCTGAACGGATACTTCTGCGCGACGATCGAGCTTCATTGCGTAGCCGCCAGCATCCTGGATGGTGATGTTGCGCAGATCGGCCATTCCTCCGTTCAGATCCATGACGTCATCGGCAGCCCCATAGCTTGTGAGGTAACGAAAGGATACATCCGAATAATGCACAACGATCTGGTCTCTTCCCCCGGCCAACGTGCTTTGCTGCATGGATACTTTCGCATCAACGGAGAGCACCAGATCGCGCTGCTTATCGCCGCTGATCTTCACGTTGGCGAGTCTGGCCGAACCACGCTGGAAGATCAACACGGGATCTTTGCTCATACCATCGATCTCGATCTCCAGTTGCTGCAGTTCGGTGCCTTCCGCTCCGATCAAGAGCATACTTCCCCCGGAACCATCTGAGGAAATGATCCGGATGGGCCGGTCGGGATCTCCTCTCCATTTTACTGTCGAACGTGAGATGAAGCGTGATCCGTTCTTCAGGTCGATCGATAAGGGTTGAGCCGCGTACACTGTAAAACCTGATGGAACGATCACATCACGCTCCAAGGCCCAGGCACCGGAAAGGACATCGATCCTTCCTGAACCCTTATCGACCCTGATGAACGGAAATTGCTGCAACTCTTCAATGGTACCGTCAGCGATCATGGGCACCTGCTCGGGCGCGATCAATTGGTACGGAAAGACGTCCAACTCCTTCTGCACCGATGATCCCAGCACGCTGTATCGGATCAGCATCGTGCTTGCAGCACTGTCCGGCGCATCGGTGGCGAGGAACCTCAATTCCACCGGTGTTCCCATCTTCCCGGGCATGCGGCACGGAAGGATCGCATTACCGATCGGACCGATGGTCTCGGATCCGATGACCAGCTCATGTACTTCCATTGGCAGCGCATCGATCGGCACCGCCATTATGGACAATGTATCACCACTGCGTTCGCCGAGATATGCATGGAAGCCTTTGGGCACATCGAGCAGACGGCGGATCACTTTCTGGTTGTTGTAATAGATCGATCGGTCCATCTCCTTCCAGGGGAATTCCTGGTGGATGGTGGCGGTTGCAGTATCTAACGCGGGGGCCAGCACATTGAAGGCACTATCCAGATAATCCTGCCTGGACACACGTTCCAAATGACGGATGTATGAGCGGAAAAGTCCGGGATCATTGAAATAGGCTTCATGCAGATCATGTTCCTCCTTCATTTCACCAGTGAACTTGTTACTGCCGGCGAGCGTCCGGATCGGGAAGGCACTGAAGCTTTCATAGGCCACCGGTTCCACCTTACGGGTAATGGGATCGTAATAGAATTTCACATCGCTGAAATCCATGCTGTGGTGTCCGCCGATCAGATCGAGAACGGCATGGCGGCGGGCAATAAGATCGGCATCGAAGACCTGTGATGCTCGCAGATCACCACGCCGGAAAGCATCGATCAATGAAACCGCTTCAGCGTAGTGCGCAAGGGCTACGGAGTCCTCCAGCATATCGCTGCTGCCGAAAGCATCCACGGCAGCCGCCTGGTATTCCGAATAGGGCGCATTGACGCGAAGTTTCCGCATCTCGTTCAACCGATGCTCCCAGAAAAGCCCCGGATCGAAACGAAAGATGGGACCTTCCATGCGGGCGTTGTTCTCCAGAAGCTCGGGGCCGAAATGTTCTTCGTACGCATAGATGCCCAGATCCTCACCGTTGAACTTCAAGCGGATGAAACCGTAACGCAGCGCAATGACCCCTTCACCCTGCATCAGCCTATGATAGAACCAATCGTACAGATAGTTACGTGTGCCAGGATGTTGGAGCGAGAATCTTTTCATTCCCAGAAATCCTCCATCCTTCCTTGCGATCACCCTGAAGGACCATTTGCTGCCTTTCACATGATCGGTGAGCTTTCCCTTGATACGGATGCGTGCCTTTGAACTGCCATCAGGTCCTTCGATCCTTGCAGGCACGTATTCATTGCCTTCGGGAATGATGACACCGCGGCGCCGCGCATCATCGACCACTTGTTGCAGGCGCGCGAGTTCCTCCTCCTTCACTTCGATCTGCAACTCCACAGGCTCCACCTTGAAACTTTCCGGATAATTCACGGCCAGTTGATGCACGAAACGTTGCAGGCCGGGATGACCGTGACCTTTCAGTTTGCGATCGGCCATCCATGCACCGATGGACAGGAGCAGCAATACAACGGCAACCACCGCGATCTTAAGACTTCGCCTCATGGCGCGGCAAAGTAAACCCACGTCATAGTTAGGCCCTCAAACTTCCTGGCAATGCCTGTTCATCCAACGCTGCGGGGAGCGTCTGCTCCTGGTCATCTTCTTCCGGGATGTAGGCCCTCCAATTGGCGATCTCCTCTTCGCTCACGACGGTCATGATGATCAGCAGGACGATGGTGTAAGGATTCAGCGACCCTACGAGCCATGATTCATACATGATGGAGAACAGCACCGAGAACATGATCGCCATGCTCATGGGTACCAATTTGCTGGCCTTCACGAAAAGCAGGAAGATGCTCCGCACGAAGATCAGCAACCCTACTATGCCCACGTTCAACCAGAATGAAAGATAGCTGTTATGCACCCCGCCCTGGTGACCCATGCTTTCCAGATAGAACCGGTAATAGCGCATGATGGACTCATCATTGCCGAAACCACCGCCGAAGACGAAATAGCGTTGGATATGCTGCCATGTGAATTCCCATGCGAAGTAGCGGCCACTACCATCCTCGAGCGTGTTCAGGCGGAAATAATCCTCCAGCCCCACGGCCAGGATGATGGTCTGTAGATTGGAGGATATCACCTCGGCCACACCGAACATGCCGAACAGGACCACGAAGCCCAGCAAGGGTGAGTACGCAAAAAAGCGGTGGAACAGAACGAAGATCATCGTGCTCGCCAGGGAAGCACGGGAACCCGAAATGATGAGAAAATAAAAGAAGATCCCGTACAGGATCATCTTCTCCTTGAAGGTGAACGTCTTTCGATTGATGCTTATGACCACCGTAAGAAGAAGGATGCACAGATAGCAATAGATCGCCATGCCGTTCGGGTTGCCGAACAATCCGCGGAAACGTCCATTGGAGTACGCGAAGAAATCACCGAAATAATGGATGCCCAGTCCTGCCACGAGGATCAATGCCATGAAATGCAGCAGATTCCGCAGAAAGTCCCAACCAAGTAGTCTGAAGTTGTAGAGGATATAATTGGGTATCATCATGAACATGAGCGCATAGGAAAGGGTCTTTTGCACTCCGATCACCATTGCGTTGGACCATATCAACGGAAAAAAGCTGTACAGGAAGAAGGGCAGGAAAATGTTGAAGATGCGCGAGAACGGGTAGAACCGGTAGCGCTCCAGGAGAAAGATGCCTGCCAGTACCACCACCAGAACGTTCTTGGCAGACTTCACGATCTGCATCTTGAAGAATTCCGGGGTGATGTCCGAAAGCACCAGGAAGATCATCATCCCCATGATGAGTTCCGGCCATTGTTCACGCGCTTTGAGGAAAAGGATCGTGATCGGCAACCACGCATAGATCACCTCCTGAAGGAACACGGCCACCACCACCCAGGAGATGATGATGCCGATGAATACGATATGTTCCCTGATGAACTTGAACATCCTACAGTGGCGCGATCACCTTGTTGCGAAGATGGGCATGACGATCGATCAGATATTTCCTTATCACTTCGACCTCTTTCTCCCATGACCGGCGATCCCTGGGTTTTCTCCATCGTGCTGTATGCAGGTCCATCTCATTCTTCATGGAACCGGCCACCGCGTCAACAATGGCGAGCGATCTTTCCTCGTTCAATGGACCTTTCAGCGTGCGATCGAAAGCCGCAATGAACAGATCCCGGTAATACTGATGAGCGATGATGGACCTGAAAAGACGGGCAATGATGGCGTTGGACCGTTGCACGCGCAGGTATGGATCGGCGATGGCCGATGCGTTCGCACCCAGAGCAAGGTCCGAATCGCCCATCATGAAACGCCATTTACCATCCCGGAACCCATCGGCCTTGGGTCCCACATATCGCCAGTAACGGACATTCTGTTCAGGCCAGTCCATGTTACCGAGGATCATCTGTGAGGCCATATAATTGAAGAAGCCCTCGACATCGATCTGTTGCAGCAGAGGACCGATCTCTTCCAGGGATCGGGCTTTTTCCAATGCCCTGACCGATCGGTGGAACGCGATCCTTTCATTCTCCTTTCCGTGATAGAGTTCGCCGTCATCTTCCAGGATGACGATATCCTTTCTATCCATGGAATAGCGTGCCTGCAATTCATGTTCGTCCAGCCGATCGCGGAGATGGTGAACACCCCAGTATACTCCGTTGATATAGACAATGCACGTGGTGGCGGCCGATACATCGAACCCGGCTCCTTCGCAAAGCCGATGGGCCACCACATCGCGCATCATGGCTTTCACCTGATCGTTGCCCGCAGCCCTCAGCACCATCGATCGGTGAGCTCTTCCACCCATGTTCCAAGGGCTCACTGGCTCCTTGAAAGTGAGCCTTAGTGCGTGTTGCGGAAAGCCACGTGTCATTTGACCATGGATACGGACCCCTGCGATCGCCGTATTCTTCAGGCTTCCATCTGGATCGATGAACTCCACTTGTGCCGGTCTTTCCCATTCCTTGCCGCGGCCCATGAAATTCCCTGGATACTTCCACCATTTGGGATCACGCTCATAGCTGGCGGAAAGCGGAACATTCGAATTCAACATCGCATTGCCCGGCACCATGATCCCTCTGTCCGCATCGAACAGGTCATCATGATCCATGACAATGGCGATCACAGGCAGATCCCCATGATCATGAAAAATGAACGTGCGTGCAGGGCCCCGTGCGTCCGATCTCTTCCCGTTGTTGATGCGCACCACCTGTGCAGCAGGAAGGCCCTCCTTGGGATGCTTCCATTGCATGGCCAGCGGTATGGCCAATGTGCGTGATGCGTATTTCCGATCGGGTGACGCGATGATCTTTCCAGCCACGCTTTTTGCCGACCGGCCATCGGCCGACATCAGATCGAACGGGCCTTCAGGGCTCAGTTGGATCAGCGCACCTTCAGGGATCCGGCTAAGCCCGGCACCTATCTGAATTTCTTCCGCGCCCATTGTTGCAGGCTCCCTGAACACTGCGCTCAAGGCTGCTGCGAAGAGCACGGAAGCCAATAGAACCCCTGTTCCTTTCGATCGCACCGTATCAACGATCATTCGCCGGCCTCCGGCGGGTCACTGCCCAGCGGAGAATGAAAAGATACGGGATCGCAACGATGGCCATGACCAACGAAGCGCCACTTCCACAGCCGAAGCCGATCACCACTGCGCTGACGAGCAACAGCCCGTTCTCCTGCGCATCTATCCGAGGGCGTACAAGGATCAACAGAGCAAGAAGGGCAAGCGCCATGGGTAATTGCATGCGTACAAAGGCCACTGCGAGTGCTGAAAGTGCCGCCCAAGCTGCAGTACCGGTCGCGTTGGCCCTGCCTGCGATCCCGATACACCAGCCCAGAAATGCCGCGAGCAGCAGCACGAACATCAGGTTCGGTATATCGTAAGGTGAAAAATGACCGAGATTATCGGCCACGAAGCCTTTGATGTCCATAGGGTGGAGCCAAAGCTAGCGAAGACGCCGGGAACGGGACGGCCTATATTTGCAGGACATGCAGCGCCTGTGGCTCATTCTTGCCTTTTTACCCATGCTCGCCGGTGCACAGGATATGGTGCTGCAACAGGGTACGGTCACCGTATCGCCGGGAACCGTGCTGCAATTGGATGGACCAGTGACCTGGCAGATACCCTCGGGATCCCAAGTGATCAACGACGGCCAGATCCATCTCAGGAACGGTGCCCGGATGGATGAATCTCCTGGCTCGCCGATCACCGGCATCGGTACCGAGCATGCGTTCGTTGAATCGTCCATGTTGATGAACGGCCATGCTCCTGGTGGCCTCGGGCTGGAGATCACGGATACAGAAGCCATTGGCCCGGTGGAGTTGGTACGCGGGCATGTGCCGCAGACCATGGCTGGCGGTGAGCAGGGTATTGCTCGTTGGTTCATGCTTGTGGACCCACCGGTATTCCAGATGGATGAACTCATCTTCCGCTACGATGCTACTGAATTGAACGGCATTCAAGCGGAGGATCTGGCCTTGCATCATCGAGCTCAGCAACAGACCTATTGGGTACCGATGTATGCCTGGAATTTTCCTGCAGACCTGCAACTGATCGTTCCAGATGCACTACCGCTACCGATGATAACTGCATTTCATGAAGATGCGGCAGTAGTGATGAACGAGTTCGATCGAAGCAATGTAAAGGTGTGGCCCTCCATCACCCGATCGGACATCTACATCGAAATACCAGATGGGCTTTCCTCTGTTCAGATCGAAGTACTGGACGCCACCGGAAGGGTGGTCAGCGATAGTGAGGCGATCGCGGAAGGTGGGCTCATCCGATGCGATGTTTCCGGGGCTGCTGCAGGAATGCTTTTCATTCGGCTCAATGGATATCCCGTGGCCAAGATCATCAAACAGTGAAGACGGTTGTACTTTCTATCCTCCCGATCTTCCTTCTCACTGAGGCCTTCTGTCAGTGGGATATTCCTGTGAGGATCGAGATGAACGGTGCTACAGATGCGGACAGGCAGATCACCGGCCTTGCCGATCCACTTTCCTCTGATGCTGCCGTAAGTCTGGATGCTGCGCGAGCGACCACCATGGCCTTCACTGAAGTGGACGGCACGTATCTTCTGAGCGGAACCCTTAGCCCGGCACCCACCAACTACGTGGCAGGCATGGCCCTCACGATCGTGCCCATATCCGCCAATGCAGACTCCGCAGCATTGGATCTGAATGGTCTTGGTCCCGTACCCATCGTGAAATGGGGCGGCGTGCCGTTGGATAGTGCCGATCTTCGGCCGAACGTTCCGGCGAGACTGGTATACGATGGCGTCCGGTTCCAGTTGATCAGTGCCGCTTACATCGCCTGCCCCACCGGTTTCAAGGCAGTGGATCAGAATTACTGCATTGGTGAAGAGCCTTTGGGAGAAGGTAATTTTTTCTCCGCCGCCGCCACGTGTCGCGATCTTGGTGCACGATTATGCACCTTCAGTGAATGGCTACAAGCCTGCTCGAGCGATCCTGCATTCATCTTATCCGTGGGTGTGATGGAATGGGTGGATCATGCGGCGAATAACGAATCGGATGCAAAAGTGCTCGGTTTCGGTTCCACCGGAACTGAAGATGGTACCGGGCCGGCCTGCGATCTAGGTGGAACGAGAGCCCCCACTTTGATCGCCGGAATACGTTGTTGCAGGAACAGGTGAGATGAAGCTGCTGGTGATCATCCTTTTCCTACCCTTCCCTCTCTGGGGGCAGGTCAACGTTTCTACGCATATCGAAATGGCCGGGCCAGATTCAGCCAGGACCATTGTCGGTCTTTCCGAGCCTTCGGAGAACTCCTCCGCTTTGACCATCGGCACGGCGGCGCAAGGCAAGCCTCACTGGGCTGAAGCGACCATCTTTGACCAGACTATCATGCTTGACCAGGATGTGGATCCCGAGGAGATCAGGAACGGGATGATCCTGAGATTTCTGGTCCCTTTTGATCTTGATGGCGAGCTGAACATATCCTTGGTCAATGGATCGGAATATCCCTTGCGGCGTGCCGATGGGCTGGCGCCCAGGCCAGGACAACTATTGTCCGGAGGAATAGCGGAGATCGTATTCGCAGAAGATAAGTGGATCATTCTAGCGCCGATGGCAACCGGGTGTCCACCCAATTCCATGCTCATAAGACCAGGATTATGCATGGATGCGATCCCTTCCGGTGATGAGGGTATCTATACGGCCATATCCACCTGTTCCGCAAAAGGTGGAAAGCTCTGCACCTGGGATGAATACTACATCGGTTGTACGGTGCTGAATGTTCAGTTGCAAGGAATGCACGAGAGCTGGGAATGGATCGATGATACTTCGAACCATACGCATACTGCCGATCAGGTGGGGCGCTATACGTGCCGCAGTCAAAGAAGCGCAAATCCTGTCCAATCAGTCGGCCGCACAAGATGTTGCTACCATCCGCGATGAGGTATTCGTGCATTTTTACACTTTTCCTCCTTCACGCAGCAGGCCATGCACAGGTGAAAGTGGACAGACCGATCCACCTTGTCGGTCCCGATCCAGCGGACAGACAGATCAACGGACTTCACTCCGATGTCAGTGGTGATGAAGCCCTTAATGCGATGATCGAGATGAACAATGCCCATAGATACCCAGGCATTGTCACCGGGCCTGCAATAGTGATGGATCTACCCGCTGTGAGCGTGTTGCAACCGGGTACACAGATCCTTGTGCAGTTACAAAGTTCGGATCAAGGTCCCATGACCGTGACCTTGAATGGCCAGGGACCTTACGAGGTCATCCGTAGACCAGGAGTACCACTGCATGGAGACGAGATCTCCGCTGGAACAATGATCTCCTTGATCTTCGATGGTATAGCGTTCCAGATGATACATGGTAATTCGCACAGCTTGAAGAATTGTCCGGCTGGAATGGTCGCCGTGAACGATCAATTCTGCATGCAACCTGAGAAATCATCGGAAGCCGTTGAATTCTGGACGGCCGTCGAGAATTGCAATTCGATCGGCGCACGCTTATGCACATGGGGCGAATTCTATTCCGCATGCGCCATCGGTACTGAACTGGGGATCGTGGGGGCAGGTGGTCATGAATGGACCAACCAGACGGCCAATGAAGATGCTTCGGTGCGCATAGTGGGCAATCTCAGTTGCTTCCAGGGAGGCACTTCGCTACCCACCATACCGCGCTTCTATCGCTGCTGCTTCAGCCGGTAACGCTCCATCAATTCCCTGGCGAGATCCGCAGATCTTCTGGCGACGACCGGCCAGGTGTATCGTTCTTGTACTTTTCTGGACCCGTTCCGGCCCATCTGCGATCGTTCTTCCACAGACAACCCGATGAATTCCTCGATCGCAGCGATCAAAGAACTCGCTTTGCCTTTTTCTATCAGAAGACCATTGGAACCATTCACCAGTTCGGCGGTGGCACCCACATCACTTACGATCACGGGCCTGGCGTTGGCCATCGCCTCAAGCACCACGGTAGGCATTCCCTCGAATCGTGTGGGCAGCACCAATCCATGGCACCTGCCATACAATTCGCGGAGCAGATCATCACCGACCTTTCCGAGCAATTCCAGGTTCGCGGGAAGTCCTTGTTCCTTGAAACCGGCCATTAGCGGCCCATCACCGGCGAGAATGAAACGCACGTCGGATCGCTTTCGATCGAAATGGCGTGCTGCCTCCACCAATAGATCGATCCCCTTGTTGAAGGCGAACCTTCCCACGAACAGCAGCTCTGTCGGCTGATTGACCGGGTATGCCACAAGTGACTCCGGTGGATCGACGGCATTGGGCAGGATCTCGATACGGACCGCCGATCCTTTCACTTGTTCTTCGATGATGTTGGTCAGCTTTCCGCCCAATGAGATCACCACCGCTGAGCGCCGCATGATCCTTCGCAGCACGTAACGGAAAGGAAGGGTCACAAGAAATTCCTTCAGCGTAATGGTCTGGAACATCTCGAGGCCATGGGGGTGCACGATCAGCCTATCCCGCCAGTTCTCGATCCCGGCCCACACGCTGAATCCCTGGGAAATGATGACATCAGGCCGCAATTCCCGTAAGGCAGCATCGATCCGCGAACTATAGCGCCAAAGTTCACGCAGGTATAGGGATCGCTCATCGATCGGTGGGATCGGGATCTCGCGGATGGCCAATGATGGATCGAATACCGTGCGATCATGCGGATGGAGTACGATCAATTCTACATCCTGCTGCAGGCAGAGATGCTCCGCCAATTTGCGGGAATGCCGCTGCATTCCACCGAAGGCGAACGGAAAAACACCGTCGGTACATAACGCGATCTTCATCCACGTACCATCGGCAACTCCTCTTTCAACAAGGTCGCGATCCCTTGATCAAGGTCCCATGCCGGCTCCCAGCTCGTAAGTGCCTTCAACTTACTGATATCGGCGAGCAGATGCATGCGCTCCACTTTTCTCACCCGATCGGGATCCACTTTGATGGTCAATCGCTCACCCAACTTTCGCTCGAAGGCCTCCACGACCTCGCGCACACTGTATTCGATCCCTCTTCCGATGTTCACCACCTCATATCCCTCCGTCACCACCTGCAAGATCCTCAGGATCGCTGCACTCATATCATCAGTGTGGATGAAATCACGTTTCGGATCGAGATTCCCGAGCCGCAATTCACGAATTCCTGCGAGCAACTGACGCTGTATCTCCGGGATCAGATGTGCGTTGGTCTCGTTGGGCCCGAACGCATTGAAGAACCTGCCGATGATCACCGGCACATTCGTTCGAAGGTGGAATTCACCGGCGATCTTCTCCGTTGCGAGCTTTGTGGTGCCGTAGATATCCACCGGCCGGGGAGGCACGTTCTCATCCAACGCTCCATCCATCACTGGATAGACCGCTGCAGTGCTTGCAACGAAGACCTGCTTCACAGATGCGATCGAACATGCATCAAGGATACTGATGGTGCCATTGATGTTGATGTCCGCTGCCTCGGCGGGATGCTGGTTGCAATAAGGGATGAAATGAACGGCGGCCAGGTGCAGAACACGATCGGGCCTCACCTGCTCCACGATCGATCGCATCCGGTCGCGATCGCGTATGTCTGCCAGGAAGAATCGCTCGTCAGGAACGGCCGCCAGATGCCGTCGACCGAACGAAAGATCATCGATCACATGCACTTCCGCACCCTTTTCGTTCAACCGGCGGACCAGCGCCGAACCAATGAACCCTGCCCCACCGGTCACCAGAACCCTTCCCTTCATGCCCGCTAATGTAGCGAGTGCCATAGCATCACCATGGTACTGGCTACCTTCGCCGGCACTGGCATGCGCGTCTCGGTGGTCATACCTGCATACAATGTCTCGGCATACATCGGCCGCTGTTTGAAGAGCATCATCGATCAGACACATGGTGATCTCGAAGTCATTTGTGTGGACGATGGAAGTACCGATGATACCGCAGCATTGATCGAGCGGCAGATGCCCGATGCACCGTGGCCGATCGAATTGGTACGCCAGCCGAACCGCGGCGCCTCGGCCGCACGGAATACGGGCGCCACGCTGGCATCAGGCGCATACATCCAGTTCATGGACGCAGATGATGTTCTTCTGCCCGGGAAGATCGCGCACCAGGTACGGTCAGCAGAAGAGAACAACATGCCCGGTCTTATCATCGGCAGCTTTCGTTTGCTCTCGCCTACAGGAGAGGTCGTGGAGATCGTGGAACAACGTACTGCGGCCCGCGACCCTTGGATGGACCTGATGCGGCACCGGATGGGCGGAACACCTCAGAATCTTTGGAGACGCGATCTGGTGCAGCTTGCTGGTGGTTGGAACGAAGAGTTGAAGAGCAGCCAGGAATATGACCTGATGTTCCGGATGATGGAATTGGACATGCACATTCTCTATGATCCAATAGTGCTCACAGAGATACACCAGCGCGAAGGCGGAAGCATTTCCCAAGTCGATCTGAAGAACAACTGGCTTCGGTTCATCAAGTTGAGATCGGCCATCATTGAACATCTAAAGAAGATCGGAAAAAGTGATCTCAAGGAAGCATACCAGGTGCTTTTCGACAGCATAAGGACGTTGTATCCGTATGATCCTTCCACGGCCAGGGCTCTGTACAATGAGCTTATACCAACCGACTTCGAGCCCTCGACCTCTTCCGCAACAGGCAGAGGCTACCTGATCATGCACCGGCTGTTGGGCTTCGACCGGGCGAATCGTCTCAGAACGGCGCTTGCCGATCGAAAGGGTCAGGAAGTGATGATCTTATAGAGCAGGCGATTGACGCCAGGAATGCGGATCGGCAGCAGGTTGTACGCACGCACTATCTTCATGAGCGATCGCTTGAAGAAGGAAAGATCGCTGTTTACAGGAGTTAGAAGTTTCTTCTCCAGCAGATCGGCCTGTTGCCGATCGATCGCACCGTTCTTGTATTGAAGAATGATCTGCAGATAGGTCTGATGGATTATTCCGAGCAGCGCTCCTCTCTTTGATCGTTGTCCGGCGGCATCGCGGAACTTGGCATGGTAATCCACCGAGCTCTCCGTAAAGCCATCAAGCAGCTCGAACGGACGAAGCACTTTTCTCTCCTCGGCGATCCGGTAGAAGCAATCCGGTTCAGCCACCACCGTCTTGAACTTAAGGCCCGGCTGCAACAAAGCCCTGGTATGGAACTCCACGTCCTGGTGCCGTTTGAATCCTTCATCGAAGCCGCCCATCTTTTCCAGGAAGGTTCGTTTCCAAATGGGCTGCATCACCGACCAGGGAAGATCATGCCGGAAGAAATCGGTCAACGGATCCTTGCTTGAAGGGATCCATCGGTGGCTGTTATCACCAGGCGTCTTCTTGAAGACCTCCATGGTGAAAACGCACAGGTCAAGATCCTTATCACCGGCCACTTGTACTCTTCGCTGAAGACAATGCGGTGCCAGCAGATCGTCTGCATCAAGGAATACGATGTACTCACCGGCTGCTTTCTCGATGCCTATGTTGCGGCAATGATTGGC
>JAEZAU010000175.1 GCA_023430325.1 Bacteroidota bacterium | reverse complement strand
GCGCTTATTCCGCCATCGAAGTTCAACGAGGATACCCTCTACGATGATCAGCATGATAATACCTTCCCGATCGCCGGACTGCACATGGAGATGCATCGGATCATGATCATCACTGTAGAACAGAAAGGTCAATCCGAAGTACTCATAGAGTTTCGGCATAGCTCAAAGTTACAGAGCATGATCACAAGGCAGATCTCCGCCAGGTCCCGCAGTACTGCGGGAGGGAGCGCACAGCCCGTTAAGGCGGCCAAATGCAAGTCGGAAGTCTTAAGTCTTAAGTCTTAAGTCAGAAGTCGGAAGTTGGCCGGAGCCTGTCTTTCGCACTTTTTCACCTTTCACCTTTTCACCCTCTTTCTCTTAACGCTATCTTCTTAGACGGCGGATCGACCAATTCGCCGTCGATCGATGATCCTTAACGCGCATAGCTGGTTCAGTTTCAAGTACGGCGTGCTTTCGCCGGAAGATGTGCTGAAGCAGGCGCAGGCGGATGGGCATCGCGTGGTGGCGCTCACCGACATCAACTGTTCGGCCGGGCACAGCGATTTTTTCCGGCATGCAAAAGAATACGGCGTGCGGCCTGTGGCGGGGATCGATCTGCGGCATGGGATCCGGCGCTATTTCACGGGCCTTGCGCGCAACATGGATGGGCTGCACCAACTGAACGGGCTGCTCACCGATCATCTGCTGGATGGTGCTTCGCTGCCTGCGCAGGCGCCGGAGCTGCCCGATGCGATCATCATCTATCCCTTCGGTGGATCGAACATTCCCGATCGGTTGCGCGCGAACGAATTCATCGGAGTGCTGCCGGGTGATGTGAACCGGTTGCGTTTTGCGCGACGCACGCATCCGCAGGAGAAATATGTTGCGCTCACCGCCGCCACCTTTCGCAGCAAGGCCGATCACAACACGCACCGCCTGCTGCGGGCAATGCATCACAACACGCTGCACACGAAGCTCGCCGATGCCGATCTGGCGCCGCCCGATGAACTCTTCCTGTCGGCATCTGCGATCGAAGCCGCATATGCCGATGTGCCCGAACTGTTGAAACGCACGCAGGCGTTGCTCGAGCAATGTGAGGTGGACTTCGAGTTCGATCGGAGCAAGAACCGGCGCACGTGGAGCGGTGATCCGGAGGGTGATCGGCAACTCCTGCACCAGCTCGCGAACGATGGGCTGCGTTACCGTTACGGATCGCCCGGGCCGAAGGAGATCCAGCGGCTGGAGCACGAGCTGCGCACCATTGAAGGGAAGGATTTCGTGAGCTACTTCCTGATCAACTGGGACCTGGTGAAGTTCGCCAAGGAGAACGGATTTTTTCATGTGGGGCGCGGTTCCGGCGCGAACAGTCTTGTGGCGTATTGCATCGGCATCACCGATGTGGATCCGATCGAGCTGGACCTTTATTTCGAGCGGTTCATCAATCCGGCGCGCGACAAACCGCCGGACTTCGACATTGATTTCAGTTGGAAGGACCGCGACCACATCACGCGTCGGCTTTTTGAGAAGTACGGCGAAGGGCGGCGTGTGGCGCTGCTGGCCACGTACAGCACTTTCCAGCGGCGCGCGATCATGCACGAACTGGGCAAGGTGTTCGGGCTTCCGCCATATGAAGTGGCGGCGCTGAGCGACGGCGATCCATCAAAGCCACGGTGGATCGGCAAAGGCGATTCGCTGCAGTTCGGGAGCAGGCCGCAGGCACCGGTGGCCGAAGATCCGATCGTGCGTGCGATCCATCGTTACGGCCGGCGGATCGAAGGCATGCCCAGCCACCTGAGCATTCACGTGGGCGGCGTGCTGGTGAGCGAAAGGCCGGTGACCTATTACACCGCGCTGCACATGCCGCCGAAGGGTTTTCCCACCACGCAGTTCAGCATGGTGGAGGCGGAAGATCTGGGTTTGTACAAATTCGACATCCTCAGCCAGCGCGGCCTTGGTCACATCCGCGATGCGGTGGAACTGGTGGAGCGCAACACCGGAAAGCGGATCGACATCCACGACACGAAGCAGTTCAAGGAGGATCCGGTGATCAAGCAGATGCTGCGCACCGGCGATACGATCGGCTGCTTCTATGTGGAAAGTCCGGCCATGCGCATGCTGATGAAGAAGATGCAGGTGGAGGATTACCTGGGGCTGGTGGCTGCGAGCAGCATCATTCGTCCAGGCGTGGCCAACAGCGGCATGATGCGCGAGTACCTCATGCGTTACCACGATCCTGAACGGCGCAAACTGGCACCACCGAAATTGTTGGAGATAATGCCGGAGACATTCGGCGTAATGGTGTACCAGGAGGATGTGATCAAGGTGGGTTATCTGTACGCAGGGCTCACGCTCACCGAGGCCGACACGCTGCGTCGTAGTATGAGCGGCAAGTTCCGCAACCGCAAGGAATTCTCCGAAGTGCGTGAAAGCTTCTTCAACGGTGCGATCGCGAACGGGCATCCGCTGGCGGAGATCGAAGAACTGTGGCAGCAGATCGTGAGCTTCGGCGATTTCAGTTTCGCCAAGGGCCACAGCGCGAGCTACGCGGTGGAGAGCTACATGAGCCTCTACCTGAAGGCACATCATCCGCTGGAGTTCCTGGTGGGCGTGGCGAACAATTTCGGCGGATTCTATCACACGGAATTCTACCTGCACGAGGCGAAGAGGGCAGGGGCGGTGATCGAAGCGCCGTGCGTGAACGTGAGCGAGGAGTTGTGCAGTTTGGTGAATGGTGAATGGTCGATAGTGAATGGGAGGAAGAGAAGTGAATGGTCTTCGGTGAATGGTGAATGGATCAATGCAGGATTTGGCATTTCACCAGTCACCAGTCACTATTCACCATTCACCAATAACCACTCACTATTCACCAATGACCAATCACCAACTAAACCCCGCATCTACCTCGGCCTCGGCAACATCAAAGGCCTGCCCGAAGAAGCGATCGGTCTCATCCTGAACGAGCGCAGGCGGCATGGGCCTTTTGCGGATCTGCCGGATCTTTTGCGGCGCGTGCCGTTGCATGTGGAGCAGGCGCGGGTGCTGGTGCGTGTGGGTGCGTTGCGCTTCACCGGGCGTACCAAGGTGCAGCTGTTGTGGGACCTGGCCATGATGCATCACGGCGCTGCCGATGCTTGTACGGATGGTGATCTGTTCATCGCAAAAGTGCAGGAACCGCGACTTCCGGAGCTGGAGCAACATCCACTGGCCGATGCCTACGATGAGTTGGAGTTGCTGGGCTTTCCGTTGTGCGATCCGTTCCTGTTGGTGGAACGTGGTGAATGGAAGGGAGGGAGTGAATGGTCTTCGGTGAATGGTGAATGGAAGAATGCTGGATCTTCCAGTCACCAGTCACCAGTCCCTAATCACCAGTCACCTAACTCTCCCCCCATGATCCTCGCCGAACAGATGCCCGCCTACATCGGCAAGCGCGTCACCATGCTCGGGTATATGATCCACGTGAAGGCCACGCACACGCACACCGGGCGGGACATGACCTTCGGTTCGTTCATTGATACGGCGGGTGATTTCTGGGACAGCACGCAGTTCCCGCAGATCGCCGAGCGGTTCCCTTTCCGTGGGCGTGGGGTATATGTACTTACCGGTGTGATCGAAGAAGAGTTCGGACATTGCGCCCTGCGTACACAGCATATGGAGAAGCTGCCCTGGAAGGCCGATCCGAGGTATGGGGAGAAGTAGGGCGAATTCCTGTCAGGACGTGTCTACGGTTACAAGTCCTCGCTGTGCTGCGGGCTTTCCACCTTCGCCACTTACGCCGATCACGTTTTGTAACGATGGATCTGATGGTCGAATGATAACCCGATCATTCTCCATTGCGCCAGCGCGTGAGGGACATTCGCGAAAAGCCCGGACCGACGATAGGAGGGAGGACTTGCAGCATTGGCCCGGCAGCACTGCGATCGCTGCATTCGAGCGATCGCAGTGGTGGCACGCCCAAAAAGAGAAGACCGCAAGCCTTGCGGGCCGCGGTCGCTTCTCAGCAATGATGTTCAACTCAGAATCGCAACGTATACTGCAACACCGGCAGCATGCTCAGCTGGTCCACCGACTCTATCCGCTCGGAATCGGAATTGTAGTAGCGATACACAGGTGTGCGCGCGTTGAGCACGTTCTGCACATCGGCTTTGATCTCATGGCTCACGCGCGTACGGCCTACGCGATACGCCAGCAATACGTCCAGCTTCTGCACCGGATCGTTCTTCACGCTGAACATGTCTGGCATATCAACCTGGTGGCCCGCTGCTATGCTCGCCTCCAGCTCGATCGGTGTGCGCCACTGGCCACCCATGATGTTGAAGCGAATGCCAGTGGTGATCACCTTGTCCTTTTTCTCACCGCCCACTTTCCATTCTTTGCCGGCGAGCAGGTTGGCCACTGTTCCGAGATCGTACCGCGAGTTTCGCAATACCCCGTCCATCGCTTTGTACTGCGCCTCAAAGACACTCACCGTGGCCATGCCGTGCCAGCCTTTGGTGAAGAATTTCTCCACGCTCACCTCCATGCCACGGTTGAAGGCGCTGCCCTCGTTGTTGAGGTCGCGATCGGTGAACCAGCCATCCCAGTTGCCGAGCCAGAAGCCGCTGTTTCGATCGTTCTCGACCGGCTGCGCATAAAGGTGCTGGTAGTAGGCTTCGGCCTTCAACTGGATGTCCTCCGTGAGCATTTGCTCGTAGCCGACCACCGCGTGCAGTGCGCGGCTGAGGCCCAGGTCAAGGTTCAGCTGGTATATGCTCCCGTCGTCGCGGGAGGTGCGGACGAGATAGGTCATCACGTTCTCCGTTCTGCTGTGAAGACCAGCGCCCACTGTGAAGGCCCGTCGCGTATCAACAGCGTAGCGCATCGCGATCCGCGGTTCAACGCTGGTGGCTTTGTTCAACGTGTAATGCAACACGTGCACTCCGCTGGTGACCGAAAGTTTTTCGTTCATGCGCCATTTCCAGCTGGTGAATCCTTGTAATGTCGTTGCCTCGCCTTCCTGATCAAGAACGTTCTTCATCCGATCGAGATCGAAGTCCCACCGATCCATCTCCAACTTGTACCTATCCACTGAAACGATCACGCCCGATCGCAATTTGTGGGCATTGTTGATGCGTGTGTTCAGCGTGGTGGAAGCGCGGATCGTCCAGCGGCGCATATCCTGTTGCTCGCGCAGTTCCAATGGTTCCTCGATCGGAGCGACGGTGGACTCATAGCGCATCCGGCTGCCATTGCCGCTCATGCTCACAGTGCTGTACAGGAAATTGTTGTTGCCGAAAAGCCGCGTGTGCGTGACACCAAGTACACCCATCCGCGATCCGTAGTCGCTCTCGGCGAAGAGCGTATCGCCATCCAGGCTCTGGTCCATCTGGTGTATGTTACTTTTTCCGCCAAGGCCGAAGAGTGAGAACGTTCCAGCCTTGCCCGCAGGCATCTTCAGCTTGAAGGCTGCATCGGTATATTCGGGAACACCCTGGTAATCCACTATGCCTGCTCGATCGAGGAGCGCTAGTGAACTGTAGCGGTAGTTGGCCAGATAGCTGCCACCGTTGATGCCCGAGATCGGTCCTTCGGCCGTGAGATCTGTACCCAGTACGCCGGCCTTAAGGGTGTATTCGCGCTTGCGATCGTTGCCATCGCGCAGTTTCATATCGAATACCGCACTTGTAACGTTTCCATATTCCGCGCTGAATGCCCCGGTATAGAAGTCGCTATCATCGACCATATCGCTGTTGAGCACGTTGATCGGACCTCCCGTGGTTCCATCGTTCGCGAAGTGGTTGGGGTTGGGTATTTCGATCCCTTCCAGTCGCCAGAGTACACCCCTGGGAGAATTTCCCCGCACAATGATGGTGTTATCTCCCGCCGGATCACTGGCCACACCGCTGAAACTCGTGACCATCCGTGCCGGATCATTGATACCGCCCGCGATGCGTGATGTTTCCTCCACGCTGATCTTGCGTGCGCTCATGGTGGCCATGTCATTGCGGACCTGGCCGTGCGTCTTCCTGCCATTGATGACCACCTCCTGCAGTTGTGTAAGGCTCTCCTGCATCTGCACATCCAGCACCAATTCCTTGGCGCTGTTCAGCAGCAGGTTCGTAAGTTCCTGTTCATCATAACCGAGCATGCGCACCTTTAGGTCCAACCGGCCCACGGGCACATTGTTCATCATGAACCGTCCATCCGGATCGCTTGTGGCGCCGATCACAGGATCGCTGCCCACGACGATCACTGTCGCACCGAAGAGTGGCTGCCGCGTATCAGCATCCACTATGGTACCCCGCACCGTCTGCTGGTTCACTTGCGCGATCAAGTGCCCGGTGATCGCAAGAAGAAGGATCGAGAAAAAAGTCCGCATCGTTATCAGTTGTTGTTCAGGTGTGTGACATGCAGCCAGGGATCTACCCCTATCGTTCGTTGAAATTTTCTTTGGGCGTGACCCCGATCCGTCGCAAAAGCCGCCGTACCGGGGCCGGGTGCTGCGCTGTAGCTGCCTTGTCCCAGCGGGGTGCTGTTGCGGCTCCGGGGTCTTTCCGCTTTGCGTAAAGCCTCCTCGCTTCGCACACCACCACCGCTGCGCCTTCGGCAGGCTGCCGCTCCGCCCCCTCACGCAAGAGGTCCGGTCGTTGATCAGAACTTCCCGATCTTCACACTTACTCCGGCGTTCAAACCATGCAGTGCATCCTTGGGTGTTTCCGGCAGGTCGAGGTCGCTGGTGTAGCGGTAACTGGCACCCAGACCAAGGCGCACCAGAGGAATGATGTTCATCTCCAGTTCGATCCCGGGTTCCACCACGAAGAAGGCCTGCGCGTGATCATCGTACGTTAGGTGGTTCGGCTCGTCCGGCAACGAGGTAAAGTACTGGTAACCCACGCCGCCCGCACCAATGATCACTGGCAGGCTGATATGCACGGGCGAACGGTAGCCGATGATCGGTTCGATCAACAGTCCACCATAACCCATGTTCAAAATGCTCTTGCGCTGTGGTAGCTCGCCACTGTTGAAGAGGTAGCGATCATACCCTTCGTTGTAGACCGGCGTGGTAAGGCCATGCGCTGCAAGACCGATCGTGATGCGGTGGTCGATCAACCAGCCGCCGCGGCCACCCACGAGCAAGGCATCCTGATCCATGATACGGGTATAATGGGTGGTGGGTGCACCCCAGCCCCCATGGGCGATATCTGTGTTGCCGCCGATGAGGGTGCGCATGGGTGCATCATCCTGTGCGGAGAGGGTGGTGGTGAGCGCGATCGTGGCACTGAGGAGAATGGTACGGAAGGTCATATTCGTCGTTTCCATTGAGACAATCCTGGGACGGGTTACCCCTATGCTCGCCAGGTGACAATTGATGGGCGGCGGCGGGGAAGGATGGATGGTCCGGATACTAGAATCGCACCCCAACCGCCACGCGCCAGCCCAACCACCCGCTCAACCGCATCTCGCCGGTCTCCTTCTCGTAGAGTAACTCCGAAGGCGCTATCCCACTCCGGTGATCCCCGCTCCCTGCATCGCGCCAGTTCGACACAAGCAAATTCGCTACCGGACCACCACCGATGTACACCCGATCGGCGATCACATGGCTCAGACTCATTCCGAAGCGGCCGAGCACATTCACTGCATCCACCCATGTGCGTTGCTCCACCACCTGTTCGCCGGTAAGGTCGATGTTCAGCCGCAGATGCTCGCCCAACCGTGGCTCAGTGCCGAAACCGTAGAGAATGCCCCATCTTTCATCGGAAGTCACCGGTACCGACAATCCAAAAATGTTATGGAAGCCGCGCGTGCCGGTGCGCAGCTGCAGCGACAAAGGCATCACATCACCGCTCATCAGATCAAAGCGGTGGTAGCCCTTCAGCGAGATGGTGAGCAGACCGATCCCCACGCCGCTGAGCGTATCGCTCAAGTTGATGATGCCCACCTGTCCACCTACTACTCCGCGACCAAAGTTCAGCACACCCACCTGACCGCCTTCCACTACTCCGGGTACGATGTTGGCACCAAGTGTGAATTGGCCGCCGGTCACGTTCCCTGCATAGTTCAAGGCCAGGCCGACCTGCCCGGCCTCCACATCCCCGGGAACGATGTTGGCTCCCAACGAGACCTGTGCACCGGTAACCGAGTGCGCGTAATTCATGCTGAGACCGACCTGTCCACCGCTCACTTCACCCGGCACGAAATTCATTCCCAGCGATACCTGCCCACCCGAGACCGAGCGCGCGAAGTTGGCTGCAAGTCCCACCTGTCCACCGCCCACATCACCCAACGAAACGTTCAGTCCAGCGGTCACCTGCCCACCCTTCACCGCGCGCGCATAGTTCATTCCACCGGATACCTGCGCCTTGTTCACCACGCCGTGCGCGATGTTAACGCCACCCGCGACCTGCACACCGTTCAGATCCTGCAATGCGATGTTGGCGCCACCAGCGATCTGCGTGCCCGTCATCACCCGCTTCACGATGTTGGCACCACCGGCCACTTGCACACCGGAAAGCGTGTCCCACACCACGTTGCCGCCACCCGCCAGTTGGAGGCCTTCCGAAGAGAGCATGGTGTGGTTCAAGCCGCCTGCGATCTGCACCCCGCTCGTGTGGCCGCCCACGAGGTTGGATGCGCCGGCGATCTGCAGACCGCGCACATCATCGCTTTCCAGATTGAAGCCACCGGCCAGTTCGAAACCATCCAAGCCTCGCGCATAACCACCTATCACGTTGAACGAAGAACGATTGGTCACGGAACCGCTGATCGCCCCATTGGTGCTGATCGATGGTACGAACGAGACCTGCCAGTCGCGCTTTTCGGTATGATCGAGGTTGGCCGCCTGTGCCATTTGCGCCGGTGGTATCAGTAGGCGCGCCATGCCAAGATCTTCGACACCACAACGATCCTGCAGGCAGATCGGTTCCATGCGTTCCAATTGTTCCAGCGGCCTCAATCTCACACGGCCGATATCCGCGTTGCGCGGCACGAACACGATGGTGTCCCTGTAACCGCGCCGCGAAAAGAGCAGAGGAGTGTTCTCGAACTCTCCGGCCAGCGCGATCTCGAAATCGCCATTCGCCGCCGTCACCACTGCGTTCTTGCGCTTAACCTCCATCACCGAAGCGCGTGCGATCGGCGACCCATCCATGGCATCGATCACACTGCCCATTGTCGTGAATCGTTGTTTGCGCGTGGTGCTTCCGGTGATGATCAGGTGGCCGCCACTTTCCTTCCATTGCACACCATCGGGCAAGAGGCGCCGCAGCACGGACTCCACCTTCTCATCCTGTGCATGCACCGTTATCAGACTATCGGCCGGCACCACCGCCGCGTTATAGCTGAGTTTGAAACCACCTTCCCTGGCGATAAGGTTCAATGCGGTCTGCAGTCTGATGTTCTCGCCATGCACGATCACCTTGCGCTGAAGGATCGGCCGAAGGTCCTGCGCATCCACCATCAATGGCAGCAGGAGCGCCACCAACAGCCAGCGGCATCGCGGCCATGCTTCAGCACCCATCGCCATCAAGGATGAAGACACCATCCGCAGGCTCGGTAAGTTCAAGGCCGAACGTATCGGAGATCACACGCAGGATGTAGCCGATCGTTTCACTGTCGAACTCTGCGGTGTACTTGCAATTCCCGATCGCCGGGTTGCGCAGATCGATCCGCACATCATAGATCCGCTGCAATTGATCGATGACCTGTTGCAGGGTTGCATCCTCGAACTGCAGCACGCGCAGGCCCCAAACTTCTGCCGGTGGTGCAGGAATGCGTTCAAGAATGTGGCGTTTCCGGTGGTAACGCACGTGCTCACCCGCCTGCAACCGCACCGCCTCATCGCCGCCTTCCACGTGCACCGAACCGCTGCGCACCCGCACCAGCACAAATTCCGAAGTATCGTACGCCGTTACCGTGAAGGCCGTGCCCAGCACTGTCACCAACACATCATCCGTGGTGATCGTGAAGGGCCGTTGCTCATCGCGCTTCACCTCGAAATACGCCTCGCCCATCAGCTTCACCTGTCGCTGAACGCCCATGCGCACTTCCATGCGGGAACGGGTGGAAAGCACCACGTTGCTGTTGTCCTTCAGCGTTGTCGTCACCGGCGCTGCATCGGCCAGAAGCACCTCCGGCCGCGGATCGCGCCAGAATAGTTGGGCGGCGAACACCAAGCCTGCGATCGCCGCCGCGGCCGCCAGCCATGCCACCCAACGCGCACGGCCGATCGGGATCACACGCCCTTTCACGCCATCGATTCGAGCTGTGACCTTTGCATAGGCAACATCCACATCGAACTCCGGCAGCGGCACCGCATTCTCGCTCCATGACCAGATGTTGCGCAAACGCTCCAGTTCCTCGCGGTTGGCATTGCTCTTGGCGGCCCATTGCTCCACGGCAAGGCGCTGCGCATCATCGGCCTCGCCGGTGATGTAGCGGGTAAGAAGTTCGCTATCGATGGTGTTGGGATCCACGTGCGCTATGGCTATGACAAACTCGTGAGCGAAAACCCCTATCCGCCGCCATCCGATATCCAGAAAAGCCACGGCAGCAAGGGCACCAGATCGGCCAGCTCGTGCCGCAAGTACTTCAGCGCCGAACCCATCTGGTTCTCCACTGTCTTCACCGAAATGCCCAGCCGCGCCGCGATCTCGTGGTACTTCAACCCTTCATAACGGCTCAACTTGAAGACTTTCTTCCGCTCCTCCGGCAATCCTTCTATCGCCGCCTGCACCCGCGCGATCCGCTGGGCATGCTCATCCTCCGTGCGCAGCGGTTGCTCGTCATGCTCCTCATGCTCCTCATTCAACACTACCAAACGTGCGCCGCTCTTCACCGCATTCAGGCAGCGGTTGCGCACGGCAGCATACAGATACGCCTTCACCGAAGTGGTCACCTGCACCTTCTCACGATCCAGCCACAAGCGGAAGAACAGGTCCTGCACCAGGTCCTCGGCCCGGTCCGCATCCTTCACATAACCCATGGCGAACGCGCACAAGGCCTTGTAATGGAGCCTGAACAGCGACTCGAAAGCCTCCCGATCGCCAGCGGCTATGGCGGAGAATTCCACGCTGCTGCGAAGGTAGGCTGAGTGTTCCAGACCTTTCTTATGCTCTGCGATTCGCCAATAGCACCGGCGCCTGCCCATCGAAGGGGTTATCCATGCGGCCGATGCTGTGCGCGCCCATGCCGCTGGCCCGCATAACGGTGCGATCGCCGAAGCGCTTGCGGATCTTGTCCATGGCCTGGTAAAGTCCCATGGCCTCTTCGGTATCGGTGAACACATCCATCTGGTGCCCGCCGCCCACGAGGTGGCTGAAACGCACGCCGATCAACCGTATGCGTTGCCGCCGATCGTAGAGCTTGTTGAAAAGCTCATGCGTTATGGGCAGTATCTGGTGGTCGCACGCGGTGTACGGTACACGTTGCTGACGTGAATGGGTATTCATGTCAGCATAGCGGATCTTCACGGTGATGCAGCTGGTGAGCTTGTCGCCCATGCGCAGTTGGAAGGCGAGG
Source organism: Bacteroidota bacterium (assembly GCA_023430325.1). Lineage (GTDB taxonomy): Bacteria > Bacteroidota > Bacteroidia > Flavobacteriales_F > PHOS-HE28 > PHOS-HE28. The sequence continues at coordinate 6,996 of JAEZAU010000175.1, read as the reverse complement.
CTTTCGGCCATGGCGGTGAGCATGCCGTGGATCATCTTCATGTCGATGGAATCGCGCTCGAAAGTGCGTTCGCTGCTGATGCTCTTGCGTTCATGCCAGGCGATCACCGGCGTATTGTCCAAGCCGTTGGCCTTGCGCCAGAGCGTGGCCCCGTTCTCGCCGAGCAGGCGCTGCAGTGGATCGAGCGGCAGTTCCTGCAACGTCTGGATCCTGGCCACGCCCATGCTGCGCAACAGGTGCGCGGTCTTTTCGCCCAGGCCGGGAATGCGTTCGATCGGTTTGGGGGCTAGGAATTCCCGTTCTATGCCGCGCTCCACGTTCCGCTGGCCGTTGGGCTTGGCATCGCCGGTGGCCACCTTGCTCACGGTCTTGTTCACCGAAAGGCCGAAGCTGTTGGGCAGGCCGGTCTCCTTCTCGATCTTCCTTTTGAGCTCGGTGGCGAGTTTCCAGCTGCCGAAAAATCTTTCGGTGCCGGTGAAGTCCACGTAGAATTCATCCACGCTGCTCTTCTCGAAGAGGGGAACATGCTCGCGGATGATCTCGGTGACCTCATCGCTCTTCTTCATGTACTCGCCACTGTTACCGCGCAGGATGATGGCATCGGGACAGAGCTGCTTGGCGGTGCGCATGGGCATGGCGCTGCGGATGCCGTATGCACGGGCCGCATAGCTGCAGGAGGCCACCACCCCGCGATCGCTGTCCGAACCGATGAGTACCGGCTTGTTCTTCAATTCGGGATGGGCGAGGCATTCCACACTTACGAAGAAGCTATCGAGATCGAGGTGGAGGATGGTGCGTTGATCGGGGGGGAGCATCTGTGGGCGATCGATGGGAATTGTGTCGATCGGTGTGCCGATAAGTTAGTCGATCTTTTGGCGTGAAGTAGCGATCTGCTGGCAACTCCGCGATCTGCGCGAGGGATAGGAGCGGAAAGCCCGGACCCGGCGCTTTTGGCCGGGGAGGACTTGCAGCAGATAGCCCGGCCCTTGGGGCGCGCCCAAAGACCTTCACAAGCGCATTCCGATCGCGTACCTTCGGATCCACACAAGCGTTATGAGAGCACTTCTACTTTTCACGTTGATGGGTACCGCCACGATCGGTAAGACCCAGATGTTGGTGGACAGCATTCCTTATCCCGGAATGTTGAACCTGAACCTATGGGGCATTCAGGTAACGCCGGATACGATCTTTCTGGGGGCCGATGGCCCGGGTGATATCTACTTCTCAGACCACGATGGGAACATGCTGGGGAGCATGCCGACCGGATACACGTACAATCATGGACTCATCAAGCGGGAGAGTTCCTATCTGATAGCAGAGGATTATTCGGGATCGGGAGCCATGTTGCATGAGATCGGTCTCAACGGTCAGCTGATCGATGAATGGGTATTTCCTGCGGGGATAACGGGACCTTCTGGCGGCATCGGCGATCTGAACGAGGCCGGCGGCGGTGCCATCTGGTTCACGGTGTACCATCCTGATCTGGATGCCGATCCGTATGCTTTTGCTTACAAATGGATCCCCGGACAGGCCACCCTCCTTGACACGGTGCCTTTGCATGGAGAGCAACCTTACGGTGTAACGGTGAAAGGGGATACGCTCTTCTATGTGACCGACAACCTCAATGGCGATCAGGAACGGATCTATGCCTATGATCTCACCAACGAAGAGGATCTGTTCTGGTTCGAGCTGCCGGATACGCCGATCGATAACGATCAACGGCCGTTCGGGCTCCATTGGGATGGGAATTACCTCTACCTGATCGCTAATCGCCAGGGTGGAAGCGCATTTGCGCACCAGACGATCTTCATCTACCACATCGATCCACCGGTAGGCATTGCGCCACTTGATCTTCGGCAGGATCTTGTGTTGTACCCGAACCCGGTCTCCGATGTTGTGACACTGGAGATCCTGAACAGAACGGCAGATACCATGATCAGGATAGTGGATGCGAAAGGATCGGTGGTGAGATCGCAACCAGTGTTCGACGACCGGGTGCAACTGGCGGTGAACGATCTGCGACCGGGGAATTATTGGATAGAACTCTTTGATGAAGGCCGATCGATCGCGCGCAAGAAGCTGACCGTGGTGCGGTAGATCACGACGCTTTCCCTTTTAATTCCCAATGATCCTTGATCGGGCGGCCTTCCTTGTCATGGATCAACGTGCGCACATATCGTTCGCCTTTTATCGATCCGCTGGCCGTACGCTCACCGATGAACAGAAGGATGGCATTGCCATTCTCATCGGTCTTGATCGTAAGGTCGAAGCGCTTGAAACGAAGATCAAGCATGGTTGATGGGCGGTACTTCTGCTGAAGTTTCTTCAGGAGTTCAGGACCGATCGACATTGGCGGGATCGTAGGTTCAATATCCACCCCCGCCACCCTGGCCTTTCTCGATCGGGTGCCAGGTGGTCTTCACTTCCTGCGCGGCCAGGATCATGTAAGGATCGCCAGCTGATTCGGCCATCCAATCCTTCTCCTCATGGAAAATGCAACGTTTGAGGTTGGCCACGGCTTCCTGCTGAACAAGCGTTCTTTCGTCCAAAGTGACATCCGCGATCACCACTGCGTTCACATCCATGTGTTGGACCATCGGCTTGATGAGTTCATCCCTGCGGCCGGTGAGGATGTTCACCACGCCACCTGGCAGATCGCTGGTGGCCAATACTTCCGATAACGTAACGGCTGGAAGTGGTAGATCTTCACTTGCCACGAGCACGACCGCATTGCCTCCGGCAATGATCGGCGCGAGTACCGCAGTGAGTCCGATAAGACCTGTGCTCTTCGGCGCGATGATGCCCACCACACCGGTAGGTTCAACGATACTGAAATTGAAATGTGAGCTTGCCACAGGATTCACGCTGCTGAAGATCTGCTGGTACTTATCGCACCAGCCAGCGAAATGGATCCAGCGATCCACCGATGCGGCCACTTCCGTTTCGGCATCTTCCAACGAAGCACCGTGCAGCATGAGTTCCTGGATGAACTGGGCACTGCGCCCTTCGAGCATTTCGGCGATGCGATACAGGATCTGTGATCGATTGTACGCTGATCTCCCGGCCCAGCCACCGAAAGCCGATCGGGCCGCGCCCACTGCATCGCGGATGTCCTTGCGGCTGCTGCGACCAACGTTGGCCAATGGCTTTCCTGCCGGTGAAAGCGGCTGGTAATAACGGCCGCTCTCCGTACGCGGGAATTTTCCGCCGATGTAGATCTTGTAGGTCTTCAGGACCGGCAGGCGTTCCTGCTTGCTTTCGCGCTCAACGGAAGCTCCGTTGCCGTTCAAGTTTGCGTTGGTGATCCGCTTCTTTGTTGTGGTGCTCATTGCGATCTTTCAAAGCTACGGAACCGAAGCTGTTCACTGCCGCAGGATCTTCTCCATCTTCCTCCCTTTGGCCAATTCATCCACCAACTTGTCCAGGTAACGGATCTTCTGCATCAGCGGATCTTCGATCTCTTCCACGCGATAGCCGCAGATCACGCCGGTGATCTTTGAGACATTCGGGTTCATGCGTGGAGCTTTTCCGAAGAAGGTCTCGAAATCGGTCTTGTCGTTGAGGATCTTCTGCAGGGCTTTCTCATCGTAGCCGGTGAGCCAGTGGATCACTTCGTGGACCTCGGCCTTGGTGCGGCCCTTTTTCTCTGCCTTGGCGATGTAGTGCGGGTACACGCTGGCAAAGGACATTTTGAAGACGCGCGTGTTGTTATTCATGGTTTCTGTCAGGATCAATGTTTCTTGCCCATTGTTTCGGATCGCGTATGCATCATGGACAGTTGCATGAGCATGAAGGTCCTGTGGAGAGATTCCAGTTGTTTACCACCATTGATACACCGTCGATCATCAGATACTTCACCATGGGTACATGCATCACTATTGGCAAAGAGGCGCGGTGGAACGTTCATCACCTTGAAGTTGCGGGTTCATCAGGCAACTGAAACCTCAATCATCGGCACAGGCGAAATGAATTCGTTCCGATAGCGCTTGTCCAGGATCAATATTACCATGCTGATGATCACTAGAGCAATGAGACCCGTAATTTCACTATGGAGCCGATGAGCACATGCCCGCCGGACGCAAAGAGAATGACCGCCCCGGCGCTACCGTTGATGATGCCATGCACACGCAGTGTTCCATCCTGGCACCTTCATGTGCCAACACTGCCGTTCCGGAAAAGTCCCGATCCCACGCACAGGGTGTCGCTTATTTTCGCCGGTCATGAGAAAAGACCCGATCGATAGTCTGTTGCGGCCGGTAGACAGCTTCATTCACGACCAGGCGTCTGCGGGGTTGGTGTTGTTCATTTCCACGGCCATTGCACTTTTTCTGGCCAACTCTCCCTGGCGCGATGCCTACCATGCTTTTTGGGAACACACCATCGCATTGAAGGTGGGCGACTTTTACCTGGAGAAGGACCTTGTGCACCTTATCAATGACGGGCTCATGGCCATGTTCTTCTTCGTGGTGGCCCTTGAATTGAAACGCGAGTTCGTAGGCGGTGAGTTCTCCGATCTGCGCAATGCTATGCTCCCCATCGGTGCATCGATCGGAGGAATGGCCATCCCCGCTTTGATCTTTCTGGTGGTGGTAGGACCATCGAGCCCCGAGGCCGGCGGCTGGGGCATACCGATGGGTACCGATACGGCCTTTGTTCTCGGGCTGCTGGCGCTGCTGGGCAAACGTGTGCCGGCGGCGATAAAGGTCTTCTTCATTTCCACGGCTGTGACCGATGATATTGGGGCCGTTTCGGTCATCGCCCTGTTCTATACCTCCGACATCTCCATCATGAACCTGTTGTTGGGAGGGATCTTCCTTTCGGCGCTCATCATCATGAACATCCTTGGTGTGCGCAGTGTGCTGGCCTACGGCCTGATCGGCATCGGCGGTCTCTGGCTGGCCTTCCTTCTCAGTGGTGTGCATGCCACGGTGGCGGGTGTTCTGGCGGCGTTGTGCATTCCGGCAACCACCAAGATGAACGAGTCTACATATTCTGAACGGTTGCGCGAGCTGGCCGGAAGGTTCTCTGTCATGACCGATGCGCCGAGGAACATCCTGAACTCAGAACAACTTTATGTGATCCGCAAGGTGAAACGGTTCAGTGCGTACGCAGAGACGCCTTTACAACGGTTGGAACAGGGCCTGCATCCATGGGTGGCCTTCGGTGTGCTGCCGCTCTTCGCACTGGCCAATGCGGGTATTGAGCTGCCCGCATCTCTCGGCGGTCTCTTCGATAGCCGTGTGACCCTTGGGATCTTCCTGGGTCTGGTGATCGGAAAGCCGCTCGGCCTCATGTTGATGAGCTGGCTGTTCGTGCGGTTGAAGCTGGGCAAGCTCGCCATCGGAGTCACATGGAGACACATGTTTGCGATCTCAATGCTCTCCGGTCTGGGGTTCACCATGGCAGTGTTCATCAATGAGCTGGCCTTTGCCGATCCATTGGTACGCGAGCAGGGAAAGCTGGGCATCCTGTTCGCATCGGTGATGGCGGGCTCTCTGGGTATTCTGCTATTTCGTTTCGCTTCAAGGAACAGTCCAGCAACCTGACCTGGGAAACACAATTTCAGATCAGCAGGCCATCATGGTATCTTTCGCCATAAACTTCGAGAATGGCCTCGTACAGCACTCTTGTGGAAGCGGTGAAGGACCTGCAGGCCCGCGGCTATACGGATGATCTGGTGAATGGTGATACGTGCCTGCATTGCCGGCAGAAGGGAGTAAGCCTCGATCCGGAGGAATTCCAGATCGATGAGTTCCATCGTTTCGAAGGGTTCACCGACCCCGAGGACCAGAGCATCGTGTACGCGATCAGCTCTGAGAAGCACGGTCTTAAAGGGATCCTGGTGAGCGCTTACGGGCCCGATGCCAGCAGCATGACGCAGGAGATGGTGCGCAAGCTGGCCACGCACTAGCTCTCTTCCGCTTCAGTGAGGGTGAGCAACACCTTGTCTATCCGGTTGCCGTCCATGTCCAGTACTTCAAGCATGAATCCGTTGCCTTCCACCTTGTCTCCCGCCTTGGGGATCTTTTCGAGTTGATCGAGTATGAAGCCGGCCACGGTGGAATAAGCGCCGTTATTCTCTTCGATCAGTTCACGGTCCAATCTTTCATTCAGGTCTCCGATGAGCAATTGGCCGTTGATGAGCCATGTACCATCCTCGCGCTCGATGATCTCTTCCACAACATCCTCATCTTGGTCCGGCAGATCGCCCACTATCGCTTCGATCAGATCATGCAGGGTCACCATGCCTTGCAGTTGGCCGTGCTCATCGATCACCAGTGCTGCATATTGCTTTTTCCGCTTGAAACGGTTGAGGATGGCGAATGCCGGAGCACTTGAAGGCACGAAGATCGGCGGGTACATGACCTGTGAAAGGTGCCTGAGCCTGCCTTTGGGATGGAGCAGATCGCGCACGGTGACCACGCCTACCACCTCATCCAGCGATCCGCGGCAAACAGGGAATTTGGAATGGGCGCTTTTGCGCACAAGCTCCACGGATCCTTCGATCGGTGCATCAAGATCAAGCCATTCCAGTTCACTGCGATGGGTCATCAACGTGCGCGCATTCTGATCGGTGAAACGGAACAGGTTCTGGTGGGCCTGTGTCTCTTCCTGTTCCAATACACCCTGCAGGTTCGCGGTGCGCAGCATCGATCGCAGTTCATCTTCGCTTATCGTTTCGGCATTGTCCTTATTTATGCCGATCACCTTCAGGATGGCCGATGTGGACAGCCCCAACACCTTCACGATCGGCAGGGCGATGATGCTGAACACATGAATGATCGGTGCGGCTATGAGCGCGATCCTTTCCGGTGAATTCAATGCGATCGATTTAGGAACGAGTTCACCCACCACGATGGTGAAGTAGGTGATGCCACCGATCACCAATACCAGTGAAATGGTCTCCACGTGATCACCGAGCCAATGGAAACGGGAGAGCAGCCCGATCATGTCATCGGTCAGTGCAGCGCCGCCGTATGCACCTGCAATGATGCC
>JAEZAU010000172.1 GCA_023430325.1 Bacteroidota bacterium | reverse complement strand
TCGGCGCTTTGTGTATCCGCGTCGGTGTAGAGGTTCTTGTTGTGCAGCGATCTTGCCAGGGGCATTTTCGCATTGCCAACGAAGTGCGAAACGGCCGCTGTAACTGCGAGAATGGCGATCAAGACCCAGCCTTTCCAAACCGCTTCACCGAAGATCGGGATCGCGCCGAGATCAGGACGTCTTGCTTCGATCAAGGTCATGGCGGAATCGAACATGATGTACAGACCGATCCCGAGCAGCGCCACCGATGCCGTGAGAAAACTGATGGAGAACGATCGATGCTTGCCGTATGGGAAGTGATGATCCGGCTTCTTTCCATGGAAATGCGCGCCGATCAGGAAGGAGATGGACGGCAGCATGCTCAGCATGTTCTCGATCCATGCGGTCTTCAGGAGTTGCGAGTTGCTCGAAAGCATCAGCATGAGGATCACCGAGATCCCGAGGTACGCGATGGTGATCCAGCAAAGCCGCTTCGCCTTGTGCAGCTTTGGCTTCCGGTGATCGGGTAGTTCGTGTGCCTTGCCGAAAAGCATTTCAAGGGGTGTTCTTCAGCAACCATTCATCCAGCTTCATCAACAGGTGATTTTCACCCGGTGCGGTGAGGATCACATGGTTTTCCGGCGCAAACGGCCGCGATGCGGCGACAAGCGTGGTCCATTCGGTATCCTTCCTGAAACCACCGACGAGCAGATGGATCTCATTTCGCTCAAGATCGCGAACCAATGGGCTTTCCGATCCTGTATGGTACACGACGCGGAGACCATGATCGGCTGCAAAACGCTGCACCAGATCGATCTCCTCCCCTGTCCAGGATGAGTCCCTTGGCATCGTGAATGGTGGATTCGTCACCACACCCACCTGCAGGCCGATCTCATGTGCTTCCTTCCAACTATCGTCGGGATCTTTTGGTAGATCGCAGCCGACCGACGCCGAGGCGATGATGGCCAACAACAACCAGATCCTGAAATGATCTCCAGCGACCATCGATCGGCTCATGAATGCGCTTTGCGACCCACTTCTCTATCAGATCGCGGGCCTGATCTCGCTCTGTGATCGTCCTAAGTGGGAAGTTCTAAGCAGTTCTCCTGATCAAGGTCAGCGCCTGCCTGGCGCTGTAGATCGGTACTGAAACATGGCCTTTGAAATCCTTGTCTCTTGTCACAATCCCATCCAATGCACCATTTGCAGAAGCCGCAAAATACTGCGCACCAACCTCCAGATCACCGAAGGTACTGGCCGCACTCTGCATGAAATGCTGAGCTTCGACCGGCACGATCGTTAGACAGACCAATAGGTCCGTGAGCGTTCTGCGGGCAGCTTGCAACCTGGGGCCTTTCTTTGAAGCATCACCAGGCTGAAGCGTGTAGAGCACGACGCCGATACTTAGCGCAGTGGTGACCAAAGCAACTTTTCGCTGTTCCCCCAATGCCAGAAGATCCAACGCATCCTCAGGGTCATGCTGACGTTGAAGGACCGCATCGAGGAGAATGTTGGAATCGACGAACAGCCGCTTCATCTCTTTCGGCTGGCGCGTTTGATCCGTTGGTACGCGGCGGTCTTACGCAACTCTGCGCCAGCTCTTGTATCCGCCTCGAATTCCTCGGGTGTGATCTTTTCGGCCCAGAAGCCTTTCCATTTGAGGATATTCGCCTCGGCCGGGCCATCCACGGGCATCTTATCCAGCTGCTCGGCAAGATCCTCCACCAACTCACTGATGGACTTCGATCGGCGTGCACTTGCTCTTCGGAGCATCGCGATCCGGGCAGGTTCCAGGCTAAGGGTGAGCTTCCGCTTCATCTGGTAAAGATACGTGATGTTGGATACGTATGCTATTGATCCACCAGCCGCCACACCAGCACTACCACTCCGATCAACACGATGCTCGTGTAGATCTCCTTGTTGTACCGCGCCAGCCATTCAGGCAGGTAGATGTCGAAGTTGGAGCGATCGGAATCGGAATACTTGCGCGCCACCAGGGTGATCGGGCACATGCGGTTGAAGATCAGCAGCACCATCCCTTCCAGCACGATCGCGCCGAGGCAAAGCCATGTCCAGAGGTTGATGCGATCGAAGAGCACGGTGTAGAGGAAATAGAAGATCACCACGTTGAAGAACACCCAGATGGCGGTGTGGAGGGTGCGGATGAGGGTGAGTTTGTGGGTAGACTTCACTATATGCGGGGAAACACAGATGTGCTTGGCACATTATGGGCAAGCTGCTAGCATTGAACGAATAACGTCTCAGAAATAACGATACTCGATCCGCCGTTCCAATTCACCATTACGAAAGACAATCGTTCGCACTAACCGCCCTACAGGATCCCACTCGTGTTCATTGACAACACCGTTTCCACCCGGAGTGAGCGAGAAATGTAAAAGACTTTCACGAGCCCTTCTCAAACGCGAATGGCATAGTGGTCCTTCCCGGAGAGAAGCCTCTCTGAACCGAACGTGCCAAGGCGAGTTATCATAGACCCAATGATCGATGACCGTGTCGGTCCCTGTGATGACGAAGGTTGTATCGCGCCTGAATATCAGCTCGTATTCATATCGATCACCGTTGTCCATCCACTGATTTATCACCCGCACTCTCGAAGTATCCACATCCCAGAAAATGCTATCCACTGCATACGCGATAGTGTCAGAATCGAAATATGAAAATGCAACCAGTGATCGGTCTTGACGAGTGAATAGCTGACGGTTGACTACTCTACCATTGCCATTCATAATGTACTTGCTCAATGTCCTGCCTTGGTAGGTCATATACTTCCAAGTCTCCCTTGAACTGCCCGAATTGAGTTCCACGAGAAGTTCCCCTTCATGGACCAGCCTCGCAAACTCCTTACGAACTCTTCTGTCTAATTCAAGAAATCGTTGACCCTCCGAAAGAAGAAAAGACGTATCCCATATCACCTCCAATTGAAAACCGAGCAACATGATCTTCATCGAATCGTCGCCTTGGGAGATCACAATTTCGCCGCTGCCGGTTGAAGGGATTAGATCAACGACATGATCATAACAGCGATAAGTTTCGACCAATGTATCTCCTAACCATTGCTCAAAGACCCTTAATTGCCGACCTCCATCAGCGTAAGCCATGAAATACACCATGGTATCCGCATGTTCGAATTCCCTCTCCAAGTAGATCACCCGATCGTTCGCATCATAATGAATGCACTCGGCAACCAATGTTTGCGCATGGATCACCAGCGGTACTGCCGACCAAAGGAGTATGAACAACCTGAACATCTGTGGTTAAGATAAGTGTTTCGCGTGAGGGGGCGCAGCGGCAGCCCGGTGAAACGAAGGCCTGCAAGCCTCACCCCCTTGCCCCCTCTCCGAAAGAGAGGGGAGAATTTTGCGTGGAGCGTGGAGGCGACCGAAGGAAGCCACCGCAGCCCCGAAGCCGCTGGCCGAAGTGAACCGGCTACAGCGGAGCACCCGGCCCGGACTTGGCCTGAGGCACGAAGGCCATGACCGGGACACGCCCAAATGCCGATCAGAAAATGAGATGATCAGATGATCAAGAACCAGTCCTTCTTACACCTCCACGAAGACCGATCTTCTTTGCAAGAGAATCGAGCAACTCTAATTCCCTTTTCCTTAAACAAAGGTTCGTCGTCACGAATCTATCCATACCATGCAGAATTCCGAGTTCACCGGTTCGCGTTCGGATCGTTAAATGTGCGATCACCGTACGCAATAGTTCTGTTTCCTCAGGAGTCAGTTTCGTTTCGATCATGCTCACACGTTTCGGATCCGCATTCCCATCATCTGATCATCTAATTTTCTGATCATCTGATCGGCGCTACCGCGCCTTCAACACCGCCCACGGCACCAGCATCTCCTCCATGCTGATGCCGCCGTGCTGGAACGTGTGCCGGTAGTACGTCACGAAGTGGTTGTAGTTATTGGGGTACACGAAAAAGCGATCGCCCTTGGCGAAGATGTACACGGTGCTCACGTTGGCGCGCGGCAGGCCGGCTTTCGCGGGATCCTTCACCACCAGCACATCGCGATCTTCGTAGCTGAGGTTGCGGCCGTGCTTGTAGCGCAGGTTGGTGTTGGTGTTGCGATCGCCGACGACCTTGCTCGGCTCGTTCACGCGGATGGTGCCGTGATCGGTGGTGAGGAACACGCGGCCGCCGCGCTCGGCGATGCCCTTCATAATGTCGAACAGCGGCGAGTGCTCGAACCAGCTGCGCGTGAGGCTGCGGTAGGCGGCATCGTCCTCGGCCAGCTCGCGGATCACCTCCATTTCGGTGCGCGCATGGCTCAACATGTCCACGAAATTGTAGACGATCACATTGAACTGGTTGCCCATCAAGTTGTCCAGGCTTTCTGACAGTTTGCGGCCCGCGTTCAGGTTGAGGATCTTGTGGTAGCTGTGTTTGATCGGCTTGCGGATGTTCTTCAAAAAGCCTTCGATGAACACCTCTTCGTTGGCGTTCTTGCTGCCCTCTTCGTCCTCGCTGATCCACTTTCCGGGGAACTTCTTTTCGATCTCCGCGGGCATCATTCCCGCGAACAAGGCGTTGCGCGCATACTGCGTGGCCGTAGGCAGAATGCTGTAGAAAAGACCTTCCTCTTCCACACGGAAGAATTCGCTGATGATCGGTTCCAGGATCCGCCATTGATCGAGCCGAAGGTTGTCGATCAGCACCATGAAGAGCGGCGATCCGCTTTCGGTGATGTGCGGCATCACCTTCTCCTTCATCATCTGGTGGCTCATCAGCGGCGCATCGCCTTTGCCGGCCAGCCAATCGAGATAATTAT
>JAEZAU010000180.1 GCA_023430325.1 Bacteroidota bacterium | reverse complement strand
ACCCGCTTGCGGATCGAGTTCCCGCTCACTACGGACAACTGACAACAGACAACTGACCAGCAATGAACCTTCACGAATACCAGGGCAAGAGCATTCTTTCACAATACGGCGTGCGCGTGCAGCGCGGCCTGGTGGCTTACAACGCCGATGATGCGGTGGACCAGGCCAAGCGCCTTGCACAGGAAACGGGCACCAAGTTCTGGGTGGTGAAGGCGCAGATCCATGCGGGCGGCCGTGGAAAAGGCGGTGGCGTGAAGCTGGCGAAGAGCATCGATGAAGTGCGCGAGAAAGCGGGATCGATCATCGGCATGATGCTGAAGACACCGCAGACGCCGCCACAAGGAAAGAAAGTGCACAAGGTGCTGATCGCCGAGGACATGTATTACCCCGGGGCGAGCGAAACGAAGGAGTTCTACATGAGCGTGCTGCTGGATCGTGCCAGCGGAAAGAACATCATCATGTACAGCACCGAAGGCGGCATGGACATCGAAGAAGTGGCCGAACACACTCCGGACAAGATCTTCAAGGAAGTGATCGATCCGCGTGTGGGTCTGCGTCCTTTCCAGTGCAACAAGATAGCGACGAACCTTGGTCTCACCGGCCCGGCGAAAAAGGAGATGGTGAAGTTCGTGGCTTCACTTTACAAAGCATACGAAGGTGCCGATGCCGCCATGTTCGAGATCAATCCTGTGCTGAAGACCAGCGATGACAAGATCGCGGCGGTGGATGCGAAAGTGCGGCTGGACGGCAATGCCCTGTTCCGCCAAACGGATCTGGTTGAAATGCGCGACAAGACGGAAGAAGATCCGATCGAAGTGGAGGCCGGTGAAGCCGGATTGAACTACGTGCGGCTTGATGGAAATGTAGGCTGCATGGTGAATGGTGCCGGCCTGGCGATGGCCACGATGGACATCATAAAACTGAGCGGCGGTGAACCGGCGAACTTCCTGGATGTTGGCGGTACGGCTGACGCTGCGCGCGTAGAGAAAGCTTTCCGGATCATTCTGAAGGACGAACGAGTGAAAGCGATCCTGGTGAACATCTTCGGTGGCATCGTGCGTTGCGATCGCGTGGCGCAGGGCATCGTGGATGCGTACAAGAACATCGGCGACATTCCCGTTCCGATCATCGTGCGGCTGCAGGGCACCAATGCACAGGAAGCCAAGCAGCTGATCGACAATAGCGGCCTGAAGGTGCTCAGTGCGATCTCTTTGCAGGAGGCGGCCGATCGGGTGAAGGAGGTGTTGAAGTAGGTGTTGAAGTAGGGGGAGTGAGCCTCAACTGCGTGTGTGCGTGATCGACCTCTGCTATCTTTGAGGGTATGAAAGGGGTGAGCATTATTCATGATGAGACGCGTAAGAAGCGTTACGTGCAGATCGACCTTGATCTGATATCCAAGGATAGGGAGGCTGTTGATGATTACCTCGACGTTCTTGTCGCAGAGAGTCGCCGGAATGACGAAATGATCCCGTGGGAGAAGGCCAAAGAGATGCTGAAGAAGGCAGGCAAGCTCTGATGTATGAACTTGTCATCAGTAAGCAAGCGATCAAGGATCTCCATGTCTTACCCAAGACCGCGGTCATTAAAATTACTCGTGCGATTGAAGCTCTTCGCATCGAGCCTCGACCGCGCGGTTGCATAAAGTTGAAGGGGAAGGCTGAATATTTATGGCGCATTCGGATCGGGCAATACCGCGTTATTTATGATATACAGGATAAGGTTAGGATCGTCGAGATCCGAGAGATCGGCGATCGAAAGGACATCTACCAATGATACTTTTTCTCCACGGCGCACTCGGCACCAAAGTCCAACTTGAGCCGTTAATAAGAGAACTTCCCACTTCCACACCGATCGATCTTACAGGCCACGGATCACGCGATCTGCCGGAAGATCTGGGCTTCGATCATTTCATCGACGACATCGATAAAGCCCGGCAAGTTCAGCAAGCCGATCGGATCGATCTTTTCGGATACAGCATGGGCGGTTACGCCGCGCTTCTCTATGCCAGCCGCCATCCTGAGTGTGTGCGATCAGTGGTGACGCTCGGCACCAAGTTGATCTGGGACCGCGAAGGCCTGGATCGGGAATTGCGCATGTTAGATCCGCAGAAGATGCAGGAGAAAGTGCCGCACTTCGTGGATCGGTTGAAGCAGCAGCACGGTGAAAAGTGGGAGAGGCTCGTGCATGCGACAGCGGGGTTGATCACCGGGCTGCACGAAAGATCTTTGCTCACCGCCGAGATCTTTCAGAAGATCCAATGCCCGGTGATGCTCTGCGTTGGGGATCGCGATCGTACGGCGGTGCCTGGGCACACGTTACAGATCCAACAGCAGATCGCCAACGCGGGAACTTTGGTACTGCCGAACACGGGGCATCCCTTCGAAGCGGTGGATCCAAGATCGCTCAAGCCGCATTTAAAGGCATTCTGGGAGGAGTGAAGGCTTTGGGCGGGGTCCGATCGGGTCGCGTCTCCGGTTACAGATCCTCGCTGTGCTGCGGGTCTTCCACCTGCGCCGCTTACGCAATTCCTGTCGGTGAACGAGATCCAGGTCTTATTGCAAGATCTGCGTAAGTGGCGCAGCCGGAAAGCCCGGAGCCGGCGCCATGGCCGGCGAGGACTTGCAGGCGTAGACACGACCTGACAGGAATTCGCCCGAAAAAAGAGCTGTCGACAGCTTCGAACTAATTCCCCCTACCTGTCCTTGCTGAAATCGCCACGCTGCCAGGCCTGCAGGAATTGCGCCCAGGCCACAGGATTGAACAGGTTGATCGGCGGGGTGCCACCGGAGTGATAGAGCCGCGTGTGGTCCAATGCCATCTGGTACTGGAAGCTTTGGTATGCATCTGGCCCGAGGTTCTCCATGCGTTGCATCATTTCGGCCGGGCTGAGGTTGCGCATGGCAAGCTGGTAGTCATCATCGGGCAGCCTCAGGTTGAGGAACGCATCACGGAACTGCTCCTTGCTTGGCCAGGGATACACGGCGATCTCCTTCAGCTGCACAGTATCGCGGCTCATCACATGGATCATGGAATATTTGTTCTCTTCCAGATCGGTGGGCACGATGTACTGCGAGCGTATGAAGCCCACCGCCGAGAACAAGATCGTATCGCCTTCCTGCGCCACGAAACTGAAGTAGCCGTAGACATCGCTCATGGTGCCGCGGTAGGTGTTCTTCACCAGAATGTTCGTGAAGGGCACGGGTTGCAGGCTGTCGGTGACCACCACGCCACTGAATTGCACCAGATCTGGTTTCTTGGGCGGGTCCTGGGCCAGCAAGTGCATGCCCACCGACAGGAAAAGGAACAGCAGTAACGATCGCATATGGCTGCAAAGCTAGGTGTCACACACGGCAAAGCCCGTACCCTTATTGTCCTTCACGCGTCCGATCACAGTTTCCGGTAGCTTTGGTGTAAGTTCCATTCCCATGCGCTCGATCTTTATTCTTCCTATTGCGTTCTGTACCCTGGCCCATGCCCAGATCACCATCGGCCCGGCCGATCTGCCTTCGGCGGGGCAGACCATGATCTATTCCACGGCGCAGGCATCAGCACTGGATGTCTCCAGTACGGGTGCTTCTCACATCTGGGACTTCAGTATGCTGGAGCCTTTGCAGCAGGATACCGATGTCACCGTTACAGTGGCCAGCACACCGCTGCTCTACCAGTTCTTCTTCAACAACCCGATCCTGTATCCCGATCATGATGCGGACTTCGCGATGCAGGGTGAGGAATTCGGTTTCCAGGGATTGAACGTGGAGGATGTGTACGATTATTACAAGAAAAGCAGCGATGGATACCGCAACGTTGGATTCGGCGCCAACATCAATGGAATTCCATCATCGATCCGCAGGCTGCCGGTGGATCGGATCTATCGTTTTCCG
>JAEZAU010000140.1 GCA_023430325.1 Bacteroidota bacterium | reverse complement strand
GAATACCGATCCGATGGATTGTATCATTTCGTGGAGTATCCGCTGGATTCGACGATCTATGTGGAAGGAACCATCTTCATCGGATGGACCCAGACCAACAACGTTTCCATGAACCTGGGGCTTGATCGCAACCGCAATAATGGGAACAAGATCAGCTACAACGTGAGCGGAAGCTGGCAGAATTCCACAGTGCAGGGATCATTGATGATGCGGCCCGTCTTCGTGGCGGCCGTTGATCCCTGGGCAGGGGTGGAAGAGCATGTCAGCAACGCGATCGGACTATACCCGAATCCGACATCCAGTGGTTTCCGGGTGGAACTTTCCAATGAAGTAGAGAATGCTTCGATCGAAGTTCTTGATGCGCTGGGACGTGTAGTGATGAATGAGCGCTACTCCATCAATGCGATCGTGCCGACCGACGATCTTTCCGAAGGGCTGCATGTGGTTCGTGTGATCGCGGGTGATGGTTCGGTCATCGGGCGTTCTAAAGTGATCGTTCAACGCTAGATGGAACAGCCATCTTTGGACGGCTTGCCTGAGGACCAGGAGCTGTATGAACACCATCGGATCATCTGCGATCCCAAGCAGTCATTGATCCGGCTGGACAAGTTCCTGTTCGATCGGTTGGCGAATACTTCACGCAATCGCATTCAGGTGGCCGCGCGAGCTGGCAATGTGCTGGTGAACGGAAAGCCGGCCAAGCCAAGCCAGAAAGTGAAGCCTGGTGATGAGATCAGCATCGTGCTCCCGTATCCGCAACGCGAGGTTGAACTGCTGCCGGAGAACATTCCCCTGGAGGTCCTCTACGAAGATGAACACATCCTTGTCCTCAACAAACCTGCAGGTCTTGTCGTACATCCGGGCCATGGGAATTGGACCGGCACACTGGTGAACGCATTGTTGTATCACTTTGGAAAACTGCCATCGGCACCCGGTGCCGAGATCCCCAGGCCGGGCCTTGTGCATCGGCTGGACAAGGATACCAGTGGCGTGATGGTGATCGGCAAGACGGAGGAGGCGCTCACGAGCCTTGCCCGTCAATTCTTCGATCGTACGAGTGATCGCAGGTACAACGCTTTGGTGTGGGGAGATTTTGATGAGAATGAAGGAACGATCGAAGGAAATATCGGCCGAAGCCAGAAGGATCGTACGGTGCAATTCGTGTATGCAGAGGGCGATCAAGGAAAACCGGCGGTGACCCGCTGGAAGGTGCTGGAGCGTTTCCGTTATGTGACGTTGGTGGAGTGCAAGCTGGAGACAGGTCGCACTCACCAGATCCGTGTACATATGCAATGGACCGGCCACCCGCTTTTCAATGATGCCGCTTATGGTGGCGATCGCATCCTGAAAGGGACCACGTTCACGAAGTACCGGCAATTCGTGGAGAATTGTTTCCGGCTTCTACCCCGGCAGGCGCTTCATGCGCGAACGTTGGACATCGATCATCCGATCACCCGCAAGCGCATGCATTTCGAGTCGCCTTTGCCAGGCGATATGCAGGCGGTACTAGAGAAGTGGCGTACTTATACCAACGCCAAACCGCTGGATGGCGACGATGATGAGCCGCTGGACAAGGAAGCGCTGAACAACCTGCGCTGATCAATGCCTGAACCGCACGAACAATCTTCCGAAATTGTCGCGGTCCTTGTCGATCCTATGATACATCCGTTTCACGTCCGGTAGTTGCAGGAAACGCAGCACCTTCTTCTTCAGCTGGCCGCTGCCTTTACCGGGGATGATCTCCAGCATGTCGATCCGCCGATCGACGCAGAATTCCATGGCCTCCTGCAAGGCCCGATCGATCTGGTCGCCCTTGTTGAAGATGTCGTGCAGATCGATCTTGTGTTTGGACATTGTGCTGGAAAAGGAAGTTGAGGTAGTTGGATGTTGGAGGTTGAAGGAGATGGAATTGAACTTGAACGTTTCAGTTCTCATCGAGTTGCACATCCGCCCACTCCTTGTTGCGCTCGAACATCAACTGCGCGTAGGTGCAAAGCGGCCGGAGTTTCGATCCGTTCTCACGCGCTTCTTTGGAAAGAAAAATTTCTGGTTGAAGGCAACCATGCGACCCGATCGCAGCTTTCCGACTGGATCACCTAACGCTGCAGTACCAGGAGGCGGGTCTTTGGAGTATTGTCCGCTTGCAGGCGACAGAAGTAGGGGCCACTCGCTACTCCAGATGCATCCCATAAAAATGAGTGCTTCCCGGCCGGCAGCGTGCCTGCGTGGATGGTCGACACTTCTCTGCCAATAGTATCCAGGATCTTCAGCGTTGTGAACATGGCCGAGGGAAGTTCGATCTCGATCGTGGTTCCTGTGGTAAAGGGGTTCGGATGGTTACCGAGCAACCTGGCCCGATCGGCATGTGGCTCCAACACCAGTCCGGTCGATGTGGCCACCTCGGACAAGGGCCTTCGCCATACCCCCGCTTCCCACGTGCCGATCATGAGGTGTGCATCCGTCATTGCCATTGCCGTGACCTGCACGGCTGGAAGTCCTTCATTGATTGGTGTCCAATTGGTCCCTTGATCGCTGGAATGAAATACCTCCCCATCTGTTCCGATGAAGATATCATCGCCCTGGACCGCAATACAGTTAATAGGAACATTGTTCAAACCATTGTTCACCGGTGACCATACTTCGCTACCGACCGCTGATCGGAACAAACCTTCTTGGGTACCAGCGAACAAGTATTCATCCGAGCGAGCGAGACTGAGGACACGCAGGTCCAGCCCCGTGTTCATCGGAGCCCAGTCCTGTCCGCTGTTCGTCGTTCGATAAATACCCTCGAACCTGATGCCGACAAAGAGTTCCGAATCCGAGACGAGGAAGGATGTGACGTGGCCAAAACCTGAGTCCGGTAGCCCGGAGGAGACGTCGTTCCAGCTCGCGCCACCGTCGGTGGAGCGGAATACCGCGACCCAAGGGCCGCCGACGAAGAGTTCATTTCCGGATCCCACTATTGCCTGTATAGAAGAGATCGTCAGGCCGGAGTTCACCGCCGACCAACTCGAACCACCATCGGTCGATCTGAACAGACCTTCGAAGGTACCGGCGTAGAGATCCGTTCCGGAAAACGCCAGATCATATACCGGAACCTCGGGAAGGCCCTCGCTCATCGAGGTCC
>JAEZAU010000103.1 GCA_023430325.1 Bacteroidota bacterium | reverse complement strand
TTTCCATATGTCCTGTGGGAGATCTGGCGGTTCATCGCCCCGGGATTGCATCCATCGGAACGCGGAAGTGCCAGAGGATTAGTGGGTTTTGCCTCGATCTTGTTCCTTTGGGGCATAAGTTTCGGCTATTTCATGCTGGCGCCTTTGAGCATCCAATTCTTCGGTGGGTACCAGGTGAGTGAAACCGTTCAAAATGCCGTGGCGTTGGACAGCTACATTTCCATGGTGACCTCCGTGACCCTCTGGACCGGCCTGGTCTTCGAACTGCCGCTGCTGATCCTGTTCCTTACAAAGGCAGGCATCGTGGAGCCGGTGATGTTGCGCACCTATCGGAAACATGCTTTTGTCGGGATCCTGATCATTGCGGCCATCCTCACCCCGCCTGATGTCATCAGCCAGTTGATCGTTTCGGGGCCGCTGATGCTTCTTTATGAAGGAAGCATCCTGCTTTCGGCCCGCACCTTGCGGCGCATGAACGCAACCCGCCCCACTACCCCGGCCATCAGCACCCGCGCCCACGCATGAAGATCACCCCGAGCATAGGTGGCCGCTGGAATATCCTGTTCGGATCGATATTGCTATCCATATCTACGCAGGCCCAGAACACCGTTGTTAAAGGAAAGGTCACTGATGCGGCCACGGGTGAAACGCTGCCGTTCGTTAATGTGGCCTTCAAGGACAGCAAGATCGGGACGTCCACGGATATGGATGGCAACTATTCGATCGAAACGTACTATGCCACGGATTCGATCATGATCTCCTTCATCGGTTACGTGACCCGGAGCTTCGCGATCGAAAAGGACAAGATCCAATTCATCGATGTGAAGCTTGAGGCCAGCAGCGTGGATCTGGATGTGGTGGTGATAAAGCCCAATGCAGAGAATCCGGCGTTCCCGATCTTGCGCCGTGTGATCCAGAACAAGGCGGCGAACAATCGAGAGAAGTTGAAGGCTTACCAGTACGAGGTCTACAACAAAGTGGAGTTCGACCTGAACAACATCACCGAGGAATTCACCCGGAAAAAACTCTTCAAGCCTTTCGCCTTCATTTTCGAAAATGTGGACAGCACCGAAGGCAAACCGTATCTGCCGATCTTCATGACGGAGACACTCTCCGAAGTGTTCTACCGGCAGGAACCGAAAGCGCGGAAGGAGCGGATAAAGGCCACGAAGGTCAGTGGCATCGAGAATGAGAGCGTGAGCGGGTTCATGGGCGACATGTACCAGAACATCAACATTTACGACAATTACCTCTACATCTTCGGAAAGAACTTCGTGAGCCCCATCTCCGATGCCGGCCGCAGTTTCTACAACTACTATCTCACCGACAGTGCTTTCGTTGGGAAGTACTGGTGCTATAAGCTCGAGTTCAAGCCCAAGCGTGTTCAGGAACTGGCTTTCGTTGGCGAAATGTGGATCAACGATACCACATACGCCGTACGCACTATCGAAGCGGGGATAGCCAAAGGGGCGAACCTGAATTTTGTGGAAAGTTTTCGGGTGAAGCAGGAGTATGACCAGGTGCAGAACGAGGTCTGGATGTTGGTGCGCGATGAACTGGTTGTCGATCTCAACGTCATGCCTTCAGGCAAACGCGAGCGCAAGGATCCGGTCCAGGGTCTCTATGGAAGGCGTACGGCCACCTACCGCGATTTCGTCATCGATCGGCCCTTCACTCCGGAATTCTATGAGGGCATGGAAGAAGTGCTGGTATTGCCCGAGCAAGGCAGCGACACCGATGAATACTGGCAGAGGCACCGGCACATACCATTGACACAAAAGGAAGAGCGCATCTATCACATGGTGGATACCATGAAGACGATCCCGCGTTTCCGAACGTACATAGACATCGTGAACATGGTGGTCACCGGCTACTATCCGCTGGACAAGATCGAGCTCGGTCCATATTTCACTACATATAGTTTCAATCCGGTGGAAGGTCACCGCTTCCGGGTAGGCGGCCGCACCAGCAGCGCGTTCAGCAAGCGCGTGGAATATTCCGGCTACCTGGCGTACGGCACATTGGATGAAGCTTTCAAATACGGCTTTGGCGGGAAGGCTTTATTGGTGAAGGAACCTCGGCGGCTGGTCGGCGGCTTCTACTATAAACAGGATCTTGAACAGCTCGGGCAAAGCGCCAATGCCTTCCGGGAGGACAACATCCTTTCATCTGCATTCCGCCGCAACCCGAACAACAAGTTGACGCTCGTGGAAGAGTATCGTGCGTTCCTGGATCGCGAGTGGTTCATGGGCTTCAACAGCAGCATCACATTCCTGCACCGCAACCTTTCGCCGCGCGGCAGTCTCTCCTACACGCGCACGATCGATGTACCCGAACCTACCTCCATCGGAAAGATCACCACCACCGAGATCCTTTTCCATACTCGTTTTGCGTATCGGGAAAAATTCATCACCGGTGACTTCAGCCGCGTCAGCCTTGGTACACGCTATCCGGTGATCGAAGCACAAGTGATACAGGGCGTGAAAGGCCTGCTCGAGAGCGACTATCAATACACCAAGCCGAGCGTTCGCGTGAGACAAAGTGTTCCGATGGGAGCGCTCGGCAATTTCCAGTACATGGTCACCGGCCAGATGGTCATAGGCACATTACCTTATCCCCTGCTGATCATCCATAGCGGCAACGAGACGTTCTATTATGATGACATGGCCTTCAACACGATGAACTTCTTCGAGTTCATCAGCGATCGATCGGTGAGCCTTTACGCTGAGCAGCATCTGGAAGGACTGCTTTTCAACCGAATCCCACTTTTCCGCAGGTTGAAGTGGCGTGAAGTGATCGGTGGGAAAATGGTCATCGGCTCACTTTCGGATCGCCATTTGACGCAGATGGATCTGCTGCCCTATATGTACGATCTGAACGGCGGCCCATACGCGGAAGCATCGATCGGCGTTGAGAATATTTTGAAAGTGTTCCGGGTGGACCTGATCCGCCGCCTTACCTACCTGCATCACCCGAACATCAACGACTGGGTGCTACGTTTGAAGATGAACATCTCTTTCTAAGTGCTCAGGGCGGAGAATATTTTCAAGAAGTACAAGCGCCGCACGGTGGTGAACGGCGTGAGCGTGCAGGTGAAGCAGGGCGAGATCGTTGGGCTGCTCGGCCCGAACGGTGCCGGCAAGACGACTTCGTTCTACATGATCGTAGGCCTGATCAAGCCGAACAAAGGCCACATCTATCTCGATCAGGAGGACATTACCGATCTGGCGATGTACAAGCGGGCGAAAAAGGGGATCGGCTACCTGCCACAGGAAGCCAGCGTGTTCCGCAAGTTGAGCGTGGAGGACAACATCCTCGCGATCCTGGAAATGACCGGCAAGCCGAAGGCCTACCAGGAAGCACGGCTGGAAACATTGCTCACCGAATTCGGCCTGCAACACGTGCGCACCAATCGTGGCGATGTGCTGAGCGGTGGTGAAAGACGCCGTACCGAGATAGCGCGGGCATTGGCCACGGAACCAAGATTCATTCTACTGGACGAACCCTTTGCTGGCGTTGATCCGATCGCTGTGGAAGACATCCAGAGCATCGTGGCGAAATTGAAGGACAAGAACATCGGGATCCTGATCACCGATCACAACGTGCAGGAAACGCTGAGCATCACCGATCGCGCGTATCTGCTTTTCGAAGGAAAGATCCTGAAACAGGGAACAGCGGAGGAACTGGCTGCCGATGAACAGGTGCGGAAGGTGTATCTAGGGAAGCACTTTGAGTTGCGGCGAAAGAATGTAGTGTAAGCTTCAAGACTCAAGCTTCAAGGCACAAGCTTCAAGGCACAAGCTTCAAGAGCAGATCATGATGCTTATCTTCAGGCATGGAGCAGCGGGTGTATGATCTTGAAGAACGCTTAACACAGTTTGCTGCGCAGGTCATTCTTCATGTGGATCGAATGCCAGCTACACTTGCTGGTCGTTATTATGGAAGTCAATTACTACGTAGCGGTGGATCTCCAGCCTTGCATTATGCTGAAGCGCAGTCGGCAGAATCAACAAAGGACTTCATTCATAAATGCCGCATAGCTCATAAGGAACTGAAGGAGTCAAGGATGAACCTGAGGATCCAAAGCCTCTCAAACCTGGCGGATCTGAAGAACGAATCGGTAGAATGGCTGATCAATGAATGCGAACAATTGATCCGGATCCTCGGAAAGATCATCGCGAACAAAAAGGTCAAGCTCCAGGCGAACCATCCAGATTCAGAAAGTTGAAGCTTGAAGCTTGAGCCTTGTAGCTTGAAGTTTTCTCACGCCTCTTCCACCGAGAAAGAGAACTTCTCCATCACCTGGTTCGCCAGCAGCTTCCGGCAGGCTTCTTCAACCTTCGCCTCGGCGGTCTTCTTGTCCTTTGCTTCGACGGTCAGCGTGATATGCTTCCCGATGCGCACGCCGCTGATCTCGGGCAGACCGAGATTGCCCATGGCGCCGGTCACTGCTTTACCCTGTGGATCGAGCAGGTTGTCGTGGGGCATCACATCGATGTGGGCGCGGAAGTTCTTCATGGCGCCGCGAAGTTAATCGCTCCTTTCGATCAGGCTTTCTTGAAGATACTGCCCCAGAACGGACTCAGCAGATAGATCAATAAGATCAGCGGAACTGCCACAATGCCATAGAGGATCGCCAGGACCACACCGATCGCTGCGAGCAGAAAGATGACCTCGTTGCCCTGCCATTTAAAATGCTTGAACTTCAGGCCAGGCAACGGCAATTCAGAGAGCATGAATGCGGCCAAGATCGTTGCCAGTATCGCTGTAACGACCGGCTGCTCCAGAACGGTCGAAAACATTTTCCTCAAAATTTCATGTCCCGGACCTTCGATCGTGGCCACGTTCAGATCGACCAGGACCACGCTAGCCCAGAACAGGCCATTGGACGGGGTCGGAAGGCCCAGAAAACCCATCGATTGACGGGTGTCGATATTGAACTTGGCCAGCCGCCAGGCCGATGCGATCGCGATGATCGAGACCGCTGCTGGCAACGCCAGGCCCGGCGCTGCGTCTATGTAAAGCCGATGTGTATGCCAGAGCAGCATTCCCGGCGCCACCCCGAAGGTCACGATGTCCGCCAGACTGTCCAATTGTTTGCCGAATTCGCTTCCACCGCCGAAGGTGCGGGCGGCAAGGCCATCGAACACATCGAAGAGGGCTCCGGCGAACACGAGCCAACAGGCGATCGTTAGCTGTCCCTGGGACGCAAGAAGTATGGACGAGACGCCCGAAACTAGGTTCGCGGTCGTGAAAAGATCAGGAATGCGCGGCATACGTGGCATCAGGCCCGAATTTGCGATAAATTGGTACAATAAGCGGGACGAAGATCAGTTAAAAGCCTGCCAACCATTGTCCCGTCCCATAATGCATATGCACAAGATACTCCTGCCTTTTCTGTTCACTCTCGTTCTCGCCGTACCTGTGCGGATCAATGCCCAGGACGCGCCAAAATACAGCAATGAATTCCTGGCGATCGGCGTGGGAGCGCGTGCGTTGGGCATGGGCAGTGCTTATACCGGTGTGGTGAACGATGTTACAGCAGGTTACTGGAATCCCGCCGGCCTGCTTGGTGTGAAAGGCGATCTGCAGGTGGGTGTGATGCACAACGAATATTTCGCGGGCATCGCCAAGTACGACTACGTAGGCCTTGCGAAGCCGATCGATTCCATGAGCACGATCGGCATCACGTTCATCCGCTTTGGCATCGATAACATCCCGAACACGATCGATCTCATCGATCCGAGCGGTAACATCGATTACGATCGCATCACTTCCTTCAGCGCCGCCGATCACGCGTTCCTCATCAGCTATGCGCGCCGTCTTGGCATTCCCGGGCTTTCGCTGGGTGGCAACGTGAAGGTGATCTATCGTCGCGTGGGTGAATTCGGCAAGGCCTGGGGTTTCGGCCTGGATGCCGGCGCGCAGTACCACAAAGATCGCTGGCGCTTTGCCGCGGTGGCACGCGATGTCACCAGCACCTTCAATGCGTGGAGCTATTCGCTGGATGAACGAACGATCGATGTGTTCACGCAGACGGAAAATGAGATCCCTGAGAATTCCGTGGAAGTAACGCTGCCGAGGTTGATGCTCGGTGTGGCACGTGAATTCAAGTTCGGTGAGAAGTTCACCCTGCTTGCCGCTCTCGATCTGGAGAACACCTTCGATGGGCGCCGCAACACGCTGATCAACACCGATCTCTTGAGCGTAGATCCGCGCGTGGGCCTTGAATTCGGTTATGCGAACGTGGTCTTCGTGCGTACCGGCCTCAGCTATTTCCAGGAAGTGACCGAGGTGGATGGTGAACGTTTGAGCATGCAACCGAACATCGGCATCGGCATCAAGATCAAGAGCGTCTGGCTGGATTACGCGCTCACCAACGTGGATCCCACGGTGGCCGATTACAGCAACGTGTTCTCGCTGAAATTCGATCTCTTCAAACGTCCATCATCATGATGAGACATCTACTCTCGCTCTTCACGATCCTTACTGCTACGTCTTTGTGGGCACAGCCATACGGCAACGAATGGATCGATCATTCCCGGCCTTACTGGAGCTTCAAGATCGCCACCAACGGTCTGGCACGGATCGATTCCGCAGCACTCGCGAACGCTGGATTCCCGGTGGCCAGTACCGATCCGCGGGACATCATGATCTTCAACCGTGAGCAGCAGGTTCCGATCCATGTGCAGGGTGAAGCGGATGGCGTGTTCAATACTGGGGATTTCATCGAGTTCCATGCAAGGAAGAACGATGCGTGGCTCGATCAAAGGCTTTATTCATTGCCGCAACATGTGGCCAACCCGTATTACAGTCTTTTCAACGATACCATCCGTTACTACATCACGTTCGATCCATCCCCTTCCGTCGAAAAGAACCGCATCAAGGTGCATGACAACACGGGCCTGGATGACCACGTTGCGCGACCATGGTTCTATTGGGATCAGGTGGTCTCATTGACAGGCCGCTACTTCCCCGGCCGCACCTACGAATATGGCGCCACCACCGGCTTCTACCAGGAAGGGGAAGGTTACTTCCACAATGTGCTCATGCAGGCTCCCATGGGATCCACATCGGAGGTGACCTCTACGGTGACCACTACGAACCAGTATAACGGCGCCGGTACACCGGATGTGCTTGTGAACACTGCGGTCGTGGGCCTGAACGCACCCGGCGGCGGTACACCGGACCATCATCTGCAGATCCTTTATGGTGCTGCCCCCGGCACGCTTGTGAAGGATACGATCTACGCGGGGAACAAGGTGGTGCATGCCTCCTTCAACCTGCCCAATTCTGCGCTGGGCACTTCGCTCGTTCTTCGTTACAAGGCGATCGCTGACCAGCCATTGAGCGCATCTTACAATGATGAGCAGACACTGGCATACGTGCGTGTCCGATATCCGCATACGCCGAACATGGGGGCTGTGCAATATGCGCAGATCGCCCTGGAGAACGATGGCCTTGACCTCGCGCGTATCGCGTTCAACAGCTTCGTAGGCACACCGATCGTCTATGTGATGGGCGATACGATACGGCGCATCGCGGCCGAGATGGGAACCGGAGGCTGGAACGCGTTGGTGCCGCAGGAAACGGGTTCTGCTTTGACCGATGTGATCATCATGAACCAGAATTCGGTCAACAACATCACCCAGATCACTCCGGTCACACCTTCGGGATACTTCACGGATTTCTCCACGCTGGGCGCGGGCTCCACCATGCTCATCGTTACGCATAACACCCTTATGGATGCCGCCTCAAGCTACGCAGCAGATCGTGAAGCAAGCTTGCGCAATCCGTTGAATACGGTGATCGCCGATGTGGATGAACTGTATGATCAATTCGGCGGTGGCATACCCAAGCATCCACTTTCAATAAGGGCCTATTGCAGATATGTGTTCGATACCTGGGATGAAGTTCCTGAAGGACTCTTCATCATCGGCAAATCAGTTCAGGCGCATCGGTTGAACAATGCCAACGCGAGCTACCGGCCGAACATGAACAACGCCTATGCCGATTGCCTGGTGCCGAGCTTCGGCTTTCCGGCCACGGACAACTGTTACACCATCGGGTTGAACTACAACCCGATGACCCAGCAATTCCCTGTGGGACGGTTGAGCGCGAAGCTGCCGCAACAGGTGGAGAATTACCGCATGAAGGTGCTCGCTTTCGAAGGCCAGGAACCTGCGGCCTGGATGAAGAACATCCTGCATTTCAGGGGTGGTACCACCGCTCAGCAAACGCAACAGTTCGGCGTATTCATGCATCAAATGAAGACAGCAGCCGAGGATACATCTTTTGGCGGCCGCGTCATAGACTTCAAGAGGAACCAATCAGGTGTGTTCCAACAAGCTTCAGCCGACTCCGTTCGCTATTTCATTGAAGAGGAAGGTGTGACATTGATGAACTTCTTCGCACACGCATCGGGTGGTGGTTTCGAGATCACGATCGATGACCCAGCGAACTACGATTGGAACGGCAGGCATCCGATGGTGATCGGCAACTCCTGCTACATCGGCAACGTGCATACCAACACCTTCGTGAGTACGCCTGAGAACTGGGTGATGATGGCGGATAATGGACCTATCGCATTCCTTGCCTCGACAGAGGTAGGGTTGGATCAGGCACTTGCCGGATATAGTATTAGCTGGTACGAAAGCTTCAGCCAGTACAATTATGGAAAAGGATTGGGGCAACATATGGTCCATACTGCAAACGAATTGCTTCCGGGTTTAAATCCTATTGCCGTCAATACCGTGCATACGTTCGCTTTGCAGGGCGATCCGACGTTGATCCTGAATTCATGGCCCGAGCCGGATTATGAGATCACCACGGAGGCCATCCATTATGATCCATCCATCGTTACGGCCGATACCGATACCTTCCAGGTAAAGGCGGTGATCACCAACATCGGCAAGGCAGTGAATACCTCGTTCAACGTGGAACTTGAACGCATGGCACCGCTGCTCGGGGCCGTACAGAACTACAATACACAGCTCACCAACCTCTATTACAAGGACACCGCCTATTTCCAGGTGCCCACCATGGCATTCGCTGGTGGTGCCGGCCTGAACACGATCACCGTAAAGGTTGACCAGGAGCCTGATGTAGTTCCCGAACTGGATGATGTGATCAACAACATCGCCACCAGCACGTTCTTCATCACCTCCGGCGATCTGGTGCCGATATACCCTTACAATTTCGCGATCATTCCCGATCCGAGCCCCACGCTGAAGGCAAGTACCGGCGATCCATTCGCCCCCGTGCGCACGTATCTTTTCCAGATAGATACCACCGATCTGTACAACAGTCCCATGATGGAGAGCGCTACGCTGCAGGCGCCCGGAGGTGTGGTGAGCTGGCAACCGCAGAACATCTATGGCCTGAACACCATCAACGACAGCACCGTGTTCTACTGGCGTTGCACCATTGACAGTACCGGCAATGGCGGATACAATTGGTACGAACGATCATTCCAATACATTCCAGGGGAACACGGGTGGGGCCAGGCGCATTATTTCCAGTTCAAGAACGATGACTACGCAGGCATCGTTTATGACCGGCCCGAACGTGACTTCGATTTCTTCAGCGGAGAAAAGAACCTGCGGTCGGAAGTGAGAGGCAACAACAACGGAAGCGAGGGACATCGCTGGCTCATCGATCTGGGTGTTGTCGATTATGGTAATGGATGTCCCGGTGCACCGCAAACGCCTTCCTTCCTGGTGATGGTGACCACACCGAACACCTTCGAACCCTGGGGCGCCCGATGGCAGACCATCATCGATGGCCAGCCGGTGGTCTACAATGAAGATCACCAGTTCGGCAACCTGAACAACAACAACGGGGCTGCAGGCCAATGCCGCAACAGGATCGAGTACTTCTTCGTGTTCCCGATGAACGATCCCAATGCGTTGCAGGGCATGGCCACCATGCTGTCATCGCCAGAGATCCAGGACCATCACGTTCTGGTGGCCACCTGGAAATACCTGGACAAGACGGCTGTGCAGCTGAACGGTCCTGGCCTCATATCCACGTTGGATCAGTTGACATCATCTTCATTGGATCTCGATGCATTGACGGATACTGTCCCATACATCTTCTACGTGCAGGCCGGTACACCTTCCTCTTTCGAGGATACGATCGGCACCTCGAAAACATCCATCATTTCGCTTTCCGTGTGGGTGGATGCCAGTACCGATCAGGGAGTGATCTCCACCATGGCGAGCAGCGCCGCCACCAGCTGGGAGCATGCCTATTGGAAATTGTCAGAGGTGGAGGCGACCGACAGCACTTCCATCATCATCCAGGGCCATCCCAACACGCCGAACGCCCAACCCATGACGTTGCATACGATCGATGCGGACCAGGAGGAGTTCGATCTGGGCTCGATCAATGCCATGCAGTATCCACGCTTGAGCTTCAGAGGCTACTTCAAGGATGATGACATCAATTCTCCGGATCCATCCCAATTGAAGCGCTGGCAATTGTTGAGCTCACCTGCACCTGAAGCGGCCATCCATCCACCGGCAGGTTTCCACAATGCGCTCGGCGGCCTGTTCAATGGACAAGAAGCAAGCGTTGCGGTGGCCGTTCAGAACGTCAGCCAGTTCGACATGGACAGCCTTTTGATGACCGCGTGGGTCATCGATCAGAACAACGTGCGCCACAGGATCCATTATGAAGTGAAGGAACCTTTGCCTGCCGGAGCGATCCTGATGGATACCATCCAATTCTCCACGAGCAACTTCGGTGGTGCGAACACACTGATCATCGAGGCGAACCCGATCGATACGATCACTGGCGTATATCACCAGTTGGAACAATTCCACTTCAACAACATCGCCACCATCCGTTTCGATGTGGATGTGGACATCACCAATCCGCTGCTCGATGTCACCTTCGACGGCATCCACATCCTTGATGGCGATATCGTTTCGGCCAGGCCGGAGATCATGGTGACGCTGGATGACGAGAACACAGTGCTCCTGATGGATTCACCTGCTGACACGGCGAACTTCAAGGTATTCCTCACACGGCCGGGCGGAGGCATCGAACGCTTGTACTTCCGCAATTCCGATGGATCGGAGAACATGCAGTTCCTGCCGGCAAGCGGTACGGAGAACGTTGCCAAGATCCTATGGCGGCCCATTTTCCAGGTGGATGGTACATATCAGCTTGCCGTGGAGGCTACCGATCAGAGCGCGAACCATTCAGGTGACAACCGGTACTCGATCAACTTCGAAGTGATCACGCGACCAACGATCACCGAGATCCTCAATTACCCCAATCCGTTCACCACCAATACGCGATTCGTCTTCACCGTCACGGGCCACCAGGCACCTACGTACATGAAAGTGCAGATCATGACCGTATCGGGGCGTGTGGTGAGGGAGATCGGCATGCATGAGCTGGGACCGATCCGTGTAGGACGCAACATGACCGATTTCGCGTGGGACGGGACCGATCAATATGGCGACCGGCTTGCCCGCGGCGTGTACATCTACAAGGTCATCGCCAAGCTCAACGGTGAGGATATCGAATATCGCGAGACCTCGGCCAGCCAGTATTTCAACCGGGGTTTTGGCAAGATGTATCTACTGAAGTAGATCGACCCCCACGATACATTCGCGGTGCATCGAGTATTTTCACCGCCCGCGAATGGCAGAGCTGAAATATCGCTTCAATCCGGATACGCTCAATTTCGAGCGCATCACCCTATCGGCCTGGCAGCGTACGAAGCGCCTCATCATTTATCTCTCGCCCGGGCTCATCGTTGGCCTGCTGGGGATCTTCCTGGTGTACCAGTTCGTGGATTCACCCAAGGAGGCCACCTTGAAACGCGAGAACCAGCAGCTGCTCATCCAGTATGAACTGCTGAACAAACAGATCGCCGAGCTGGAACAGGTGATGGGTGATGTACGCCGCCGTGATGACAATATCTACCGCGTCATCTTCGAGGCCGATCCGCTGCCCGAGAGCATGCGGCAGGCAGGCACCGGAGGGATCAATCGTTATCGTGACATCGCCGGTTTTGCCAGCAGCGACCTCATCATCGATACACGCCGCCGGTTGGATAAGCTCGCCCGACAGATGGTGGTGCAATCGCGATCGCTGGATGAAGTGGCATCGCTCGTCCTGCGAAAACAGGAGATGCTGGCCGCCATACCATCGATCCAACCGATCCCGAACGAAGATCTTACCATGACCGCCGGCGGTTATGGCTGGCGGATACACCCGATCCACAAGATCAACAAGTTCCATGGTGGAATGGATTTCACCGCCAAACCCGGCACACCGATCTACGCGACCGGCGATGGAAAAGTGACCTTCGCTGATTATGCCACCAACGGCTACGGCATGCACGTGATCATCGATCATGGTTTCGATTACGAAACGCTCTACGCGCACCTGAGCAAGATCGAAGTGCGCAAAGGCCAGAAGGTGAAGCGTGGCGACGTGATCGGCCTCGTCGGGAATTCCGGATTGAGCTCAGGTCCGCATTTGCACTACGAAGTGCGCAAAGGCAAGGAACCTGTCGATCCAGTGAACTTCTTCTTCAACGATCTATCGCCGGAGGAATACGCGCTGATGCTGGAGATCTCGCGCAATGCGGGGCAATCGCTGGATTGATACATTTGGCGTTGCCGATGCCCTACAAGGAGAAACAGATCGAGAAGCTCTACTTCACCATCGGCGAAGTGGCCGCCGAACTTGGCGTGAACACCTCGCTGATCCGGTATTGGGAGAAAGAAATGGGCGGCATGCGGCCGCGCCGCACCAGCAAAGGCGATCGGCTTTTCGAACGAAAGGATATCGATCATCTCAAGCGGAGCCATCACCTGGTGAAGGAGAAGGGTTTCACATTGAACGGCGCACGCGAACAATTGCGATCGAAGGAGGAACCTACTTTATTCGAAGCGCCCATTCCGATCGATGAAGTGCGATCGAAATTGAGATCGATACGATCGGCGTTGCTTGAAATGCGCGAGACTTTTCAGCAGTAGGCTTTCTTCAGCAGATAATTCTTCACGTAATCCTCCACGCCTTCCTCGAGTGAAGTGAAAGGCTTGTCGTAACCGATCGAGCGCAACTTCTCCATCTTCGCCTCAGTGAAGTACTGGTACTTGTCACGGATGTCGATCGGCGTATCGATGAACTCGATCTTTTCCGGCTTGTCCAACGCCTTGAACGTGGATCGCGCCAGATCGAGGAACGTTCGCGCCCGGCCGCTGCCCAGGTTGTAGATCCCGCTTCCCTTCCGGTGCTGCATCAGGAACATGCAAACGCTGCACACATCCTTCACGTACACGAAATCGCGCAGCTGTTCACCGTCCTTGTAGTCCGATCGGTGGCTGCGAAAGAGCTTCATTCCCCCATTCGCCTGTATCTGGTTGAAGGCATGGAACACCACGCTCGCCATGCGGCCCTTGTGGTACTCGTT
>JAEZAU010000073.1 GCA_023430325.1 Bacteroidota bacterium | reverse complement strand
CAGGATCAGGCGGAAAAGGCTTTCACGAACAGGTGTTGATAACCAGCGGAAGATCACTACATTTGCAGCCCCTTAGACCGGCGCCTCGTTATGCCCATGCAGGAAAGTTCCAAGATCTTCAGCGGATCCGCCACGCGGTATCTCGCTGAAAAGATCGCATTGGCCAGTGGCGAGCAGCTGGGACAGATCGCGCTGAACAAGTTCAGCGATGGTGAGATACAGCCCAGTTTTGAAGAGACGGTGCGAGGGGAATTGGTCTTCATCATCCAGAGCACATTTCCGCCGGCAGAGAATCTTCTGGAGCTCCTGCTGATGGTGGATGCTGCAAAGAGGGCCAGTGCCAAGCGCATCGTAGCCGTGATGCCATACTTCGGCATGGCCCGCCAGGATCGGAAGGACAAACCCCGGGTGAGCATCGGGGCCAAGTTGGTGGCGAACATGCTTACGGCCGCCGGCGTGGACCGGATCATGACCATGGACCTGCATGCCGATCAGATCCAAGGGTTCTTTGAGGTGCCTGTGGACCATCTCTTCGCCAGCAGCATCTTTCTTCCCCACATCAAGGAAATGGGTCTTCCGGACCTGCTGATCGCCGCGCCGGATACCGGTGGCACCAAACGGGCCAGTGCCTATGCCAAGCACCTTGGGGTGGATATGGCGATCGTTTACAAGCAACGCAAGGTCGCCAACCAGGTGGAGAGCATGACCGTGATCGGTGATGTGGCCGGCAAGGATGTGGTGCTCGTGGATGATATGGTGGACACCGCCGGTACCTTGACCAAGGCGGCCAGCATGTTGATCGAACACGGGGCCACCAGTGTTCGTGCCATCTGTACCCATGCCGTACTGAGCGGCAATGCCGTGGAAAAGATCCACGAGAGCGCCCTTACGGAGGTCATTGTCACCGACACCATTCCAGTACCGCAACACAAACTGAACGGTACCAACAAGATCAAACAGCTTTCCGTGGCACAGCTTTTTGCCGATGTGATCCGGCGTGTGCGCACCCATGAAAGCATCAGCAGCCATTTCATCATTGCCTAACCACCTCCTGTCATGAACAAGATGAGCCTCAGCGGCACGGTCCGCAATACTGTAGGGACCAAGGATGCCGCTCAACTGCGCCGCAACAAGCGCGTGCCGTGCGTACTGTACGGAGGCGATAGCCCTGTGCACTTCAGCGTAGAGGAATCAGCCCTGCGCAACATCGTCTTCACTCCGAAAGTGCATACGATAGAGCTGGATCTCGATGGGACCAAGGCGCTGGCAATGGTACAGTCCAAGCAGTTCCACCCCACCACCGATCGCGTGATCCACATGGATTTCATGCGCGTACAGGAGGGTAAGGAAGCGAAGGTGACCCTGAGCCTCAGGCTCGCAGGTCAGCCCGTGGGTGTTCGTAAAGGTGGAAAAATGAACCAGACCTTGCGGAAACTTCGCGTTAAAGGCCAGCCCTCACGCATACCTGAGTTCCTGGACATGAACGTCGAAGATCTTGACATCAACCAGAGTATTCGTGTAAAGGACCTGAAGTTCGAAGGCCTTACCATGCTTGAGCGCCCGGATGATGTGGTGGTGGCGGTGAAAATGGTGAAGAAGAAGGAGGAGGCAGCGCCTGCTCCGGGAGCTGCTCCGGCCGCTGGGGCTGCTGCGCCCGCCAAGGCCGCACCTGCCAAGAAGTGATCGCCGCAAGTCTGAATGAAGTATTTGGTAGTTGGTCTGGGGAACCCCGGACCTGAATACAAGGACACCAGACACAATATCGGTTTTCAAGTGTTGGACGCTCTTGCCGGAGCGTCCAACATTGTTTTCAGCCCAGCCAGGTACGGCGATCTAGCTGAAATGCGGCATAAAGGCCGAATGTTCATATTGATCAAGCCTTCCACATACATGAATCTCAGTGGGAAGGCAGTGCGTTATTGGATGGATCAGGAGAACATCCCCCTCGATCGGACCTTGGTGATCACCGATGATCTGGCACTACCGTTCGGTGCGGTGCGAATAAAGCCCAAAGGAGGCGCTGGTGGACATAATGGCTTGACCAGCATCATAGAGACCGTAGGAACAGAGGAGTTCCCGCGATTGCGTTTTGGGATAGGGAGCAACTTCACCCGCGGAAGGCAAAGCGATTATGTGCTTGCTCCATGGAACGAAGAAGAGCGGAAGACCCTGGCCGATCGCATTGAACTGGCGGCCAAGGCCATTCTTCAATTCGGGCTGCTCGGCGTGGATGCAGCGATGAACAATTTCAACAAGCGTTGATCAGCCTTTACGGCCCATCACTAGTTGGAATCCAGGCAATGTCATGGCTTTGATCGGCTTGATCGGGGATAATCCGGCTTGACGATGCCAGCCTTCAATATCCTCCACGGACCAGGATCCTGAACGGCTGGTCAACGAAAAGTAGATGCCGGCCATGGCACCCACCAGTCCGCCTTCACCCGGTCTCTGCTGCCGGATCGACTCGCCGATGGCGAAAATCCCACCAGGCTTAAGCGCCTTCGCCACTTTGAGCGCCACTTCCTGGTTCTGGTCGGCGCTGAAATGATGCGCCACGTTGTTCATGAGCACAAGGTCGTACACGGAGGTCCCCAGATCATCATCGAGCACATTGCCCGCCACGTAGTCCAGGTCACCGTCCTTGTCGTACTTCTTTCCGATCGCACGGGCACTTTCCAAGGCATCGGGTAGTTCCATTATCCTGCTTTTCATTCCACGGTTCTTCTTGCACAGGGCGATAGAGAACAAGCCATGCGAACCTCCGATATCCAGCATCTGCCTGGCGCCTTTTTGCACCGGGATCTTTCCACCGAATTCCGAAGCCGCGTTCACCGATAGATCGCGCATGGCTTCCTGATACTTTTCCCACATACCCGGGCCCTTCATTGCATGAAGGTCCAACGGCACGCCCGTGCGCACATGATCTTCCATCTTGCCCACGAACTCCCACTCGATATTCTGGAACCGCAACTTGCCGATCAGGTTGCTTTCATGCTCTTTAAGCAGCCACTTGTGATACCGTTTGCGGATGGAGTACCTGTCATTGGACCATTTCAAATATCCGTTGCCCACAAGGGCGTTCAACAGATGCTCGGTCGCCTTGGGATCGGTCTTGCATACGGCGGCGATGTCCGAAGCGGTCCTTTGCCCTTTTCCGATCGCTTCGAACACCCCCAATTCGGCAGCCGCCTGGATGGCGCGCGCCAAGGTGAAGTTCACCTGTGTATCCACCAAAGGCAATGGCGCAAGGTTCAACTTCAATGCGAACCATTCCAGGATGTTCTCTGGTACGATCTTCAGTTTCATGGGTCGAACGTAGTGATACTGACCGGAATAATGCCCCATCGCCGTGCGTGAGCATACATTTGTTGCAACAGCACATCCGATCATGTTATCAAAGAAGATAGAAGAGGCCCTCAACGGACAAGTGGAAGTGGAAGCACGCAGCAGCCAGTCATATCTGGCCATGGCATCATGGGCAGAGAATACCGGGCTCAGTGGCACGGCCGCATTCCTGTACAGGCACAGCGATGAAGAGCGAATGCACATGCTCAAGCTCATCAAGTTCATCAATGAACGTGGCGGCCGCGCCGTGGTGCCGGCACTCGATCAACCCAATACCGGCTTCAATTCCATAACGGACATTTTCCAGTCCTTGTTGGATCACGAGACGAAGGTCACTGAAGAGATCAATGGAGTAGTGGACCTATGCCTGCAGGAGAAGGATTACACCACCCATAATTTCATGCAGTGGTACGTCAGCGAACAGATCGAGGAGGAGGCTCTTGCGCGCAACCTGATCGACAAGCTGAACCTGATCGGCAATGATAAAGGAGGTCTTTACCTCTTCGATCGGGATCTGGAAACGATGCAGACCAGGGACTGATCACCAAGGCCAGTCCCCGCCGATCCGCAATTGTTCCTCCAGGCCTTCCTGGATCATTCTGGTCCTGATGCCTTCTTCGGTGAAGGCGGGTGGAAGCTCAGCGGCATTCGCCAGGTGAAGCAACAGCGGTGCTACGGTGCGCACATTGTTCACCATGGCCATGGGGTCCACCAGGTGGATATCATCACAACTGCTATGGTAGCAACCATAGATGTGCTTGCCCAGATCGCTCAATGGATATATGATCGGGATCCCCTTGAGCAGGAACGGCTGATGATCGCTGTGCAACCAGATCCCTTGTGAGATCTCGCCGGAAAAGGAAGCAGGCCCTGGCTGAACAAGGGATGAACTCACCGCGTGGCAGGCATCGGAGATCGTGCGCTCCCAACCTTCTGGTCCGCCTACGCCGAACCCTTTCGGGTTGCCGCTCATATCCAGGTTCACCATGCATCGGATCTTCGATAGCACGCCATTCTCCCCATAGTGATCCACAAGTGCCCGCGAGCCGAGCAGGCCCTGTTCTTCGCCCATGAACAGAACAAAGCGGATAGTGCGTCGCGGTCTCACGCCGTACGCTTTCAAGGCTCGCATCATATCAATTATCGAGAAAGCGCCCAGCCCATTGTCGGTGGCTCCGGTGGCCAGGTCCCAGCTATCGAGGTGTCCGCCGATCAGTACCACCTCATCGCGCAGATCGGTACCGCGGATCTCAGCAATAACGTTGCGTGCTTCAATGGTCTCTACCCTGTTCATCATCTCGATCCTCACCGTCATGCTGCGATCCGGCCATAACCGCTCCCGCAATTCAGCGCCGTCCTCTGCGGAAACACAGACGGCGGGAACATCGATCAATGAACCATCGATCGAAGCGGTACCGGTGAGCAGCACATGTCCTTCGGCCTGATTGATGAAAATGATCCCCGCGACACCAGCCCTTACCGCCAAT
Organism: Bacteroidota bacterium; assembly: GCA_023430325.1. GTDB lineage: Bacteria > Bacteroidota > Bacteroidia > Flavobacteriales_F > PHOS-HE28 > PHOS-HE28. The sequence goes on along the minus strand of JAEZAU010000073.1, from coordinate 7,751 downwards.
GCGGTCTTCTCGCTACGATGAAGATTCCTTGTTCCTTCCGTTGCATTCTGCAGACCGATATTGATCAATGCGATGCGTCCTTTCATATGGTCGCCGATCCGTTGAAGATCTTCAGGAAGCCCATTACCGGCATCGATCAGCAAAGCGGTCACTGCCACGTCAACAGGTGTATTGGCTAGTGAAACGGTCTCGATCGGTCGTCCATCTGCGATCAACTTCACGTTCTTGCGCGACCAGCTTTGGGCTTGAAATGGCAAAAAGTACACGGTATCAGCACCGATCCCTGTGAAAAGATCGCTCGCGTATGATTCTGCCTTTCGGCCACCCTCACTTCCAGTGAGCCGGTGCCCGATGTTCGCCGTGCTCCAGGCAAGCCATTCATAGGCTTTTGAACCATTTACTGCAACGCTGTCCAGACCAGGGAGATCCGACCTTTGAGCGAAGGACTCAACAGCGAATTGTTGACAGAAGACCAACGCCGCTAACAAGCCGCGTCTTGCCACAGCCATACTTTGCAACGGGTTGAGAGATCGCGGCATGGGATCGGTGAGGTGGGCTGGCAAAACTAGGCTCTGGAGAATGGCGGCAAGCCGTTCTAGATACTTCATTCTGCTCGTGCCGATCTTCGTTTTTGCGGTCGTTCCACAGCAGACCCGTGATGCCGACAAGGATACTACGGCCATCATACAGGCCAATTACCTGTACAACATCGCGAAGCTCGTGGAATGGAAGGACGAGAAGATGCGTTCGGGAAATTTCATCATCGGTGTCATCGGGAGCACCAACCTGTACCAGGAGCTGATCAAGCAATATTCAACACGTACCATAGGCCGCCAGCCGATCGAAGTACGCAAGCTGCCGCGTACGGCCGAAGTGGAACGTTGCCATATGCTCTTCGTGGGCAGGAACGATCTGGGGTTGCTGCCTGACATCTACAAACGGATGAGCACGCAACCCACATTGGTGATCACCGAATATGAAGGAGCTCTGGAAGATGGGGCCGTGGTGAATTTTGTGAGGGTGGAGAATCTGGTGAAGTATGAGCTTAGCCTGAAGAATGCCCAGAAACATGGTTTGATCATGGGGTCCACCTTGAAGAATCTCGCACATAGCGTGGAAGAATGAACGCCCGCCACTTCATAGCGCTTTTGCTGTTGCTGCCGGTGATCGCATCCGCCCAGGGAGATCCGTTGGTGAAGGCCTACGAGCACTACCGGGCAGGAGAGATCGCCGAGGCCAGGGTGTTCGCCGACCGGGCAGTGGAGACCGCGGATCATGCTCAGAATGCGGAGGCATGGCTGCTTCGAGGGTTCATCTATAAGGACTTGTACAAGGCAAAGCAACCGGCGCCGGAGGCGGAGACCGATCGCAAGGAGGCCATCAGCAGTCTGTATAAGAGCATCGGGTTGGACAAGGAGGGACAGTATCGCGAGAATGCCACGCAGGCTTATGAATACATGAGCCGTTCCTATTACAATGACGTGGCGCGAGCGCTCCAAGAGATGAACGCTGAGCAGGCGGATGAATATTTCCAACTGTACATAGCGGCGGTGAAGCAGCTCGATCCGCAAGCGCAATTGCAGCAGCGTGAGATCGAATTCAGGAATGCACTCGGCACGGTTCATACCAAGAAGTTCAACAGCGACCGCACCAATACGGAACAGTTCGATCGTGCGGTGGCCGCCTATGAGCGTGCACTTGAATTGGATCCCAATAATTACGGAGCCAACTACAATCTCGCCACGCTTTTCTATAATCGTGGCGTATATAACATCCAGCGCATAAGCGCTGATGATGATATTCCAGGTATCCAGAGCATTCAGGAAGTGAGCCGGGAATTTTTCCAGCAGGCGCTCCCTTACATGCTGAAAGCACACGACATGAACCCCTCGCGGCGCGAGACCTTGCTCGGGTTGGAAGGGATCTATTACAGCCTGCAGGACCACGAGAGCTCCGATAAGTTCAGGCAACTTTTCGAAGAGTTACCTCCGCAGGAGAACGATCGCTGATCGGTGCCATGGCCATGCGTATGACCATCGCGCGGAAGATCGGAACGGGTTTCGGCCTGTTCATCTTCTTCGCTCTCCTGGTGGTCATACTCACCAATCGTACGCTGGAGCGGAGCCGTGACATCAATGACCAGATAAACCAGGTCTATTCCCCTTCTGTGGATGCGCTCGTGCGGCTGAGGAACCTTACGGTGAACGCACATATGCTCATCAAGCACTGGGCCCTGCTCGAAAGCCGGTCCGATGCTCCTGAGAAGGCCGCACTGGTGGATATCACCACCAAGGAACTTCCAGGTCTGCTGGACCGGATCGATACCTTGATGACCAGTTGGGACAGGGAAGAGGTCGCCATGATGAGCCATCTCACCGGCGAGCTCGATGTCATGTTCAAGATGCATGATCGCATCAAGGAGTTATTGCCTTCACTGGAAAGCTATAGCGATCCGTTCATCCATATGGAGCGGAACAATATGGCCGAGGAAGGCGGACCGCTGGACCAACAGATGCAGATCGTCATTGCCGAACTGGACCAACTGCTGCGCATGCAGGAAGATAAGCGGCAGCAGTTGGGCGGGGGAATGATCCGCAGCTTCGATTCATTGAAGTTCTTCGTGTTGTACATGGGCATTGCGCTGGTGATCATCGGCGTGCTGGTGGCCTTGTACATCGTGCGCGGTATAGTGAAACCGGTGCAGCGTCTGCGCACTGTACTTCTCAGTCTTGGCCGTGGCGTTTTCCCGCGCACACGAGTGCGTACCACCAATGATGAGATCGGCGATATGAGCAAGGCGCTCACTCATCTGGTGGAAGGCCTCCGCCGCACGACCGATTTCTCCCATGCCGTTGCGGCTGGTGATTTCGCTGCCGATTATCAACCACTGAGCGAAGAGGATGTTCTGGGCCACGCCCTGCTCAAGATGCGCGATGATCTGGGCCAGAGGGAACGCATCCTGGAGATGAAGGTGATGGAGCGTACCGAAGAGGTGGTAAGGCAGAAGGAGGAGGTGGAAAGACAGAGCCGCAAGGTGGTGGAACTGTACAAGAACGTGACCGATAGCATCCGCTACGCAAAGCGCCTTCAGGAATCGATACTTCCGCCGGACAAACGCATCAAGGAATTATTGCCGCGATCGTTCGTGTACTACCGGCCCAAGGACATCGTGAGCGGCGATTTCTACTGGATCGAGAAGGTGGATGACAAGGTCATCTTCGCAGCGGTGGATTGCACCGGCCATGGCGTGCCCGGCGCTTTCATGAGCCTCATCGGGCATAACGGATTGAACCAGGCCGTGAAGGAACGCGGCAAGTCCAGGCCCTCGGAAGTATTGAAGGACCTCAACACCATCGCTTTCGAAGCATTGCACAAGGATCGGGAGCAGTACCTCGTGCGCGATGGAATGGACATGGCCCTCTGCGCCTTCGACCCACAAAGGAACCTGCTGGAATATGCCGGCGCCAATTGCCCACTTTATATCGTTCGCGCTGGAAAAGTCCTTGCGTTCTCGCCGGATAAGAATGCGATCGGCAGTTTCGACCTGAACGGGAAAAGCTTCACCGATCACAGGATACAGCTGGAGCCGGGTGACATGGTCTACATCTTCAGCGATGGCTATGCTGATCAGTTCGGAGGCGAACGCGGAAAGAAATTCCTTTACCGGCGCTTCCGTGATCTGTTGTTACAGATCAGCGAACTGCCCGAGGAGGATCAACGGGACATGTTGCAGGAAGCGTTCAATCGCTGGCGTGGAGCCCACGAACAGGTGGATGATATCCTGGTAATGGGGCTGCGTGCCTGACGATGGGCCGAGGTCTGAACTTAAGACTCCGGTGATCGAGTTTACTGGAAAGTCCAGCCGCCGCCGGTAACGCTTTCGCGCGGATTCATGCACATCACCGGGATCATGGCTTCGTTGGTGATCACCTCCTGCTCGTAAGGCACGCCGAGAACACCGAAGATGTTGCCCTGGGCAAGGTTCATGATCGCGATCATGTCAGCATCCACGTTCACCGCATGCTTCACCACGGCCTTCACGAAATCACCGCTATCCTCACGAGCCACGGTGGTGTCATGTTGTATGCCGCGTTCATCAAGGAACTGGTTCGCGAAGCGGATGTGGTTCATCAGCTGCTTGTGCAGGAACTCATCATTCTCCTTCGGAACGATCAAGTGCACCTTGCTGTTGAAGGACTTTGCCATGTCAGCCACCAGCGTGAGCTTCTGCCGGGTCTCCTTGTGCAGGTCCAGGGGTACCACGATGGAATCGTAGCCACCTTCCTTGATCAAACGTTCCTGCACCACGATGAACGGCACTTTCGAGCTTGTTATCACACGCAACGCACGACTGCCGGTGATGAACTGCATGCCACGCATTCCATGGGTGCCCATTACGATCAGATCGGCGTTGATCTCCAAAGCGGCATCGCCGATATCATCATATATCGATCCGATCCTTACCAGGGGAAGCACGTTCACGCTGTCGCTCCACTTTTTGGCCTTTTCAGCTTCTGCCTCAAGCTTGCGCCGAGTATCGGCAACTTCGTTCTTGCTGCCCACAACATGCAGGAGGAAGACCTCTGCTCCTGTATGGTGGGCAAGCTTCATCGCATGGTTCACCGCGCAATCAGCAACTTTTGAAAAGTCCGTAGGTACAAGGATCCTGCTCTTTTTTACGCTCATAGTTCACTTCGAAATGGCGGCTAAAGATAGAAGAAAGGCACACCCTTTCCGGTAGGGTGCTCTGATCACGTTGGCCAGTGGCTCACAACTTCACGAATCGCCCTGTGTAATTGACCGATCCATTGATGATCCGTATCACATAGGTGCCGCCGGGCAGTTCATCGATCGCGATGGATGATGCCCTTTCGAGCCGTAGGGAACGCACGAGCCGGCCGTCCATCGACCGGATCTCCAGATGAGCAGGATGATCCGGGATCCCGTCGATCGAAATGAGCACATCTGCAGGATTGGGAGCGATAGAGATCCCGTCCATCGGGCGTTCCTCCAGCGTAGTAACGGCAGGGCTCACCCAATCACAGGCACTTGCAGTACACGTATCAGCGGCCAGCGGTCCCCAGGCTTGAACGTTCGCGCAGACCTGGTACGCCGCTTCAAAGTCATAGAAGTGGACCGCGATCCGGCCGGTACCGGTACTTCCATCACCAAAGTCCCACGAGGTCTCAGTGGATTGTCCCGTGGTCAACGAAGTATCGAGCACCACCACGAAGTTCTCGTCGAAATAGTGAAGGAAGCCGGGCTGCAGCACTGTATTGCAATCCACATTGCCTGGGCCGAGGTAAAGCCATTTGCAGATGGTGCTGCTGCATGATCCCGGACCTACGAGCGTGAGGCACACCTGGTGGGGGCCGGGCCCGGTGAAAGTATGTTGGGCTTCCGTGGTCGAGGACACCGCGTCACCATAATTCCATACCGCCATGGATCCGCCGACGAATGGTGAGTTGTCAATGAAACTGATCGTATTATCGTTGATGCTGGCGATGGAAAAATCCGGCTGAAGCTGCAGACAGCTGGAGTCAGGAACGATCTCTATGAATTTGCAGACCGCTGTGGTACAAGGCTGTTGAGTGACCATGTCCAGTGCAAAAGCGGCCAGGCAAACGGCGGTCTCGCCGGGTGCTGAGAATTGCACCGTTGCGGTATCACCTTCAGCCTGCATCAATTCCTCCGCATCAACAAAAGCCCAGTGGAGCGCTCCTACCACGGTATTTCCAGCATCCACTTCAGCGTCCATGAATTGGAACAGATCGCCCATCGGCGCTACGGTGAAATCCAATTGCAACGTAGGGTCACATGTGCTGAAGCTACCGCCGCCCTTTGGGGAGCCGGGTGCCAGGTAAGCCTGCCCATGGACCACAAGAGTCCAGCAGATCACGAGGTATAGAATGATGGATCGTCGGAGCATTTAGTTCTTCGGTGTGAAATGGTAGCTGAGCTGCAGGCCGGCGCCGAAACTATGAGGCGCCGTCCAGGCTTCTGCTGTTCGTGTGAGCGGCATCGCTGGAAATAGGTATGTCGGCGTGGCCCGGATGGACCAGCGTTCATTGATCGTAAAACCCAGGTCGAGGCCGAGTTGGCCATGCAGGGTCACCGGATGTCTTTCGCGCAATTCTTTTCCGGTAAGTTTTGTGGCCCTCAGTTGCCCTTCCTCCCTGTCCAGCGTTATCGATCGGTCCTGCTCCACGCGGGTGAATTCCACTGCAACGCCCAGGCGGGGACCGGCCATCCAGCGGCCGCGCGACCAGTGATAATATCCATCCACAGGTATCCGTATCACGCTGCGCCTGTTCAGTCCTTCATGTTCTTCACGGCTCGTTGTCACCTGTTCTATCGTATCCGAACTTGCGTAGAACACGTCCGTATCCAATGTCACAATGAAGCTGTTCACCTGCTGTTGGATGGTGATCTGTTCTTCGGTGAAACGGAATTGTTGTTCCGATCGCTCGTGCTGCACACCTATGCCGATCCCAAGGCCCGATCGCCAGTGACGCGCGATCCCGAGGCCCAATGCATATGTACTGGTGTTCGCCTCGGATCTTTCTAGGGCACTCACCAAGTCCTCATCCGTTCCTTTCCAACGGCGTTGCAGATCATACCGCATGAAGCCGATCGAGAACACCCAATCCGCAGGTGGCAACACATAGGCCGGGGGCATTACCGGGGTTAACGGTGAAGCTTCGATCGTGGGAGGACCGGGCCGAACACGTAGTGGGTCCATCCGCAGGACAATGGGTGTTTCCAGTTCGATGGCAGGATCTTCAGAAACATAGCAATCGTTCAAAGCAGGGTCTCCGCCCATCATTGTCGCTGGCGATCCATCATCCGAAGAATTCGATCGAACAGATCGATCATTAGGTTTTGGAGTACCGAAAGGAAGGGCTTCGTTCGAGGATATTTGCGGTGGGTCGCCACCGTTCCCGATCGCTTCGCCGATCGGCTCATTACTTGTGCTCGGACCATGAGATCCGCCACCATCAGGATCTATGCTCTGCCCGGACACATCGGATGGCGCATTCACTTCGGCAGATGGGACCGCCCCATCCGAACTCTCAACATGAAGAGTTGTTCCAGCCGAAGCGGAATTAGTCACACTGGCCGTAATGCGTGGTTCAGTAGCGGCCGATCCATTGTCCGTTGGCCAGAGCATGTACGTGGTGAAGCCCACCAGGGGCAAGAGCACGAGCAGTATGCTGTTCAGTTGGAACCACGGCGGCAACAACCTGCGCGGCCTGCGCTCGCGCTGAATGTTCTCCCACACCGATGGCGGTGGGGTCACCTCAGCGCCGGCCAGCATCTGCCGGAACCGATCATCAATGGGATGTGTTTCCCGCGCTGACATGTATCTGTGTTTCGTTGATCTTCATTTGAAGCATCTTTCGTGCTTTGGACAGCTGGCTGCGCGAAGTGCTTTCGCCGCAACCCAGCATTTCTGCTATCTCCGCATGATCGTAGCCTTCTATTGCGTACAGGTTGAACACCATGCGGTAACCATCCGGCAGATCGGCCACCAAGGCCAGCAGTTCACGCTCGCCAAGCTGTTCCAAGGCCGTTGAGCTTACAGGTTCTTCAGGCAGCCGTTCCAGGCCGAACTTCTCGTTCTTGAAGGAAAGTTTCCGGTAGTCGTTGATCGCGGTGTGTACCATTATGCGCCTGATCCAGCCTTCCAGCGAACCTTCCAGCCTGAAGCCCGGCAGTTTTTCGAACACCCGTATGAAACCTTCCTGAAG
>JAEZAU010000050.1 GCA_023430325.1 Bacteroidota bacterium | reverse complement strand
GTCTCTTTCGCTCATACTTCGTTGTGAAAGTCCTTACAGAGAGCCCCGCTATGCGCGGCTTTCACGCCTCGTCTGAGCGAAAGATCCCTCGCGCTCGCTTACCAAAAGTATTTTTGAGATGTCTTCTAGACGCGCGAACATGCAGATCGTACAATTGATGATCGTCGGCCTGATGGCCGGCATCCTGAGCGGCTTCGTAGGCATCGGTGGCGGCCTGGTGATGGTGCCTGCGCTGATCTGGCTGCTTGGCTATTCGCAACACCAAGCACAAGGCACCAGCCTCGGCGTATTGATCCTGCCGGTGGTCTTCCTGGCAGCCCGCAATTATTACAAGGCCGGAATGATCGACATCAAGATCGTGGCCATCATTGCGGTGGCCTTTGTGATCGGTGGATACTTCGGAAGCAAATGGGCACTGGCCCTTCCCGCCGATACGGTGAAGAAGATCTTCGGCGTGGTGATGTTGGTTGCAGCGCTGAAGCTCATCTTTGAAAAGTGATCGAACGGATCAAAGCGGAAGTTGCTGCCTTGCAGGAACGCATGGTGCAATGGCGCCGTTATTTGCACATGCATCCGGAATTATCGTTCCAGGAAAAGAACACCGCCGCGGTCATCGCTAATGTTCTGCTTGAAGCAGGGATCGAACATCGCACGGGCGTGGGAAAACTTCCAGGAAATGAAGAAGGCACGGGTGTGATCGCTTTTGTTCGTGGCGAAGCCGGAAGTTCCGATCGATGCTTTGCGTTGCGTGCGGATACTGACGCGCTGCCGATCCAGGAGATCGATGGGCGTGAATATCGATCATGCAATGCCGGTGTAATGCATGCCTGCGGACATGATGCGCATACAGCCATGGTACTCGGTGCCGGTATTGCGTTGCATCACTTGCGGAAACATTGGGCTGGCACCGTGATGCTGGTCTTCCAGCCGGGAGAAGAGAAGGAGCCCGGTGGCGCGAAGTTGTTGCTGGACGAGGGTGTGTTCGATGATCCAAGACCGATCGGGATCCTTGGCCAGCATGTAACGCCGGAATTGGAATATGGAAAAGTAGGTTTCCGGGCCGGGCCGTTCATGGCTGCTGCGGATGAACTCTATCTAACTGTGAAGGGCAAAGGTGGGCACGCCGCGAACCGGAAAAAGCTCATCGATCCGATCATGATCACTGCGAAATTGCTTCCTGCCTTGTATGCGGAAGCCGATCGGATCTCACCAACAGATCGGCCAATGATCATGAGCTTCGGCAAAGTGATCGCGAACGGCGTCACGAACATCGTTCCTGATGTGGTTTCGATCGATGGCACGCTGCGCACTTTTGATGAAAACACCCGAACGAAGTTGCATCATGCTTTGCCCTCAAAAGCCGATGAGATCGCTCGATCGATGGGTGGTGAAGTTGAATTCAGGATCGTGAAGGGATCACCGGTGTTGAAGAATGATCATGCGCTGACCGACGGCATGCGTACGGCAGCGATCGAATATCTCGGAGCGGATAAAGTGGTGGAGATGGACATCCGGATGGGCGCAGAGGACTTCGCGCATTACACGCATCGCATGCCCGGATGCTTCTATCGCCTTGGAACGGGAAGCCCGTCCGTTGCCGGATCAACATCAGGCCTGCACCGATCGGAGTTCGATATCGATGAGCGGGCGCTGGAGATCGGCGCTGGGTTGATGGCCTGGGGGGCGGTGCGGGAGTTGGGGGTCTAGAAACAGATCCATCGATCGCACCGCTAGCGACCCTATCACTCCTTCACCCATTTCACTGCGTGCCGATGTTCATCAGTTTCGATCTGGATGGAATACAGGCCCGGACTGAGCTTTCGTGTGTTGAGCTTGATCGGTAGTTCCTTCACTGATCTCTCCAAGACCAGCTCACCGATTTGCGAATAGACCCGCACTTTACTTGCCGCTGCAGTCATGTTAAGATCGATCGTGATCTCGTTCTCACTAGGATTTGGGAAGATCTTGATCGGGGACCTTTCTTCTTTCTCGTTCACGCCGACATTCGGCCCATACAATCTGCTGATAAAGCGCTGCTGCGGATCATTGGTGGTGCCATCATCGTAGCCGTGGTAGCCACCCCAAACGTAATAGCTCCCATCGGGCGCAGTAGTGAAACCCATGATCGTACTTCCCCAAGTACCCTGATAGGCAAAATTCCCTGAACCCGCATTGGTGAACTGATCATTGATCAAATAGCCATTTGTATCCACCATGGCGATGCAGCGGCGAATCTGCCCATCTACTTCCTCGAATGAACCTGTGACGATCAATCGATCCGGATCAATGAGATAGATCTTTCTTACCAGACCACCCCATGGCTGAGTATTCATCTCGGTGATCCCGAAATCGATCGTATTGTTGAAGCGGGATCCAAGGAACCATCTGGCATGAAGCGGACGAATTGTAGCGTATCAGCCAAACCTTCGATCTGGAATTGCCCCACCGCATACACCCTACCATCCTCCAAGCCTAAAAAACCATAGGCTTGGCCCCACCAGACATGGGTTTGGAAGGTCGTGTCCAAAGCACCATCGGCATAAACCCGAACGATATTGCTGGCGGGCTGACCATCCCATATACTGGTACTACCTGAACCAATGAACTTTCCATCGGGCAACTGCTGAAAAAAATCCAGGCTTCCTAAGCATGTCCGGTGGTGGGCGGTGGTATCCAAATAACCCTCGTTGCTGAACCATATCAGGCAATGTGCACCGGTATAACCCCTGACGGTATCTGATAGGAAATGGAGGCCGCTCATGAGCACCCGCCCATCCGGGTACACATGGTAATCGCCTCCTTGGAAGGAGGAGAAATAAGGGCCGTAGTTCATGAGGATGAAGGATGGGTCCGGCGATCCATTCATCAAGATGCGCTGAACATTGTGACCTCCCATATTGAACCGATCTTCCCATCGCACCAGTTTTCCTCCACCAGGTGTCCACTCCGGGTATAGCGGGTCGAGTTGACCCGAATGATCCAGCTTTGCCAAATTCCTGAAACTTCCCACAGGATCACCAGGAAATCGAGCCTCACCTGAGAGGATCAATGAGCCGTCTTCCAATGGAATGATCGAATTCACATACCAGGAGGGGATCACGGTGCGGAAAGTCGTGTCCAGATCGAAAGGTTGTTGCGCCCTACTGATCAGCGGCAATATTGCGATCACCGCGAACACCCATGATCTTATCGTCTTTCGGGCAAACATGAAGTGATCCTCCGGTCGAAAGTACTGAACCTACGGCAACAACGCGAAGCCCGCGTGAGCGATAGGAGCGGCACCCCGCAGCGCAGCGAGGTGTACAGCAGATAGCGCGACCCGGCTGCTTTTGAGCCGGGGCACGCCCAGAGCATCAACACAGTGGAGCAAATAAAAAGCCCCGGATCACCGGGGCTTTCGCATTCTCGCGATCCCGGGTCAAAGCCCGGAATGACATCCTAGTTCGCTACCTCGCTCAGAAACTTGATGCGCATCATGCGGAGTTCTTCCTCGCTGAAGTCTCCGTCGAATTCCTGGTGGGCTGATTCGATGCTGTCGGTATCGGCACCACGGAAGTAGTCCATGATCTCCTCCTGCACGTCCTCTTCCATGATGTCGTTGAGGTGATAGCTGATGTCCAGGCGGGTGCCGCTGAGCACAATGCTTTCCATTTCGGTGAGCAGATCGTTCAGCGACATGCCTTTGGCCTTGGCGATCGCATCCAGCGGCAGGCGCTTGTCGATGTTCTGGATGATCTGCACCTTGTTCACGCTCTTGTTCACCACCGATCGCACCACCACTTCCTCGGCGCGTTCGATCTCGTTCTCTTCCACGTATTCGGCGATCATCTCGATGAACGGCTTGCCGAACTTCTGGGCTTTCCCGGGGCCGACACCAGAGACCTGCGTCAACTCATCGATGCTCACCGGATAGCGCACGGTCATTTCCTCCAACGACGGGTCCTGGAAGATGACATAAGGAGGCAGATTGTGCTTTTTGGCCACCTGCTGGCGCAGATCGCGGAGCATCTTCATCAGCCGTTCGTCCGCTGCACCGCCACGTTGGCTACTGGTGAAGTCATCATCACCGCCGTCATCATCGCTGTAATCGCGCTCCTTCACGAAGTCGATGTCCCACGGCTTATTCAGGAATTTCTTGCCTTGATCGGTGAGGCTGAGGTTGCCGTAGGTCTCGATGTCCTTGTGCAGGAAGCCGTGAACAATGGCCTGGCGGAGGATCGCCATCCAATGTTGGATGTTCTTTTCACGGCCTTTGCCGTAGCTCTCCAACGAATCGCCTTTATAGGTCTTGATCTCCGAGCTCTCGGTGCCTGTGAGCAGATCGCAGATGAATTTGGCGCGGTGGCGTTCCTTGCTTTCCAGCACGGCTTCCAACAACAGTTCGAGATCCTCCTTGGCGTTGAAGGTCTCCTGCGGATTGCGGCAGTTGTCGCAGAATCCGCAATTCTCGCCGTCAAGTTCTTCTCCGAAATAATGCAGCAGGAATTTCCGGCGACACATGCTGGTCTCGGCATAGCTCACCGTATCCTGCAGGAGCTGCTTGCCGATCTCCTGTTCCGCGACCGGTTTGCCTTGAAGGAACTTCTCCAGCTTCTCGATGTCCTTATAACTGTAGAAGGCCACGCAGTTGCCTTCGCCACCATCACGACCGCCGCGGCCGGTCTCCTGGTAGTAGCTCTCCAAGCTCTTCGGAATGTCGTGGTGGATCACGAAGCGCACATCGGGCTTATCGATCCCCATCCCAAAAGCAATGGTGGCCACGATCACGTCCACATCTTCCATCAGGAATCGGTCCTGATGTTCAGCGCGCTGGCTGGCATCCATTCCGGCATGATAAGGAAGCGCCTTGATGCCGTTCACCACCAGCGTTTGGGCCATTTCCTCCACCTTTTTCCTGCTGAGGCAATAGATAATGCCGCTTCGGCCGGCATTCTGCTTCACATACTTGGTGATCTCCCGGTTCACATCGCGCTTCGGCCGTACTTCATAGTAAAGGTTCGGGCGGTTGAAGCTGGCCTTGAAGACATTGGCCCCGGGAATATCAAGATTCTTGAGGATGTCCTCCTGAACTTTTTCGGTCGCCGTGGCGGTAAGGGCGATCATCGGCACCCGCTTGATCTCATCGAAGATCGTACGCAGGCGGCGGTATTCCGGCCGGAAGTCATGGCCCCATTCCGAGATGCAGTGGGCCTCATCGATCGCGAAGAAGCTGATCTTGATGTCGGCCAGGAATTCCACGTTCTCCTTCTTGGTAAGCGACTCGGGCGCCACATAGAGGATCTTCGTGCGGCCATCCTTGATGTCCTTCCTCACACGCAGGGCTTCGTTCCTGGTGAGGGAACTGTTGAGGAAGTGGGCCACACCATCTTCGGAGCTGAAGCTGCGGATGGCATCCACCTGGTTCTTCATGAGGGCGATCAGCGGGCTTACCACGATCGCAGTGCCTTCGCTCATGAGCGCCGGCAGCTGGTAGCAGAGGCTCTTGCCCCCGCCCGTAGGCATGATCACGAAGGTGTTATTGCCGTCCAGAACGCTTTGGACGATGGCTTCCTGTTCTCCTTTGAACTGACTGAATCCAAAGAACTGCTCCAGGGCTTCCCGAGGAGTAAGAGCGACTTGTATCATTACCGACGTACGGAGTGCTTCCGAGTTTGAACGCTTAAATGTAAAGCTAGCCGCGGAACTGCGAGCCATCTTTCGTCACGTTTTTTCTAACGTTTGTTATAAGCGGGCGGTTGCATAAAGAGGAATGGTTGATAACTGACGCGAACGGCAGGAAGCTCCGCTTGAGGCCGGACTAACTTTGGCGGATACCCGCGCGCGTGGCCAGCCCTACAGAGAGTAAGGAAATGACCTTTTTGGAGCACTTGGAAGAGCTCCGATGGACCTTGGTCCGGTCCGCTCTGGCGATCGCCGTGGGCATGGTGGCAGCCTTTGTGATGAAGGACTTCATCTTCGATCGCATCGTGCTGGCTCCGAAAGAGGAGTCCTTTATTACATACCGCGCATTCTGTTCGCTGGGCCGATCGATAGGGATGAATGATGGCCTTTGTATGAACGGGCTTCCCTTCACCCTGCAGAACATCAGCATGAGCGGCCAGTTCATGACCCACCTGCTGGTCTCGTTCGTGGCCGGCTTCATCATCGCCTTTCCATATGTCCTGTGGGAGATCTGGCGCTTCATCGCCCCGGGATTGCATCCATCGGAACGCGGAAGTGCCAGAGGATTAGTGGGTTTTGCCTCGATCTTGTTCCTTTTGGGCATAAGTTTCGGCTATTTCATGCTGGCGCCTTTGAGCATCCAGTTCTTCGGCGGCTACCAGGTGAGCGAAACCGTCCAGAACGCAGTAGCGTTGGATAGCTACATTTCCATGGTGACCTCCGTGACCCTATGGACCGGCCTGGTCTTCGAACTGCCGCTGCTGATCCTGTTCCTTACAAAGGCAGGCATCGTGGAGCCGGTGATGTTACGCACCTACCGGAAACATGCTTTTGTCGGGATCCTGATCATTGCGGCGATCCTCACCCCGCCCGATGTCATCAGCCAGTTGATCGTTTCGGGGCCGCTGATGCTTCTTTATGAAGGAAGCATCCTGCTTTCGGCCCGCACCTTGCGGCGCATGAACGCAACCCGCCCCACTACCC
>JAEZAU010000111.1 GCA_023430325.1 Bacteroidota bacterium | reverse complement strand
GTTGATCGGCGGGCTGTGGCACGGCGCCAGCTGGATGTTCGTGATCTGGGGCGGCCTCAACGGCATCGGCCTGGTGATCTACAAATACTGGAAACGCATTTCGCCGTGGGAGAAAAGTTCGCATTGGATCGCGCATGCCTGGGCCGTTTTCATCACCTTCAGCTTCATCACCTTCACACGCATCTGGTTCCGCAGCGATTCGCTCGAGACGGTGAACGAGATCTTCCACCAGCTCGGCAACGATTTCGGCCTGGCCCTTGTCCCTGACATCCTTCTTGCGTTCCGGAACGTTTTCCTTCTGATGATGGCCGGTCTTGTGATCCATTGGCTGCCTGCGGCGTTCAAAGAGCGTTACCGCCGGTGGTTCGCGCACCTGCCGCTTCCGGTCATCGCGATGGTCTGTGTGCTAGTGGTCATCATCATTTACCAGACCGTTACGGCCGATGTGGTGCCCTTCATATACTTCCAGTTCTAAGTGGCATTGCCGTCCTGAAATTCGCTGACGTGTTGGGGCGAATGCCGCTGCAAAGCCAGCGTCACCGGGCTATCCGTTCCAAGTCCGCGCTCGCAAGGCCTCGCTTGCGGGCTTTCCACTTCTATCCCTTTCGCAGATCATCCACGCTCCGATCTGCAAGGATGTCCAAAAGGCACTCCCCTTGTGATCTCCCGTTGAAAGCCACGAAGTAGCTTTGCAGCAGGGAGATCTATGATGAGAAATTTGTTGTCCGTCGCGGCTACCGTTGCGACGTTGGGCGCGGGCGCGCAACCGGTGGTGGAACTTGTGCCGGTGATGAACACACAGGTCTATATCACCGATATCGTGCATGCGGGTGATGATCGGGTTTTCGTTGTGGCCAAGAACGGTATCATCAGGATCATAGAGGACAGTGTTCTCCTTCCTCAACCCTTTCTGGACATAAATGCGCAGACGTGGGGCAGCGGCGAACTCGGCTGCCTTGGTCTGGCTTTCGATCCACTATATGAACAGAACGGCAGATTCTACGTGCATTACACAGCGAACCCCGGCACCGTGCTCAACAGGATCTCTCGTTTCACGGTCTCTGCCGATCCGAACGTTGCAGATCCATTGAGCGAAGAGATCCTATGGACGTATCCGCAACCTGCGATCATTCATAAAGGAGGCGATCTGGAGTTCGGTCCCGATGGTCTGCTGTATATCAGTCTGGGTGATGCTGGCACCTATGTGGGATCACAGGATGTCAGCAATCCCTATGGTTCCATCTTGCGGATCGATGTTTCGGGTGACCAAGGCTACACGATCCCTCCC
Organism: Bacteroidota bacterium; assembly: GCA_023430325.1. GTDB lineage: Bacteria > Bacteroidota > Bacteroidia > Flavobacteriales_F > PHOS-HE28 > PHOS-HE28. The sequence goes on along the minus strand of JAEZAU010000111.1, from coordinate 8,252 downwards.
GATAATCCATTCGCCCCGGCCTCTGCCGACACGTTGCCGGAGATCTGGGCCTACGGTCTTCGAAATCCATACAGGTTCACAATAGATCCGGTAACGGAACTGATGTGGATCGGAGATGTGGGATGGCAGAGCTTGGAGGAGATCGATGTGTGGCCGATCGCAGATAACACCGCACCGAATTTCGGCTGGCCCTGCATGGAGGGAAATGAAATTGTACCGAACGCTCCGGGTTGTGAAATGGCTCCGCCCTTCATCGATCCGGTGCAGGTACAGCCCAACGGTGCTCCCTGGTGTGCGATCATAGGCGGGCGGGTCTATAGAGGCAGCGCTTATCCATCGTTGTACGGCCGCTATATCTACGCGGACCACTGTGCAGGCCTGATCCACTCGTTGAGGCCGGATGGAAATGAAGGATACATCAACGAAGAACTTGCCTCCGGCCTCAATTTCGGAATGACCACCATCGGCAATGATGTGGATGGAGAGTTGTACCTAGGCATGAGCAATGGCATGCTCTACAGGATCGTGGATCCGCTTGCGGTAGGCATGGGAACAGTTGTAGGTACATCATTGGAGGTCTTTCCAAACCCCACCAGCGATCACATCACCATCCGCGGGATGCAGGCAGGAACGCGTGTTGCTCTGCTGGATGCCCGAGGCCGGCCGATCATTGAAGAGCAGATCGGCGATGACCATCATTACTTGCACCTTGCCGATCTGCCTGCCGGGATCTATACGCTGATAAGCCGTGATATGGAAGGGATCTTCATCGGATCGGGGCGGATCGCAGTGGTACATGGGCACTGATCTGCGTTAGGGATGCGCAGGGGCAGTTCCCGCACACCAGTGCGGAACCGGAGCGAACGCGTAGCCCGCAGCAGCCCGGCCGCAGGCAACGCCCAAAAAAAGCATTGCACGCTTTCGCCCATCTTGCTTTAATTAGCAACATGGTACGAACGTTGAAAGCCTGGAGCCTGGTGATGTTCACACTGGCAGCACAGAACGTGATGCCGCAGGAACTTCAACTGGTGCCGAAGTGGAAAAAGGACGATATACGCACACTTTATTTCTCCGGCTCACGAACGGTGCCGGGCGGTGAACAGGGCGACACCACCTTGCTGGAGAAGAGCAGCGCGAAGGTGAAGATCTACAGTATAGATGCGGAGAAGATCCTGATCACCGTAGATCACCAGAACGTGATGCTGGAGACCCTGCGGCCATATCTGGATGCGGTGTTGCCCATGGAATTCGATCCTTACAAGCGTATGGTGATACGCTACGAGATCCAAAGGGCGACCGGAAAGATGACCTTGATGAACGCTCTTGACCTGCGCACTTTTTCTGAACGTGCATGGGATCTTTCCTTGCGGGCGATACGGAAGAAGGATGCGAAGCAGGCGGCAGTAGTGGACAGCAGTTACAAGCAGATGATCACCGACATGAAGGACCCCGGGCGCATTGAACAATACTTCGAGCAGCGCCTCGGATTCCTTACATCGGCCCTGGGAACTCCGCTCACGCAGGGAGAGAAGATAGAGACGGTGGCGGCCAGGCCCGATCCGTACGGTGCCAGTGGTGATAGCGTTGTAGTGACAACCACGATGTTGCTGGAGAGCGTGGACAACACGAAAGAGCAGGCCACTGTGACATTGCACCGGAACGCCGATCGAAAAGAACCAGCTCCCCCTCCAGCTACGAACAAACGGCCACCTGTAGCGGCAAAGCCTCCTGCGCAAAGAACAGCACAGGAACCTGTAAAGGCCCCGGAACTGGCCGTGCGGAACTGGCAGCAGCAACAGACCGTCCTGGTGGATACGAAGACCACGTGGCCTGTGCGGATGAACCAGAGCCTGGTACAGGAGATGAGCGACGGATCGAAAGTGCGGCAGGAGATGTCGGTGGAAGTGCGTTGAGCGTAAAGGCCGCTGAGCCGATCCATCCTATTCCAGGACGTTTCTACGTCCGGCTGCACGCACAACCAGGCAGAGCGGATCTGAGCTACGGGCACGGAGCGCGAAGATCTTTCATTCCATTTCAATAAATATTGGAAATGATACATTTACAATATGCGTTCATTATTACCCTATGTACCGATCCTTCTAGTTCAAGCGATCGTTCTTGAGAGCAGTGCTCAATTCGCCGTGGAATGGTCGAGATCCTATGGTGGTTCTTACAGTGATAATGGGGTATACGTCCATCAAAGACCGGATGACAGCTATTTCATTGCGGGGACCACTGGTCTGGCCGATGGCGACTTTGCCAGTGCATCCGGTGATGGCCAATTGCTGTTGATGCGTACGGATCCCAATGGCCAAATGTTCTGGAGCCATTTGATCGGAGGCGATACGTCGAGTTTCCAGTTATTCGATGGGTTGGCCACTCCGGATGGGAACTATGTGCTTGTGGGCCGCATAAACATTCCCGATCCGGGAGAAGAATTCTATGACTCGGACGCAGATGCTTTTATCATGAAGGTGGATCCAGCAGGAGCGATCATCTGGCAACGTATCTACGGTGGATCAGGTACTGGGGACTTTTCCAAGTCCGTGTCCCTTGCAGCAAATGGCGATCTGGTAGTGATGGGGAATACCGGATCCATAGATGGCAATATCGCTCCTATGACAGATGGTCCGGCAGTGTGGGTGGTACGATCGGATCCCGACGGGAACGAGATCTGGCAGACGGCGTTGGGCGAAGATGATTGGGAAGTGCCGGCCAATGTGCAATGCACCAGTGATGGGGGCATCGCTGTCTTCTCGAGCAAATATTGGAGCGTTGACCTGGAACAAACATTCGTTGATATGCGGCTGTGGAAGCTCAACGCTTCTGGAGATCTGCAGTGGAGCAGGATCTATGGCGATGTGGCGATCGAGAACGCGACCCATGTGCAGGAACTTTCAGGAGGCGGCTTCCTTCTGCTCGGTGTAGCCTTCGGGGCATGGGTGGCTCGTACCGATGAACTGGGTGAGATCATTTGGGAAACCCCGGCCAATAGCCTGCCTTCCGGCCATTTCTGGGGTTCGATCGTGGAGGATGACCGCTACATTCTTTATGGCCGCAAGCAGTTATATGATCCAGCACAAGGCTACATGGATGCAGACCCGGAAGACATCTGGATCGTGGAGATGGACACGGCAGGAATTGTGATCCGGCAATATCTCTTCGGTGGCAGCGAGGCCGAATGGCCCGGTCGCCTTGCACCAGCGAATGACGGTTACATCCTGGTGGGCACAAGCATGTCATCCGATCTTCTCCTCTCAAGCAACCAGGGCTACGGCGATCTCTGGATCATGAAGCTCACTGAAAAGGCGAATCTTATGGAAGGCACCCTTTATGTGGATGCCGATGGCGATGCCCAACCGGACACCAACGAAGTGCGCATCGCGAACAGATTCGTTGAACTTTCCGGCTCAGGTTCAATATCGCTTTCCAATGACAGTGGAACATACTCCTTCGCTGCAGCCACATTGGGCCCACACGCCATCCTTCCGCCTTCCATCGAAAATTTCACGGCCGCGCCTAGCGAGCATGTCACCACTTTCTCCGCGCCCAACAGCGTGACCACCGGCCTGGATTTCAATTTTCAACCCGCAGGTAGCGTTCAAGACCTGCAGGTCTTTCTAACCGCCATCACTCCTTTCAGGCCTGGCTTCCAGGCCATCTATTCGGTGCATTGCCGCAATGTGGGTAATGTGCCGGTGGAAGCCACGCTCCAACTTGAGGTCGATCCGCTGATCGCGATCGACTATGTCACCATTCCTGTTACAAGTATTACCGGAAACTCCATGCAGTTCGATCTGGGTGAAATGGGCCTTTTCGATGAGAAGCTCTTCTTTGTCCACGTGCATTTGGATCCTACTGTAGAACTTGGAACGCTCCTGATCACCTCAGCGGTATTGCAACCTCTCAATGATGACGCCGTACCCGCAGATAATTCAGTCATCTTGTCCAACACCATCACTGGCTCTTATGATCCCAACGACATCACGGTGATCCCGACCTGGATCGATATTGATGAACTGCAAGATCAGTGGTTGGACTATACGATCCGGTTCCAGAACACCGGTACGGATACCGCGTTCACCGTGGCGATCGAACACATAATACCCATGGAGGTGGATCTGCTCAGTTTCGATCTATTGAGCGCATCGCATACCATGGAAGTGATGTATCTGGATTTCGCGCAAAAGCTCAGGTTCCAATTCAACAACATCCAGCTGCCCGATAGCACCACCGATGAAATGATGAGCCATGGGTCCGTACGCTTTCGCATCAGACCGCAGAACTCGTTGACCATCGGTGATGTGATCGAAGCACAGGCCTCGATCTTCTTCGACTTCAATGCGCCTGTGATCACCAATGTGGCGGGGACAGTGATCGGCACCGGTGTGGGCATGCATGGCGAAACTTCCGGCACTACCTTCAGCATCCACCCCAATCCCACCACTGGCGATCTCACCATCCAATTGAACTCCGATCCGGCCAATGCGCTTTACACCATCACCGATCTGGTCGGTCGCAACATCGCAACAGGCAGACTGACCGCAAAAAGAACGAACATTGATCTTGGGTCGGCCAGAGGCATTCACATGCTCACGATCGAAGACGGCGAATTGAGGAGTTCTTGTCGTATCGTAGTTCTTTGAGCGAACGCTTCGCGTAGCAACGCTCACCCATCCTCTTTCGGTTCCACCGCCAGATCCTCAGATGGCAATGATGGTACGGCCGGCGATCGGCGAAGGATCATGTATCCGATGACTCCGGCCACCAGCGATCCGAGCATGATGCCAAGTTTCGCTTGTTGCCGCATCAGGGCATCGCTGTAGGCCAGCTCATTAATGAAAAGCGACATGGTGAAACCGATGCCGGCAAGAAAGCTCATGCCAGCAAGGTGTTGCCAGGTGATGCCAAAGCCCATCTGGGCGATGTTCAGTTTCAACAGGATCCAGCATACCAGCAGGATGCCCACCGGCTTACCGATCAACAGACCCAGTGATGCACCCAACTGGATATTGCTCTTGAAGGCCACGGCCATATCTGAGGGGAACTCCACTCCAGCATTCGCCAATGCAAAAAGCGGCATCACCAGAAAAGCCACGAACGGATGCAACCTATGCTCCAGACGCTGCAACGGAGTAGCGGCCTGCTCATTCAGCCGGATGATCTTATCGATCGCATGCAACTGGTCTTCTGAGAGCGTCTTCACCGTATTGGGTTTCAACAAGGCGAACTGCTTTATGTACTTACGCATGCGCTCCAGGTATCCGTGCTCATCCACCTTGGTCACCGCCGGAATGGTGAATGCCGCCATTACACCGGCCACCGTGGCGTGTACACCGCTGAGCAGGAACGCGGTCCAGAGTCCGCCGATCCCGAAAATGGCGTAGAAGATCGGGCTGCGTACACCGAGCAGATTACCAGCAATAAGTACCGCCAGGAATAAAGCACCTATGCCCAGGTTCATAAGGGAGACATCGGAGGTATAGAACAGCGCGATCACCAGCACCGCACCCAGATCATCGGCTATCGCAAGGGTGGTGAGAAAGACCTTCAAGGAAAGTGGTATCCGATCGCCCAGCAATGCGATAAGGCCTACTGCGAAGGCGATGTCGGTGGCCATCGGTATACCCCAACCATCAAGGGCTTCACCATTGCCACCGTTGAACAGCAGAAAGATCAACGCTGGAAAGATCATTCCACCGAACCCTGCGGCTACAGGGAGGATCGCCTTGGCCGGCTCGGCCAGTTCCCCACCCACTATCTCGCGTTTCAACTCCAGCCCCACCACGAAAAAGAACATCGCCATCAGACCATCGTTGATCCAGTGGTGCAGCGAACCTTCCAGATGCCACTGGTCCACAGAAATGGCAATGGAATGTTCCCAGAGATGATGATAGCTCTCGCGCCATGGTGAATTCGCCCAGATCAGCGCCACCACGGCCGCAAAGAACAACAGCATACCGCCAGTGGCCTGGTTCTTCATGAACCGCTCCAACGGCCGCAACAACCGATCTATCGGGTCAACACGCATCTGTCGCGAAGGTAGGACCCTGCATGAGCGGAGCTTTTATTGGGGCGGATCACCGGCAGGTCGTGTCTGCGCCTGCAACTCCTCGCCGCGTTCATTCAACAAAGGCTTCGCAATGGATCGGCCCCGCGGCTGTGGGGTTTCCAGCTGCGCCACTTACGCAGATCCCGTTCACCGACCATATTCAGCGGCAATGTGCTCAGATCCCTGCGTAAAGATCATTTTTGTAGAAGATCGCCTATCGGCCCGTGGAACGTTCCTTCCAGAACAAGATCGTATGGATCACTGGTGCCTCTTCAGGCATCGGCGAGGCACTGGCCAGGCGCCTCTGCGATCTGGGAGCGCATGTGATCGTTTCATCCCGCAACATCCATCACCTCCAACAGGTGAAGCAAGCATGCGAAGGCGCTGCAGGAAAGATCGATGCATTGCCAATGGACCTCACCGATCCCGCACAGATCTCTTCCTCGGTGCACCAGGTCTTTCGAACCTTCGGACATATCGATGTGCTCATACTTAACGCGGGTATCGTAGCCCGTGATATGGCCGTTGGAACAGACATGAGCATCGATCGGCTCGTCATGGAAACGAATTACTTCGGGTCCATCGCACTTACCAAGGCAGTGCTCCCGTCAATGATCGGCCGCGGCAGTGGGCATCTGGTCGTGATCAGCAGTCTTTCAGGGATCTACGGAGTTCCGAGGCTCTCGGCTTATTCCGCATCCAAGCACGCACTGCACGGCTTCTTTGGATCGTTGCGTGCCGAAACTTTGAGGCAGGGCATCAAGATCACCATGATCGTTCCCGGCTTCATCAACACACCGATCATCAACAAAGCGATCGATGGAAAAGGCACGCCCCGCAACAAGAACCTTCATGTGAACGAGACCGGAATGTCCGCCGATCGCTGTGCCCAAGGGATCATTCGCGCCATCGAGAAGCGCAAACAAGTAGCGCTGATCGGAGGTGCAGAGATGTCCAGCGTATTTCTACATCGCTATTTCCCAGGGCTCTTCCGATCAATGATCGCCAACAATCCGATGCGGCGGCTCCGCAAAGCCCTGCCGTGGCTATTCCGCTGATCATTGCACATCCTCGGATCGGATCGATCGTATGTCGAATGAACGGTCAGGGATCCATGAAGGCTCTCTACTGATCGATCTATCAAAGAACATTTCCTGGTCCGGTGCAGGTTTTTCGATCCACCGTCGGTTCGATCCGCATCATTCTACGCACCACCTCACGGCAAGCCGAACTAACACATGGACAAACAGACAACTGTCAACTGACGGTCCTCTTCCTCAGAACTGCAACCTTCCCTGCTGCTCCATCGCCCTACGCAGATGGCTCACCTCCTTACGCAGATCCACCACGCTCCGTGCGAGTTCATCACGGTTCAAATTCGGCTCCGGCAACTCTGCGCTGATGAAATGCACGAACTTCCAGATCTCCAGCACCTGTCCTATCTGCACCTCGTAAGGGGAATAGATCGGATTGGTGCTGCAGAGCAGCAATATGCCTTTGTCCTTCAGTTGATTGTAGAGCACCTTGAAGACAATACCGTCCTCCTTGGTCACAACGATGTATGGTTGACCATCGCGGATAGTCTGCCAGTTCTGAACATATTCGCCAGTGACCCAGGAGCCATCGGCCACGGGCGGCATGCTGTCCCCACTGATCTGGAAGGTGCGGTACTTGCGATCGCGGCTCAGGAACGGCATCTGGAAAGTAGGCAGGATGCTGATGTACTCCGGATCGGCGTAGCCTGCTGCGTAACCGGCCTTGGCCTTTTCAGGAACAAGTTCCACGTTCTCCCGATCTTCCTTGTCCACCGTGGTGGCCAATACGCGCAGTCGTTTGCCTGCCAGATCGAGGTCACCACCGCGCTCCAGGGTGCTCAGAGCGTGTTCGCCTAGCTGGGTGAGATCTTCCTTCAGGAGCTTGTCTATGCTCACCTTGAAGTAGTTGCTGATCTTCACCAGCAGATCGAACGGCGGCTCGGCGCTGCCGTTCTCATAACCGCTCCAGCTGGAGCGTTTCACATCCAGCGCGATCGCGGTCTCCTCCTGGGAGCGGCCACGACGCTGGCGCAACAACTTGATGTTCGATCCGAAAAGTGGGTTTGCCATGGTCTTTGGTATTTAATGGCGTGTTATTGTGATGTCTTGTAACCGATCTGTGGACGTGGCCCGGCAGGTGGCTGGAGCAGTTGCTTCACGTATTC
>JAEZAU010000089.1 GCA_023430325.1 Bacteroidota bacterium | reverse complement strand
GCTCACCATTGTGCGTGATGATCTCATCGCCAGCGCGTTGCTCACTGGCGAAACGTTCGGTCTGCAGGAAGGCGATCGTGTGCTGCACTGTTTACCATCGCAATTCATCGCAGGTAAGATGATGCTCGTTCGTGGCATGGTGCTCGGGCTGGATCTGCATATCATCGATCCCAAAGGAAGCGTGCTCGAGAAGCTCGATCCCGATGATCGTTTCCGCTTTGCCGCCATGATCCCGCTTCAACTTCATCGCGCCATACAGGAAGATCGCGATCGGGTGGAGAAGCAGTTCGATACCATCCTGCTCGGTGGCGGACCAGTGAGCATGGCGTTGATCGAGGATGTGCGCGAACTGAACGTGAAAGTGTATCAAGGTTACGGCAGCACCGAGACCGTGACCCATGTCGCCATGCGCAGGCTCAACGGACCCACGCGCAGCGATCGCTATCACGCCATCGGCAATTGCAGTTTCTACCAGGACGATCGCGGATGCCTCATCGTGCGTACCCCGCACCTCAGCACCAAACAACACATCACCAACGATCTCGCCGACGTCATAGATGATCGCACCTTCCGCTGGCGCGGCCGCCTCGATAATGTGATCCTCAGCGGCGGCAAAAAGATCTTCCCCGAACAGCTCGAAGAAAAGACCGGTGGCGTTATCCCCTACCCGCATTTCTTCATGGGCATTCCGCATGACAAGCTCGGCCAGGCGGTCGCGTTGGTGATCGAGACCGAAGAACCCGATCCGGCAGCTGTGCAGGAAGTGCTCGATCTGCTCAGCAAGATCCTTCACCCGCACGAAATGCCGCGCCGCATCAGCGCCACACGAAAGATCCTGCGCACACGCACAGGCAAGATCGTCCGGCGCATCTGAACATCTTCACTTCAAGCGTTCCTTGGGGCGTGCCGGTGCTCAAGAGCAGCACCGTCGGGCTATCCGGTACAAGTCCTCGGCCGTTGAGTGCACGGCCTCCGGGCTTTCCCCTCCTATCTCTCACGCAACATTACGTCAACATTAGATTCGCAGATAGATATCAAACATGGCCAAAAAGACTTCTTCTCCAGATAAAGGGAACGGATCGTTGATCGATATCCTCCGCATACGCTTCGAAAAGAACATGTCCCGGCACAAAGGCATCAAGTGGGAAGATGTGCAGAAGAGACTCGAGGCGAACTTGAAAAAGCTCCAGTCGTTACAGGAGATGGAAGACACCGGCGGTGAGCCTGATGTCATCGGCATGGACAAGAAGACCAGAGAGATCATCTTTTGCGATTGCGCTCCTGAAAGTCCGGCTGGCCGCCGAAGCATCTGTTTCGATCATGAAGCGCTGGAGAAAAGAAAGGAACACAAGCCGAAGGATAGCGCAATGAACATGGCAAGATCCATGGGCATCGCAATGCTTACTGAAGAACAATACCGGGAATTGCAGAAGCTTGGTGACTTCGACACAAAGACCTCAAGCTGGATCATGACACCAGATGATATACGCAAGCGTGGTGGCGCTCTTTTCTGTGATAAGCGCTACGGCCATGTCTTCACCTATCACAATGGGGCGGAGTCGTATTACGCAGCGCGCGGGTTCCGTGGAATGTTGCGAGTTTGAGACGTAGGATATGTCGCTTGTTAGATCCGCATTGGTCCTCCTTCTTTCACTTCAACATCTCGTGAGCAGCGGCCAGATCGCGGATCAGACGAATGCCTGGTACATGTATTTCGGCAACCACCGGTTAAGCGATCGGTGGAGCCTGCACACAGAATATCAATGGCGCAGGCACGGCCTCGCGCAACATTGGATGCAATCGCTCTCGCGCATCGGTATCGATCGACATTTGAGAGGTGGCCAGATCATCAGCGCCGGCTACGCATGGATCCGTACCTATCCGTACGGTGAACAACCGGTGGCTTTCGAGTTCAATGAGCACCGGCTGTGGCAGCAACTCGTGATGAGCCAACAGCTGGGCCGTCTGCATATCCAGCACCGCTACCGGTTGGAGCAACGGTGGATGGAGCGCAAAGTGCCGGTCGCTGATGGCGAAGGCTTCCAGCATCTGGACTTCATCTTCCGGCAACGCGTGCGCTACAGGATCTTCGTTTCGATCCCGCTCATGGGCCCGGAGCTTACGGACAACAGCCTTTTCCTGGCGCTATACGACGAGCCCTTCATCCAATTCGGAAGGAACATCGGCATGAACGTGCTGGACCAGAACCGGCTCTACGCCGCATTGGGCTGGCGGTTCGACAAGGATAGGAACATCCAGATCGGGTATTTGAACCACTACTGGATAAAAGCAGATGGCATGCATGCCGAACGGAACCACACGTTACAGGTCGGAGTAACATGGAATCTGGATCTTCGAAAAGCCGATGCACAGAAGTGACTGCCAATTCAAGGTGCAACAACTGATGATCTAGATCGTTTTGAGCGCGTGCGGTTCCTTTTCGTCATGCTCATCTTGGTCCCTGGAGCAACTGTCTGGTCGCAGGTGGTCATCGGTCCGGAATTGATGATGCTTGTTCAGCGCGATCCTACGCCGATCACTTTTGGTGGTGGTTTGAGAGTTGGTCTGACGCTCGGGCCACAATGGTACTTGATCGGAAGCGCTGGAGCGACCATAAGAGTAATGGAACAGGTGGATCGGATCTGGGGCAGCCCAAGGATGCTTGCAGCGGGCGGTGCGCCACAACACAATGTGGGAAGCATCATCCATCAGCGGCATCACGCTCTCGTATCCGCCGAACGGCGGTCGCGGGAACGGGGTCCACATCTGGCGATCGGTCTGGGTACCGGTTATTATCGCTATTACCGGAAGATCGATCTGCAGATCACCATTTTGGAGTCAGGCGATCAACATCGATCCACGTATGATCGGATCGAAGATTCTTTCCTGGTCCTGCCTTATGTCGGAATACGCTTACCTGCGCTTGGAGGAGAATTTTACTCCGATGTCGGAGGGATGCTTGTGACACATCAAGTATCGATCGAAATTTTCTTCCGAACCTCCGCGCCGGGATACTTTGGACGTTGGGATGAGGACTTCGCGCTATTCCATCGGATCGGATCTTCATTCATGCATTGTTGCTCCGGGCAGGACCCGATCGAGCGGCCAAACCCAGAAGCATGATGGCATGCGCCAGCGCGTAAGGGGGCGAAGCGGCAGCTTGCCGACAAAAGCACTTGCGGGCACGTGCAGCGAGGAGGCCCGACGAAGGAGGGACACCGCAGCGCCGTGACCGCTGGTGCTGCCGAGGCAACTACAGCGCAGCACCCGGCCCGGGTGCCATGGCCGAAGGAACGAGGCCATGACGCCCGGGATACGCCCCTTTCAAGAAGCCCTTTGGTCAGAAATCGGAAGTCGGAAGTTCGCTCACCCCGCATTCGACTTCAGACTTCAGACTAACGACTTCCGACTCCCTGTCCACCAGTTCACCTCACTCCTCTATCTTTGACCATTCAGGACCTGCAAGTCCGCATTCACTACGCATGGCAACCAAGGCAGAGCTGATCGGAAGGCTCGAGGAATTGATCGCACAGGAGGACGTTGAACACGCTTCCGAATCAGTAGAGGCAGTGAAGGAGGCTTATGAAGCGCTCGTTGCTGCGGCCCAACAGCAACACCAGGAAACGCTGGCGCAGCAACCGCCCGAGCCTGCGCCTGTAGTGGAAGAGGCACCCGCCGAAGCCGAGGAACGCATCGGCCCGCCGCCCGCTCCCGAGCCAAAGATCCACGAGCCCATCCCTGCCGCCGCTACGCAACAACCGATCGAGAGCGCGCCCCTGCAAGATGAGGAGGACAAGCGTTTCAAGCAATTGCTTGACAGCTTCAACCAGCGGGTGAACGACATCCGCCGGAAGAAGGCGAAAGAAGAGGCCGACAACCTGGCCGCGAAAAAAGCGGTGATGGAGGAGATGAAGGCCATGATCACCGGCGAGGAGAACATCGGCTCGGCCTTCCAGCGTTTCAGTGAGCTTCAGGAAAAGTGGAAGAGCATCGGCCCCGTGCCGGCGCAGGCCTACCGTGAGCTGCAGGCCGACTTCTCACACCTGCGCGATGAGTTCTTCTACCACATACGCATCTACAAGGAGCTACGCGATCACGACCTGCGCAAGAACACCGCACTGAAGCGTGCGCTGATCAGCGACATGGAGAGCCTTTCCGAAAAGGATGGCGTGAAGGAGCTGGAGCAACATGTGAAGGAGTACCAGGAGAAGTGGCATCAGGTGGGGCCCGTGGTGCGCGAGGAGTGGGAGGAGATCCGAGACAAGTTCTGGAACGCCACCCGCGCCGTGTACGACAAAGTTCACGAGCATTACCGCGCGCGACGCGCCGAGCATGAGGCTAATCTGCAGGCGAAGCAACATCTGGTGGAAAAAGTGCAGGCGATCACGGCTGGTATCACCGAGGCCGGCGCCAAGGAATGGAAGGCCCTCACCGATCAGGTGCTTGAAGCCCAACAGGCGTGGAAGGCCATCGGCTTTGCCACCAAAAAGGACAACGAGCGCATCTGGAAGGATTTTCGCAACGCGTGCAACGCGTTCTTCGATGCCAAGAAGGAATATTTCGACAAGCTAAAGGACCAGTTCAAGGATGCGCGAGAGAAGAAACAGGCGCTTCTCCATGAGGCACTCGAGCTGAAGGACAGCACCGCATGGCGCCAGACGGCCGACAAGCTGAAGCACCTTCAACAACAATGGAAGGAGGCCGGCAGCGCGGGTCCGCGCGATGAGAACAAGCTCTGGAGCAAATTCCGGGAAGCGTGCGACCACTTCTTCAAGAACCGCAAGGAACAGTTCGAAAAGCTCGACGCCGAACAAGCCGTGCATGCTCAGGAAAAGGAAGCGTTGCTCGCCGAGATCGAAGGTTACCAACTCACCGGTGATCGCAACAAGGACATCGAGAACCTGAAGGCCTTCAGCCAGCGCTGGATGAACAGCGGCCGCGTATCACCCAAGCAGTACGACGCCTTCAGCACACGCTACCGCGCTGCATTGGACATGCAGTACGGCAAGCTGAAGATGGAGGGCGACGAGCGCCGCAAGATGCAGTTCCAGAACCGCGTGGAGGACATCAAGAGCTCTGGCGATCCCAAGTACGCGCTGGAAAAGGAGAGCCGCTTCATCAAGCGGAAGATCGAAGAGCTGCAGGCCGAAATGCGCCAGATCGAGAACAACATGGGCATGTTCAACTTCAAGAGCGCCAGCGGCGAGGCCATGAAGAAGGACATGGAAGGCAAGATCGCCAAGCTGGCCCGCGACGTGGAACGTTTGCAGGAACAGCACAAAGGGTTGATCAAGGAGTTGAGGGCGGTCTCTGCGCAGTCTTGAGTCGGAAGTCTTAAGTCGGAAGTCCAATGCGGGCTAGAGACTCATGACTCAAGACTTCAGACTTCAGACTTCAGACTTCCGACTTTAAGTAGGGGCGTGCCCCTCGCAAAAGCCTCGGGTCGGGCTATCCGGTACAAATCCTCGGCCGTTGAATGCACGGCCTCCGGGTTTTCCCCTACTATCCCTTACGCAGCTGGCGTATGGCCGGATGATCGGGTTACAGCAAGAGTATCTGTGGTTGACCTAAGAATGGACATGGATGTCCATCTCCACTGTTTCACCCTTTCACCCTTTCACTCTTTCACCCTTTCACTCTTTCACCCTTTCACCCTTTCACCCTTTCACTCTTTCACTCTTTCACCCTTTCACTCTTTCACTCTTTCACCCCCACCCCCTCAAAACTGTCTCACGGTATTTCCTTTGCACCGTGAGCGAGATCAACCTACCGGTCAGCATCCAGGTTTCTGTTGCCTGGGGCGAACAGGACCTTTTCGGGCATGTGAACAACATCGTCTACTTCCGTTATTTCGAAAGTGTGCGCATGCACTTCCTTGATCGGATCGGCGTGCTGCGATCTCATCGGGAAACCGGCATCGGGGTCATACTCGCCAGCACCACCTGCGATTTCAAAAAGCCGGTGCAGTGGCCGCAGAAGCTGGTGGTGCGCACCGGCTGTGATCACGTCGGCAATACCAGCTTCATCATGCAATATGAGATCGTGAACGAGGTGGGCGATGTGGTGGCCACAGGTTCCAGCGTGCAGGTGATGTACGATTACAACAGAGGACACAAGATGCCGATCCCCGATCAGGTGATCTCCGCGATCGCTGCATTGCAGGCTATGTAACTTCCGGCCATGAAGATCCTTCTGCCAATGATCCTTTTTATGCTGGCGTTCGGTTGTTCGGCACCCCCGGTCACCGATCAGGAAAAGGTGATCGATCCGCCGCAAGCCACAACATCCGATACCATGATCGATGCATTGATCGGCAAATGGATCGATGATCAGAGCGATGACAGCACGGTGTTCCATGAACATTGGAGCCGCCTCAACGATCGTTCCTTGGAAGGGCTCGGGTTCGTCATGCTGAAGAACGACACTGTCTTCATCGAGCACCTGGGCATTCATCGAACCGATACCGGCACTTTCTATTCCGCGCAGATCCCTGCACAGAATGAAGGAAAGCCGGTATACTTCAAGCTCACATCCACTTCTGACAGTCTCTCGTTCGAGAACCCTGATCATGATTTCCCACAGCGCATAGTCTACCGGCCTGAAGGCCCGACCTGGGTCGTGGATGTCTCGGGCCGTGAGGATGGCGAAGCTCGCAGCATGCGTTTTCATCTGATGCCGCGTGAAGAGGGTCCGGGGAGCAATTGAGCGCGGCTGGGACCGATGGAGCCCCAAGCTCACTCGCTGGTCCTACCACTTCACGCCGGTGATCGCTTTCCTGCTGATCGGCCTTGTCTATTATCTGGGCGTGCGATCGGAACGTACGGGTTTTGTGTCCGAAGTGCTTGATCCAGGTCTGAAGCGCATCACCCAACCGGTACTGAACGCCTTTCGCGGTGGGCCGCCACCTGTGGATCGGATCGTGCTTCGCATCACTAGTGAAAATGTGGACAGCCTGCTTGCAGTTCGGGACAGCGCTATCGCAAGCGGATGGCTTCATGCCGATGCCAACCCGCGATATCCGGTACGCGTGGCCTTTGGTGAATATGAGATCGATGGCTTGTTGAACCTGGACGATGGGCCCGCCGAAAGGTTGTCCGCCGATCGCTGGCCTTTTGAATTACGCATCCAGAATGGCGACACGCTCTTCCGCATGCAGGCCTTCGACATGGCTCCGGTGTATGACATGCAGGCCGTTCGATCCTGGCTCATGCAGGAATTCCGCAGGCAGATCGGCGATCCCGCCTACCACACACACCTGGTCGAATTACGCGCCAACAGGACCGATCTGGGGTTGTACAGCCTTCATGGTCGTGCCGACAGCATGACGTTGGCCGATTGGGGCCGCGGCCGGGGACCAGTGCTCCGATTTGACGATGATCTTCTGGCCGGAGCAAGATCGGCGATGTCTGAACGAACATTCCCTGCCGCCCGTCCACCGCAGGCTGATTGGCTGGTGGCACCTGTCATTGCATCACGCCAGGAGTTCATCCTCAACGATCCGATCACAGCACGCCGCCATGAACGATCGGTAGGCCGTCTGGAAGAGCTCCGCGCTGGAAGACTTGACCTTGATGAAGTGTTCGATGTACCTGCCCTGGCGCGTGCGTTCGCGCTCTCCGATCTGCTCGGCGGGCAGGATGCCATGGAATGGTACGATCTACAGTTCCTGGCCGACAGTGTGAGCGATCGCCTGGTCGTCATTCCGCAACGCGGTTCATCCGGCAATGCCATCACCACCATACTTGCGTTGCGATCGGGAACTCCCATCGATCCGGAAGGTGATCGCAGCGACTTCCACCAGATGCTGTTCAATGACATGGAATTCTACCGCCAGTATGTGGCATACCTTGATACGTTCAGCGCCGATGGCTGGCTGGAAACCATGTTGGAACGCGTGAAGGACCGGCTGGACCATTACGACAAGATCATCTCCTCCGAATATCCCAGGCAGGTGTTCGATCGAAGTGTGTTGCAACACGACCGCATGATCATACAACAGACCTTGCGGCCAAAGGATCTCGTACTTGCCTATACACAGTCAATGGGCCGCAACGAACGAAGGCTTGCCGTGGCCAATGTGCATTCTCTTCCTGTGGAGGCCGTTGGCTATATCTCCGGCAACGATACCACCATGCTGCGAAAACCGTTGCTCCTCCTGCCGCGCGAAAGGGACAAGCCGCTGGATTATTCCGTGTTGGGAACTGACAAGCCGGAAGTTGCCGGGCAGACCGAAAAGCTTCTGGTGCGCGTTCTGGGGATGGATGAGCTTCATGCCACGACCATACGCACGTGGAGCACGTTCATCGCCAACTAGATCAGAGAGCGGCCATCAACTGGCGCTGGTAAACAACAAGGTCGTTGGCCGGAATATCCTTCAGCCCCAGGTGCCGCATCATGGTGATCAACTGGCCGCGGTGCTGCGTACTGTGGTTGAAACAATGCATCAACATCTGCCATACTGGTTGCCGGTAACGGTTCCCTTTCGTATCGGAATATTCCACCACGCGCAACAGATCACGATCCTCCAGTGAGGAAACATGATCGTGCAACAGATCGCAATGACGGCCAAGACCGCGTATGTCCTCATCTGGCTCGGCCGGCCAGTTGTACGGCTCTTCTTTCACGCGCATCAACCAGGCATGCTCGGCATTGCGGATGTGCAGCATCATCTGGCGGATGGTCGGAAAACTGCCCGGTGCTTCGCGATCGAGCAACCCCTCCGGCTCCATCGTAAGACGGTCGATATAACGGTGATTAGCCCACCGATCGTAGTCGGCATAATGCTTGATCAACGCGGCATTCATGGCATCGTGTTCATAAGACTGTTGATGAACTAAGGCTGGCGGAGCTTGGATCGGCCCGTGACGGGAGCAAAATTCGCAATGAAGATGCAGACATGATCACAACACTGTTCGGAAAGAAGAAGATCACCGAGGAAAAGCTCGCCAACATCTTCGTGAACGCTGTGCTGGAGTTCACGCAACAAGGCTTCCCGCCGGTGGCCGCCGAGTTGAACGAGGCACCCGAATTCCAGGCATCGCCCGATCTGAAGGAGAGCGATGATCTGGATCTCGCGCTGGTGGTGCTCGCCGGCAATCTCATGGAGATGCAGAAGGTCATGGGCCACGGCACCGATCGGCGTATCTATTCCTATTCGGTCTCCAAGTTCGCGCAGGCCATCGGCCACACGGGCAGCGATCTTGAACTGGAGATCCGCGCATTGCAAAGCACCATGGAAAGGCTCAACTACCCGAGCAAGAACACGGTGTACGCCATGAGCAAGGCCCTCTTCCACCGGTATGATCTGTACTGTTTCCAGGAGATCTATTTCAGGGAACAACGTGTGCCGAACCCCATCCTGCTCAAGCGCATCAACGCGCTCATGGGCTACTTCATCTTCAACTGGGCCGAAGTACAGGAACAGTACAAGGTGGTGTGATCGGCCGATCGGATCCTTTTTTCCATTCCTTTTTTGGGCGTATCACCGCACCGGCGTAAGAACGCCAGTGCGCTGCCGGGCCAACGCTCCAAGTCCGCACTCGCAAGAGCCTCGCTTGCGGGCTTTCCGCTCATGTCCCTTACGCGCT
>JAEZAU010000061.1 GCA_023430325.1 Bacteroidota bacterium | reverse complement strand
AGCGCATTGATATCGAGACCGTAGAGGTGATATGGATTCGTAGGAGACTTTGCCGCCGCAAGCGTATGGATCAGAATCAGGCCATATGTTATTATTTGGCGGGTCATTCCTGCATGTTGCCTAACGGGCCTGCGCTTGCCGCAGGCCGCCTTTCGTGATCCTGTTCTTGGACGAAGGTATCACCCCTTCAAAGGGAGTTGGCACCGGGACGAGGGCGGCTTGCTGCAAGCGCATGTTAGGCGGCGGTTCCTTTTATTCTATTTGGCTTCGTTCTGTTGATCAAGAACATGAGCAACGAGGGGATTACCAATGCTAGGAACGCGACTACAAGAGTTGCTGTACGAACCCAAGGCAAACTCACATCCTTTAATGTGAACTCTATGCCTAGAACTATTAGATAAGCGGCTATACCACCCATAACCAATGGCCAGGTAAACTTGTGAATCTGATTCTTTTGATTCGAACGGTACCAGTCCAAATACTTCTCATTATCAGGATTAACAGTCAATAATTTACGGAACTCTCTGTTAGATGATTTGTAGTGCTTTAATCTTCCGAGACAAACCCCTTTAAGAAAAGTCATAAACTCTTTGTAGGATTTGTACTCTTTTGACTTTCCTTTCAATTTAGTAAGGTCCCTATCTACCTCCTCAAGCACATTCAATGCCTTAGAGTAATTGCCTGTCTTGTTAAGCGGGTCAGCATATTTAAGGAGTTTGATAGGCAACACAAACTCAATTTCATCAACACGTCCGGTTTGTAACAAGCCATTGAAATAGACTATATTCTCCTCGTACAATTGGATGTACTTCCATTCCTCTTGCGTGGAGTAGAACAAATCTTGCAACTCTGCCTTAGTGGTCATTCGTGGTAATTCAAACTGACGCCTAACGTTTTGCAGATTTGCGATGGGCGGGATTTTTACCACTAATGTTTATGCGGAGCACAAAACTTTCGGCTACCACTAAACTGTCTGCGGAGCACGAAACCCCGCCTATTGCAAATGTGCTGTTATATGCTGCCCTTTTTTCTGTCGTGTCCATTAGCAACAATTTTCTCCTGCTTGAATTGGTGGACATTTAACTGTCCCGTAGCTACAATAAACACAACAGTCGCCTTGTAATGGTTTTAGTCGTGTTTTACATTTTTCGCACTCGTAGAAATATACACAAGCGTCAGTTGGCATAATTTCAGTTTTCTTGTGTCCGCAGTTTGGGCAGGTCAAAGTTGATTGTGTTTCAACTGTCTTACCGTTGTAAGTTGTGCAAGTGTCGCAAGTTCCATTCATTTTGTTTCGCTTATAATTCCAAATTGTCGCTATGAGAAGTCCGAA
Organism: Bacteroidota bacterium; assembly: GCA_023430325.1. Classification (GTDB taxonomy): domain Bacteria; phylum Bacteroidota; class Bacteroidia; order Flavobacteriales_F; family PHOS-HE28; genus PHOS-HE28. The sequence goes on along the minus strand of JAEZAU010000061.1, from coordinate 35,361 downwards.
CATACCAGCGTAAAGAAAATATGTCCAGTAGTCGCTGTCGTTAATGTGATAGGCGTAAAAAATTAGAAGTCCGCTTGGAATAGCAACCATTAAAGGATACAAACAACGGTGTCTGCGATATGAAATGTAAAGTCCGCCAACTGAAATTAAAACCATTGCTTGAAAAATCCACATTGTCCAACCACCGAAAAGTTCAAAACTGCCAAGTCCAAGTGCAGAAGCTGCAAATGCAAAAAGAGGAAAACAGCAAGGTGAAAATATTGCGGTCAAGAAAAGTCCAGCCGTCCCAAGTTTATCTATATTACTCGTTAATTTCATTGTTTTCATTTTGATAGTTTTAGAATTTTAAATGCTCCTTGTCCAACGATGAAAAACACAATCGTCCCAACGATTAGGTCAGGATATTTTGAGTTTGTCAAGTAAACCAGTCCGCCTGCTATAATTACTCCAATGTTTACAATTACGTCATTGGATGTGAAAATCATACTTGCTTGCATATGTGCTTCTTTGCTTTTGCTTTTTTGTAGTAGATACAAACAAAGCCCGTTACCGATAAGTGCAAGAATTGAAATAACTATCATTGTCTGAAATGCAGGAACAGTTTCACTGTCCACAAATCGTCTGATAACTTCAATGAAACCGAAAACGGCAAGTGTCAACTGAAAATAACCTGCTGATTTTGCAATGTTCTTTTTTCGTGTCATTGTCCCACCAACTGCAAAAAGTGCAAGTCCGTAAACGATGCTGTCGGCAAGCATATCCAAACTGTCAGCAACAAGTCCCATTGAGTTTGAAATGAAACCTGTAGTAAGTTCAAGTGCAAAAAAGAAAAAGTTGATGGCTAAAACTTGCAAAAGTAATTTTCTTTCTTGGTCTGTATTGTTTGTTGATGCTTCGTAATTGTCTGCCGAAATGCTGTCTATGAGTGAAGTGTCAAACTTTAAGTTGTCAAGTCTCTGAAAAATTTGGTCGTGATTGTCAGTATGAAAAACGGTCAGTTGTCTGTTTGCAATATCAAAGTCCAACGAGTTGATGTTTGTCAAGTCGGCAAGTTTCATCCGAATCATTTGTTCTTCGGATGGGCAGTCCATTTTTGATATTTTAAAGGTCGTTTTTTGCATTGTTTGTCATTTTCGGTGTATTGCATTGTCGGTCTGGTAGGGTTGCATATAACGTTCCGCCGGTTGCCGCAGGCCGCAGCGAGAACCCTGTGTTGAGGGGCTTGCGGCAACCGGCTGTTATGCCACGGCCTTCTTCCTCTGCTACCGACCAATTTTCTGTTCCATCCGGGCTATTTGACGCTGAAGGTTATCGACGTCCTTCAGGAGCGTCTGTACCCATTGGTATAGATCCAGAACATTCGCGTGTATGTGCACGGTGTGGTCGTCCTGAATTGCGCATAGACGCGACTCCAGCATCCTTTGATTCTTCCATGTCTGATTGAACCATTCAGCGATCTTCTTTTCCTGTTCTTCTGACATCTGTCGGTTTTTTGGTGGACCGGTGGATACGGTTGTATTTAGCTGTGGCATAACGGAGGGTTGCCGAAGATCTTCGTGTATTTCCACCATGATCACCGGCCCAGATCTTCGCCTTATTCACTATTACGGCACGTAAAGCGAACCTTTTGCCAGAAAAGCTGTCATTCCTCCAAAGCATCCAACGGGTTGATGATCCCTTGCAGGTATCGCGTACTGACATGGGTATAGATCTCTGTTGTCTTGCTGGAAGCATGCCCGAGCAAGTTCTGGATGTAACGCAGATCGGTGCCTTGTTCAAGCAGATGGGTTGCGAAGGAATGACGCAATGTATGCAATGTCGCCGGTTTATCAATGCCAGCTTTTATCAATGCTTGTTCCATCACTTTTTGCAGGCTTCGCTCGGAGTACCTCCCACCATTCTGCCCTGAAAATAGATGATCAGTGGGTTTGTAGGCTTCCATATAGCGCTTGAGCAAGGCTGCCGTCGATCGGCCAAGAAGGGTGATCCGATCTTTATTTCCTTTGGCGGCCCTGATCCTGATCAACCCCCGGTCGAAAAGAATGTCGTTCGTGCGAAGTGACAACACCTCGCCCATGCGTAGTCCTCCAGAATATGCCACACTGAGCATGGTCCGATGCTTCAGGTTGGAAATGGAGCTCAACAAACGCGAAACTTCAGTCTTGCTCAGTATTACGGGAAGCTTCTGTTCCTTGCGTGGCCTTTCTATGAACCGCACACGTTTTTCGTCGCCGAGTACTTCCTTGTAGTAATACCGAACGGCGTTCACGGTCTGGTTCAGATAGCTGTTGCTCACCCCGCGCCTTGCCAGCACATGTTGATAGTTCTCGATCTCTCCGGTGCTTATATCGTTCGGGTGTTTTTCTGGATGATGCGTGAACAATTGCTTCACTGCATTGAGATAGGTATCAATGGTATTCCTGCTATATCTGCCGATCTCCAACTTTTTGCGCATATTGGCCAGGGCATTGAGTTGCTGCGGTCGTAATGGTCCGCTATCTGCTTTCTCGATCTTTGGTGACGCGGCATCTGCCCGTTGTAATACCTGATCCGTATTCACCCAGGCCTTCCCCTTGAATGCCGCGAACACCGCTTTCATGCTTTCGCCACCATCGGGCATGTGCCAGCACCTCAGCGAGTTGCTCCAACGGGCTCCGGCTTCCTTGGCACAGGCGATCAATTCCTGATCGTAGGGGAAATATAGACCGAGCCGCTTTTCCTTCTCATGAAGGATGGGACGCATGGCAACGGTGCGTTTTTCATTACCGTTCATGCAATGAATTTACCAAGTGGAAAGCCGCATTCATATCGCGATCTTCATAATGGAACGATCACTCCCGGACCAACACTGGATCTGCGTAAGTGGCGCAGCCGGAAAGCCCGGACCCGTCCGAAGGCGGGGAGGACTTGCAGGCGAAGACACGCCCTGGAAGGAATTCGCCCACCCTCACTCCACCCTCCAGCCTCCAATATGCCTCCCACTACCTTTGCCGCCAATGGAATTGTTGGACGCAAGTTTCAATGGGACGCTGCGAACGATCGTCATTCTGCTGATCATCTGGTGGGTTTTGCGTTCTTTGCTGAAGATGGGGCAACGCAGCGGCGCACCGAAATGGCGCAACTTCACCAACGGTCCCGCCCGCCCGAAGGGTGATGTGCGGATCGAGCGGTTGAACGATGAGAAGCGCGATGGCGGAAGGCCCCAGGGGAACATTACCGATGCGGATTTCGAGGAAGTGAAATAGCCGCCTGATCCACCGAACATGAGATCCATCAACTGGAAGACCGTGCTGCCCGTGCTGGCGGCGATCGCCCTGTTCTACGCGCTGAGCCTGGTGTACTTCAGCCCAATGCTGGAGGGTAAACAGCTGATACAGCACGACATAAAGCAGTGGCAGGGCATGGCCCAGGAGGTGGAGGAGCACCGCGAGCTTACCGGTGAGGAGGCGCTGTGGACCGGCAGCATGTTCAGCGGCATGCCGGCCTACCAGATCAGCGTGCGGTGGACGAGCAACATGCTGCTGCATGTGAACAAGCTTTTCAACGGTTTTCTGCCGCGGCCGGGGAATTTCCTGTTCCTGTACCTGATCGGCATGTACATCTTCCTGCGGATCCTGAAGGTGGACAACTGGCTTTCGGTGATCGGCGCAATAGCCTTTGCGTTCTCTTCCTACTTCTTAGTGATCCTGCCGGCCGGCCACACGAGCAAGGCCAGCGCGATCGGTTACATGCCGCTGGTGCTGGGTGGCCTTTATCTCGTGTACCGAAGCCGGCGGATGCTATTGGGAGCCGCGGTATTCGCGCTGTTCCTCGGGCTGGAGATCGCGATGAACCACGTGCAGGTGACCTATTACCTGGGTTTCGTGATGTTGCTCTTCGTGCTGGCGGAACTGGTGGCCTCCGTACGAACGGGAACATGGCTGGACTTCGCGAAACGATCGGCGTTGGGTCTGGTGGCCGTGATGCTTGCACTGGCCTGCAACCTTGGCCTTTTGTGGAGCACTTGGGAGTACGGCAAGTTCAGTACACGGGGCCAGAGCGAACTGACCATACAGGCGGATGGATCACCGGCGGAAGCGATCCGCACCACGGGTCTGGACAAGGATTATGTGACGCGCTGGAGCTACGGGATCGATGAATCGTTCTCCTTCCTCATCCCGGATGCGCAAGGCGGTGCCACCGGCGTTATCGGTGCGAATGAACCTGCGCTTTCCGAGGCGGATGGCCGTTTGCGCCAGGCCGTGGCCCAACAGAACAGGTATTGGGGCGATCAGGATTTCACTTCCGGGCCGGTCTATCTGGGTGCGATCGTGATCCTGTTGATGCTCTTGATGCTGGCGCAGGTGCGCGATCAGGCGCGATGGTGGGTGATCGCGGCATTGCCGCTGCTCTTTCTCCTGGTGAACCTGATCACTGTGCCGGCGGCCGCTTTCGCCATAGTGGCGATCTACCTGCTGGCCGGACTCCTCCTGTGGCGTGAGCCGCTGCCTTATGCGTTGTTCTGCGCTTTCGTATTGACGTTGATCCTGAGCTGGGGCCGCAATTACATGCCGCTCACTGATTTCTTCCTGGACCATGTGCCGGGTTACAACAAATTCCGCGCGGTAACGATCATCCTGGTGATCGCATCGCTGACAGCGCCGATACTCGGGATACTTTACCTGGACAAATTGCTTCGCGATAAAGGTTGGGACAAGGCCACGGAAAAGCGATCATTGATCACGATCGGGATCCTTGCGCTGTTCCTGCTGTTCGTGGCGGTGAGCCCGGGCACATTGTTCGATCTGATCAGCAATGCGGAACGCGAAGCCTTCAATGCGCAGGCTGATAGCGATCCGAAGATGGAGGCGCAGATGGTGATGTTCGTCGATTCGCTGAAGGCCGTGCGCGCAGCGATATTCAGCGCTGATGCCTGGAGGAGTTTCGCGTTCGTGGCCGCTGCCGGTGTGCTGATCTTCTTCTTTGGCCGCCGCACGATCAACGCAACGATCCTGCTTGCCGGTCTTGGTCTGTTGATGCTCCTCGATCTGTGGGTGGTTGACAAGCGCTACATGCACAACGAGATGGCGCGTGGCCGCTATGAGCAGTGGGAGGAAAAGGGCGGGCTGCCGCACAAGCCGAACGCTTCCGATCTGGCGATCCTTTCCATGCAGGAGCAGGATCCCAATGCGCGAGGACGGTATGAGGCTTTGTATGAAGGGATGCGTCAAGCGCGGGTCAATAATGCGATCGCATCATTACGTATCAGTCCGGACCAGGATCAACTGATGAAGTTCGCGGCCATGCGTCGCGCCGATCATTACCGGGTGCTGAATCTTTCACGGCCGTTCGATGATGCGCGCACGAGCTATTTCCATCGAAGTGTCGGTGGTTATCACGGCGCGAAATTGAAGCGCTACCAGGAGATCATCGAATTCCATCTGTCACCATCGATCCAGCGCATTGGTGGTCTGTTGCAGGCGGGAACATCACTGCCGCAGATCGACAGCCTGCTGGCACGTCAGGGCGTGCTCAACATGCTCAACACACGATACCTGGTGTTCAATCCCGAAAAACCACCGATCCAGAATCTGAACGGGTACGGCGCCGGTTGGTTCGTGAACGATGTGCGGTGGGTGAAGAACAGCGATGAGGAGATCATGGCGATCGGTGAAGTGGATCTGCAAGGCACAGCGGTGATCGATGAACGGTATCGCGAACAACTTGGCGATGCACCGATCTCGGCCGATCCATCCGCGTCCGTGGAACTGGTGAATTACGAGACCAACGAGCTCACTTATTCGGTTCGATCGGCCGGTGGTGGCGTGGTCGTCCTCAGCGAGATCTGGTACGGTCCTGATTGGAAAGCCTACATCGATGGCCAGCCCGTGGATCATGTGCGGGGCAACTATGTGCTGCGTGTGCTGCGCGTACCACCCGGTGAGCATGAGCTGGCCTTCAAAGTTGAAAGTCGCGCGTTCGATACTTCGGGAACGATCATGCTCGCATCAAGCTTGCTTCTGATCCTGCTGGTGCTCGGCATGCTCGCGATGGAGCTCCGCGCCTGGATCGATGGACGCCGGCCTGCAGCTGAAGTGGAGGCCTGATGAAGCGTGTGTTGATCATCGCCTATTACTGGCCACCGAACGCCGGAGTAGGGGTGTATCGTTGGCTGAAATTCGCGAAATATCTGCCGCAGTTCGGCTGGCGACCGGTGATCTACACACCGGCGAACCCGGAGATGCAGGCCGTGGACGTTTCGCTGGAAAAGGAGATCCCGCCGGATGTAGAAGTGATCAAGGCACCGATCACCGAACCCTATTCCTTCTACAAGAAATTCACCGGAAGGAAGAAGGAGGAACGTTTGCAGACCGCCTTTCTTCGTGAGACCGCTGCAAAAAGCTGGAAGGAGGATCTGGCCCTCTGGCTTCGCAGCAATCTGTTCATTCCCGATGCACGCGTTTGGTGGGTGAGGCCTTCGGTGAAGCGGTTGAAGAAGTATTTGAAGAAGCATCCGGTGGATCTGATCGTGACCACCGGATCGCCGCACAGCCTCCACCTGATCGGTATGGAACTGAAGAAGATCACGGGCATCCCCTGGCTGGCGGACTTCCGAGATCCGTGGACGAACATCGATTATTACGGTCAGTTGAAGCTTACCCCGTGGGCCGATCGCAAACAGCATCAACTGGAAAAGGACGTCCTCCGATCGGCAGATGAAGTGGTGACGGTGAGCCCATCGTGGGCGGAGGATCTTGGCAGGATCGGGGGCCGTAAGGTCCACTGCATCACCAATGGTTTCGATCCATCCGATCTGCCGGAACGACCGATCCCGGTTGATGAAGAATGGTCATTGGTGCACGTGGGATCGATCACAGCAACACGTGATGTTCCGTTGCTTTGGAAGTTGTTGCGGGAAAGGATAGATCGCGATGCGGAGTTCAATGAGAAGTTCAAGTTGCGCCTGATCGGCGGTATCGATCATACAGTTGCGCGCTCGATCAATGACGCCGGCCTGGATCCCTGGGTGGAACGGATCGCACAGGTGGATCACAAGGAAGCGATCCGCCAGATGAAGCGGGCGCGAACGCTTCTTCTTCCGGTGAACGATACGCCCAACGTGAAGGGTTTTCTTCCAGCGAAAGTGTTCGAATACTTTTCTGTGCAGCGGCCGATCCTTGCAGTGGCACCGAAGGATTCCGATCTGGCGGGGTTGCTGAATGGGCATGTGGTTGTGGAACGTGATGATCATGAAGGAATGAGAACTGCTGTTCACGAGCTCTTCTCAACAGATCTTCGGCCTACCTCTTCAATAGATCGTTTTTCACGGATCGAATTGAGCCGATCATTATCCGAGTTACTGGATCGGATGGTCGAGAAACGTCGCTGATCCACGTGGAAGCATCGTTCTACATTCGCTGCATGTTCAATCCAGATCCGTATTGACATGGGTCCAATGGCCCGCCAAGCCATCTTCAACACGCTGCTCACTTACCTGGGTATCGGTCTGGGTTTCGTCAATGTCGTTCTTCTCTATCCGAGCGTACTCGGCGCAGAAGAGTTCGGGTTGACGAGGTTGCTGGTCTCCATGGCGACCATCATCGCGCAGGTCGGACAACTGGGTGCGGAGAATACGGTGATCCGCTTTTTTCCCTATTTCAGGGATCCTGCAAAACAGCATCGGGGATTGTTGTCCATGTTGCTTCTATTCGGCCTGGCCGTGGGCTGCGTGTCCATGCTTGTGATCGGCGTGTTGCATGAAGAACTCGGCCGCATCTTCGGTGATCGGAATGCGCTGTACGCGCGATACGGTCTTCTCTTGCTTCCGCTGGTGTTCAGCGAGATCTACTTTCTGCTTCTGCGCGCATACAGCCGGTCGTTGAGAAGAACAGTGCAACCGACATTTCTCAGGGAATTCGTGCTGCGTGTGATGCAGACCATGCTGATCCTTGTACAGATGTGGAGCCCGCTTCCGTTCGGCACGTTCATGCTGTTGTACATAGGCATTTTCATTCTTTGTACACTGGGTCTTGTAGCGGATCTCTGGAGCGCAGGACAGCTATCACCCGGCTACCGGCATTGGAGACTTCCCAAAAGGTTGTTCCGTAGTATGACGACTTATAGCGGATACACGCTCACCGCCAGCATCGCAGGCATCATCCTCGGCAACATGGATCAGTTGATGATCGGGGCATTGCTGGGCGAAGGCTTACGCAACGTTGCGTATTACGCGGTGGCTTTCTATTTCGGTACTGTGATCGCCGCCCCCGGCAGGGCCTTGTACCAGGCAGCTGTGCCCATGCTCGCCGACGCTTGGAAACGACGTGATCTGAAGGAGATCTCCGACGTTTACCGCCGATCCTCTTTGGTGCAAACCCTGGTAGGTGGATTTCTATTCCTGTTGATGTGGATGAGCATAGATGATATGTTCCTCATGTTACCGGGAGAGTATGCCAATGGAGCGCCGGTGGCGTGGGTGATCGGTCTGGCCTATTTCCTTCATACATCCGTTGGCCTGAACACGGGCATCCTGTCCATGTCACGGTCCTATCGGATCGATGCGTGGTCCAGTGGTCTGATGCTGTTGATCAATGTGGTAGCCAATTTCTTTTTGATCAGGAGCATGGGCATCATCGGTGCTGCCTGGGCCACGTTGATCTCCCTGGTGCTGGTGAACGCATACCGGACCTTCCATTTGTACAAGCGGTATGATCTCTGGCCATTCGGGTGGGATACCCTCAAGGTAGTGCTATTGATCATTGCATTGGCAAGCATCTTTCCATGGATACCGTTCACCGGTTCTCCTGTGATCGACATCATCCTGCGAAGCCTGGCGATCACCGCCGTATTCTGGCCGGTGGCGCATGTGTTGAAGACCACCGATGAAGTGTTACCGATCGTCAGCAAGGCGATCGGCAGGTTCCGGTGATCGAGGTTGCCTAAGAATTTCGAGAAGCCGGCGAGATCTTTCTCCCAAGGTGTAGCCGATCACCTGTTGACGCGCCAGCAGGCGTAACTCTGTTACCTGTTCTTCCGAAAGAGCGCGTATCTCTTCGATCGCTTCAAGGAGAAGAGTTGCATTGCGTTGTGCAATGATCTTTCCTGCACCACCGATGATATGTGGGATCGAGGTCATGTTCGATCCGATGGGTATGCAACCGCTCAACATAGCTTCACATAATGCGTTCGGGAACCCTTCCATGATCGAAGGCTGTACATAGATGCCGTGATCGTTGAACAACTTCGAAAGTCGATCGGGTGGCACCACAGGAAGGAAAGTGAGGTTGGCTGGCGCATCCTTGTACGAGCCGGTATCTGTGCCCACCACCGTGAAGTGAAGGTGAGGCGATCGAACAGCTGCTTGTTCCAGAAGATCGATGCCTTTGCGGAAATGGATCGCATTTCCCCTGGCCGCACCGTTGGCGATACAGAGGATCCGATCATTGTTCCGAACCGCCACTGTGGACTTCCACCGATCGATATCAAAGCCATAAGCGATCGGGATGGAAGGAGGTAACGTCCCTGGAATAAAATGCGCATATCCCTGCTCATAAGATCCCGAATCGCTGTAAGAGTTCTGGAAGCGTTCCAAAGACTTATGCACCGGAAGGATCGCTGCGGCATTTCGCATGGAATACGCCATCGATCGCCCCATCCATTTCTTGCGAAAACTGCCGTAACCGATCTTCGGGAAGGAACATGAATCACTTCCCGCCACGATGATATACGTGCGAAAACCGAGCAGGACCGGCAGTACCGCATGATGCCCCGCGAAATGAACGATCGCGATCCTGGCTCCTCTCATGCGTGCGATCACCAAGGCCAGGAATTGGCGAAAGAAGTCCCACGGAAGAAGGAGTGAGGAGCGGCTGTTGAACGAGTGTTCGATCACTCGAAAGTGTGGCCGCAGAAGTTCGATATCCTTCGCAACAAAAAAGAATCGCTTAGGATGAGTATAGACCAGGAGAGGGCGTTCCATTTCAGATCATTCCCTGATGTACCAGTTTGTAGCTCTTATTGTCGTGCAACGCCATCCGATGCGAAGATCGGATTGTATATGGATCGATCCGCCATATCTTTTCATCGCCTTGATCCGATTCAAAATGATGATCCGCTGCATCTTCCTACTGCTCCATTTGGTTCCATCGGTCCTTTTTTCACAGGTCCAATTCGAATGGGTGCAACGTGCATCGTTGCCTGGCCCTGGTCGGTGGGGCGCATATTCCTTTTCCTTGAACGGTTTCGCGTATGTGGCTGGAGGCAATGCCGGGGCAGGATATTTCAATGACGCGTGGAAATACGATCCGCTGATTGATTCATGGAGCCAGGTGGCGAGCATGCCGTACGGGCGGAGTCATGGCGCATGCTTCTCGATCGGTAACAAGGCTTATGTGGTCGCCGGTCATGTATCAGGTTCTTTCTACTCATCCGATCTCTGGGAATACGATCCTGTTCTCGATCAATGGACCGAGAAGGCTCCACTGCCCGGAAATGCACGCTATAGTCCACATGCCTTTTCAATTGGGAACCATGGGTATGTCGGGGGTGGTAACTATGGATCGGCAGCAGGCCCATTTCTCGCTGATATGTACCGGTACGATCAGGCCCTGGATACCTGGACCTCGATCTCAGGGGTTCCTGGCCAGGCCCGTTATGGGGCTACAAGCTTCACCATTGGAGGTCATGGATATGTACATGGTGGGCGCGTCGCTTCACTTGATTTTCCGAACGAGCTCTGGAAATTCGATCCGTCCAATTCATCCTGGACTGCCGTCCAATCCATGCCCGGACCGGGAAGATCATGGATGATGGTGATGCCATATACATATGATGCTGTGATCACGGGTGGGGCAGACAACGGTGTTGCCAGTTTTGATGCGTATTGGTACACACCGACCAACAATGCTTGGTCATCGATACCTGATTATCCTGGCGCCAGCGGTTGGAGCGGAGCTTCTGCTACTTTGCTAGGTAGGCCATTTGGCGGATTGGGACGCGTTTATCTGCAGAACACCTATCACACCGATTGGTGGGAATTGGTAAAGGTCGATGGCACTCCGGTGTTCGAGATCCTGGAAGAATCTGTAACTCTAAGGGCCGTTCCAGATCCTGCGTCATCGAGTTTTGTCATCGCCGGTCTGAAGGAGGGAAGTCGTAAAGAGATCCGGATCATCGATCTGTCCGGAAGCATTATACATGAAGGCATTTATCAAGGATCTGTTGATGTGCGAATGTTCTCTTCCGGTCTCTACGAGGCAGTCGTGATCGAAGATGGGAGAGTGCTCGGCCACGTCAAGTTCCAGGTAATGCAGGAATAGACATACGGATGAGGTCACTTTACTCTACTACTCCCGGATCCACCGCTGTGTCCTATAGAAAAAGGCGACGTACCCGCGCACCATCAAACCACCTTTTTCCAGCCACAGTTTGCAATCATACATGCGGCCGCTCTCTGGATCGAAGATCTCACCCTTCCACTCTTCACCTTCCCGAACGAGATTTTTGAATATGTACATGCCCAGGATCGGTCGGTCCTTGTTCGTACCTGTGCACTTTTCGCACTTTGCGTCCCGGCGGCCGGGATCGAAGATCTCAACTATTCTTCCTGATGCTTTTCCCGAATTGATCATGATCTCGATCACGGACCTTTTCTTTCCGGTGTTATCATCGATCGTTACCCAGCGGCCGTTGATGTCCTGACCGATGGCCGATAGCGAGAAGATCAGGAACAATGGAGCGATCCAGCGCATGCTTCAAAAGGATCTTCCGATGCCGACCACGTACCTGAACGCGAAATGTTCTTCCTCACCGGCCGGTAACGCTGATAGGAACAACGGCATATCGAAGCGAAGGGTCAGAGGTTTCAGATCCACCAGTGGTCCCCACCTTTTTATCATGAGCGCCACGCCCACACCGGCATCTGCCCGGGGCTCGGCGAATTCGATCCGCTCACGCTCGTTGATGATGCGCGTATAGCTTATCGCACCTACATCACCGAACAGGTACACGTTCAGCTTCAATATTTCGGCAAGCCGGCCGGGACGGAACCTTACCAGGCCATCAAGATCCAGTTCTGCACTTGCCGATGTTCCGGTGTTGCCTGAATAGGTTACGATCACGTTACCATCACCATCCAGCTCCGGTGCGAGATAACCGGCATAGCCGCGCAGGTTCAGGCCGCCGCCATGTTGGAAATGGTCCACCGAAGTTCCGATCCCCGTCCAGTCATATGGCACAAAGCCGATGCTGCGCACGTACTTGTTCTCCATCATTTCCTCGGGATTGGCTCCGGCGAGGTAAAGAGCGCTTTCAGGGGCAACTCTTCCCGTTCCATATTGACCGAATACGCGTGTGCGCAGTCTCAGTCGCCAGAGATCGTTCTGGTTGATCGCGGTGAGGCGGAGCTGGGAATAGCTCCATGCCGAACCCACGGAACTGTTGCGTGCTTCGAATTTCACATCACCGGTCCCGATCGAATGGTCATAGCGATGCCTGAGGCCGACATCCACCCGGCCGTTCAGCCTGTCGGGTCGCCACAACTCAGGATAGAGCAGATAGGTGAGGTCGGTGCTGTCCTTGCGGATGAAATAGATCACATCAACTGATGCGCTGGTCTTCTTGTTGGGCATCTGCCAGTTCCAACCTGCGCTGTATCGTTCCAGGCCTTCCAGTATGCGTGCGTTCAAATTCACCGAAGCACCTTTCAATAATTTTTCGATGCCGTTCTCGTACCGGAAATTGAAATTCATGGCATCATATCTCGTATCCATCCTCCCATCAGGCAGGTTTTGGCCGATGCCGGTGTTCAGCCAGGCCGTGAAATGGACCTTGTGCTTGTGTTTCATGTAACTGCTGTTCGCATGAAAGCCGAGCTTGATGCCATCATACCCGTTCCACCAGATATCGGGACGGGCGAATACTTCGTACGCACGCCGATCGGGCCACTGCCAGAGATGGTGATCGAAGGAGACGTTCACCGGAACGGAGGTGCGATCGTTCAGCTTGTACGCGTCGGCAAGCCGGTCGGTGGTATCGATGGTCACGCTTTCGATGCCTGAAGCAATATCCACCTTCATCAGATAGTTCCGCTGCACATTGCCCTGCTGGAACCAGCGCGGAAGCACGGTGGCGCCGGTCTTCTTCACGAACCAGGTGTTGGGGATGTGATAGTCGTAGATCCGTCCATCACGTGCCGTTACACGTACATCGAGGGGCATCTGCATCTGGCCTTTTCGCTGGAGCCTGATGACCTGGCCATCATTTCTGGATCGGCGCTTGATCGCCTTCACTGCATAGTCCATCCGCCAATCCCTTTCGATCCATTGATCGAAGAACCAATCCAGTTCGGCACCGGTGATATCGGTGAAGCTTTGCCGCATATCCTCTGGATAAGGATGGCAGGTACGCCATTGCTGAACATAGTGCCGCATCGCTTTCTTGAAAAGCTCATCACCCAGGACATATTGGAGGTTGTAGAGCATCACGGCGGTCTTGTAGTAGGCATGACCGTATCCACCGGTATGGCCGCCCAATAAGCCGAAGTCATCGCTGTGTACGTTGATCGGTGGAAGTTGGTCGCGGACCGCATCGCGTTGGAAGCCGTAATAGACCTCGCTCTCGCGCACCAGTTCGGTTTGGCGGAACTTGCGTTCGTAGAAATTCCCTGGAGATCGTTGAACAAGTGTGTCCCCATCTATCCGCTCAAGACCCCATGAGGTCAGGAATTGCGTGAAGCCTTCATCCAGAAAGGCGCGATAGGTCTCGTTGTTGCCGAGCATTCCGAAGAACCAATTGTGCCCGACCTCATGGACCAGCAGACTGCGGTAGTCCGGGTCGCGGCCTCCATCCAGCGTGAGCATCGGATATTCCATGCCATCGCGTGCATCGGCCACGATCATTTTCGGATATGCGTACATGCCGAAGTCGGTGCTGAAGACATTTATGATCTTCGCTGTGTACTCAGCCGCATTCTGCCATCCGCTCGCATGTGGCTCCTGCGCAAGCGCTATACATCGTACGCCGTTCCATTCGGCCTCTCCGATCCGGTATGTGGGATCTGCGGTGAATGCGAAGTCGTGCACGTTCTCCGCATGGAATTTCCAGACCTTCCGTTCTCCTTCCACAGGCTGTGTGATCACCGATGGAGCTTCATTCCAGGGTTTATCCTTGAAGTTCTTGATATCAAGTCTCGCACGCAGATCGGTGGGCAGCACTTCATCCTCGTTCTGCAGCACACCCGTTGCATCAAGTACATAGTGGTGCGGCAGATCGAGCTCCACATCAAAAGTGCCGAAGTCACCATAGAACTCATGACCAAGATGCTGCTGAGTGTCCCAGCCCCGGCGCCGATCGTAAACGGCGATCCGCGGGTACCAATGCACGGCATCGTAATGCTTCCAGCCCCATGCGTTGAAGAGTTTCATGCGCCGCTGCATGCCCATGCTCCAATGCGTGGTGAAATGGATGCGGAAAGTGAGTTTCTCGCCTGGTTCCAATGCCCGGTCCAGTTCTACGCGTAGAACAGTGTTGTCCTGTTCGGTGCGCAGCTGCACCGAATCGATCTGGATGCTTTCCACCCTGGTACCCGCATAAGGTTCTTCTCTTTTGCGTGCGCGCTCCCTATCGCCGCGGGCATAGGAACCAGGAACGAATGCTTCCTGGTACAGGTGGAAGAAGACGTGATGAAGGGTATCCGGTGAATTGTTCCAATATGTCAACCCCATTTCCGCTTCCACCAGATCGCGCTCATCATCAAGCCTGGCCTTTATCACGTAATGGACATCCTGTTGCCAGTAGCCTTCATATGGTGGGCGGTTCTTCCAATACTCAGGATTATCGGCATTCCTGTAAGTGTTGGGCGGACGTGTGGGATCGAACGGCTGTGCCAGCAGTTCGATGGCAAGAAGCAGGAGCGTGAGGCTGAGGAGGCGCATCGAAAGCGCCAAGTTATTGTTCCGGCTTGTCCCTCACCTTCTTGCGCAACTGCAATTTCTCGGTATGAAGGCGATGTGCGCGGCCGATGCTGGTGTTCAGTTCGAAGCCGATCAACAGCACGATCATGTTCAGATAGATCCACACCTGCACGGCCAGGATGGCACCAATGGATCCGTACAGGGCGTTGTAATCAGTGATGTTATTGAACACGAATGCCAGGCCTTCTGAGACGAGCAGGATAAGGAAGACCGCAAGAATGGTCCCCGGGGTGAAGACCCTGAAGCGGCGGCTGCGCATTTCACCGGCGTTGTAAAGCAGCGCCACGCAGAGTATCACGAGCAGGATGGATAGCGCCCACTTCAGGAAGAAGACCAAGGCCACCTGCAAAAAACTTCCGAAGAACCCGATCTCCTCCAGGGATGAAATGATCAGTCCGCTAACGGTGAACAGTGGAATGGCGATCGTAAGCAGGATGGAGAGCGCCAGCAGCAGCCAGATGCTCAGGATGCGTTGTTTGAAGGCACTGTGCCAGCCGGTGAGATTGGTACTGCCGCTGAAACCGAGCAGGATGGCGTTCACACTGTTGCTGGCGAAAAAGATCCCCGTGATGAAGCTGATCGATAGCAACGTGTGATGTTTATGGATCACCAGGTCATGCAGGGTGCTCTCGATGAAATCGTAGACATCCCTGGGAAGCAGCTCATCTATGGACCCGAGCAATTTGGCCTGAAAGTCTTCGATCGGAACGAACGGGATCAAGGTGAGCAGCACCAGGATCCCCGGGAAGAAGGCAAGAAAGACCTGGAATGATATGGCCGATGCACGCGTGATGATGTTCCCTTGGGAGAGGGCCGTGAAGAAGAACCGGGATATCTCATACAGACTGAATCCTTCAAAACCGGGCGGTCTCACGTTCTTCGCCCAGTGTATGGTGCGCCGTGAAGGTTTCGAATAGATGAGTTTCCGTCTTGCCCGTTGCAGCATCTCTGCCTTACAGCGCCTTCAAGCTGAGGTCCAAAGATGGGGCTCCATGCGTGAGAACACCAACTGAGATGAAGTCCACGCCGGTCTCGGCGTAGGTTCTGGCCGTTTGAAGGTTGATGCCGCCGGAGGCTTCCGTTTCGTACCGGCGGCCGATAAGATCTATTGCCGTGCTCATCAGATCAGGCCTGAAGTTATCGAGCATGATCCGATCCACCCCGCCCGTATCGAGCACCATCTTCACTTCATCGAGGTTGCGCGTCTCCACTTCGATCGGAAGATCCAAGCCATTCCGATCGAGATATTCCCGTACGCAGTTGATGGCTTTTGCCAGGCCCCCGGCCATGTCCGCATGATTGTCCTTGATCATGATCATATCATACAATCCATGCCTGTGGTTCTGTCCACCGCCGATCCGCACGGCCCACTTCTCGATCCCTCTCAGGCATGGTGTGGTCTTACGGGTATCCAGCACATGACATCCGGTACCGTGGATCGCATCAACGAATTTGCGAGTGAGCGTTGCAATGCCGCTCATGCGTTGCATGAAGTTCAGGATGAGCCGTTCAGCTGTAAGAATGGAGCGTGAAGGACCGCTGATGGTGAATGCAACATCACCTTTCGTGACCATGGCGCCATCCTGAATGAAGATGCGCATCTCAAGGCCGGGATCGAAACGGGCGGCTATGGCCTGGGCAAGCTCCACACCGGCCAGGATGCCCTCGTCCTTCACCAACAACCGTGCACTGCCACGGGCATCGGCCGGGATGGTGGACAGGGTGGTATGATCGCCGCTGCCGATATCCTCCTGCAGGGCCTGATCGATAAGTTCTTCCGTACCTGCTGGAAGCACCCTCAGAGATCGTTCTTGCTGTTCTCGATCCGCAACTGCTTCACCTGGAAATCGCTTTCCATCTTCTTCAGGAAGAACGTGACGCGGAAGTAGCCGTTCTTGGTGCGCAGGATGCCGATGAAATACTTGTCACCGAACTTGCTTACGCCACTATGCTCGATCACCATGTCCACCGGCGGATGGTCATTGAAGAACTTGCGAAGGATCTGCTCGGCCTGGGCCTTGCTGTAGACATCGGCGTTCTCCTTCACCGTAAGATCGATGTTCGGGATGAAGAGCGCTGCCAGATCGCGGCTGTTGCCGGTCTTCATGGCAAAGACCACCTTGTCCTTTTCAGCTTCCTGGGCCTTGAGGCCTGCAAAAGCAAAGGCAAGAACAAAGACGACCGCGAGGCGCAACATGGTCTGGTTCATTTGTTGCGAAATTTGGCAAATACCGGGCCATGGATCCAAGACCAGGTCCCCTCCATTTATCAACGATCGTTCGTATGAAGCTGAGGCTCATAGTAGTAGGGAAGACTGAAAAAGGCTTCGTTTCCGAGGGTATGCAGCATTACCTGGACCGGATCGGTCGCAAAGCTCAATTGGAGACGTTGGTATTGCCAGAAGCCGGGAGAGGAGAGCCGGTCTATCAGCAGAAAGTGGAGGCCGATCGTATACTGGCGGCACTTCGGCCGGGTGAGAAGCTGGTGTTGCTTGATGAGCGAGGCAAGGAATTCAGCAGCCGCGGTTTTGCCGGTCATCTTCAGGCCTGGCGGGATCAGGGAGTGAAGGGGACCACCTTTGTGATCGGCGGCGCCTATGGAATGACCGATGAGCTTCGCGCCCGTGCAGATCTTGTACTCTCGTTGAGCCGGATGACCTTTCCGCACCAGTTGGTCCGCGTGCTTTTCGCAGAGCAATTGTACAGGGCTTATGCGATCATGGAAGGCAGCCCGTACCATCATTGAGGATTGCAATGAACGGCGTTAATGCGCTGATAGATGGCCGCCGATCGGCGAGGCCTCTGAACGATCCCTGCCGCCAGATCACGACCGAACCGTAAATTCAACCCTTTCAGATCAACCTCCAGGAATAGCTGTAGCTGAATGATCCCGCTGATCAACGTCTATTACTATGGTGAGGTGAATATCGAGTACTGGGAATGGGCCCTTTCGGTGGTCTATGTCTTTCTTCTCTTCATATTCTTCGCGCGTCGGAAGAAAATGATGCTGAAGGAACATCCGGAGTACAAGTTCTATGTCTGGGGCATGATCGCCAAGCTGGTTGGAGGAGTTGCATTCAGCCTGATCTATTTCTACTACTACAACGGAGGCGATACCATCGCGTACTTCTATTCAGCGGTGGCCTTGCGGAACCTCGCCTTCATTGACATACTGCAATTCTTCGACGTGCTTTTCGGCGAGAGCACGATCGAGCGATGGAGCCTGTTCACGTATGAAACTGGCAGACCTTACCTCTGGCTGTATTTCGATCACCGCACATTTTTCGTCGTTCGCCTGATCAGTCCCATCGTTCTGCTCACCTTCAACAGTTATTTGATCACCACGCTGCTCATCGCCAGTTTTTCCTATCTGGGAGCATGGTCCTGCTACCGGACCTTTTGCAGTTACTTCCCACAGATCCGGGGGCAGCTGGCTACGGCTTTCCTTTTCATGCCATCGGTGCTCTTCTGGGGATCGGGCATCATGAAGGATACGATCACCTTCACTGCGGTCTGTTGGTGGATCCATGCGGTGGACGAGGTCTTTTTCAAGAGGCAGGGACAGGTGAAGAATTCGGTGATCATAGTCCTGAGCGCGCTGATGATGATCGTGGTGAAACCATACATCTTCATGGTCCTGTTCCCCGTCTCGCTCCTGTGGATCCTTTATTTCAGGATCGTGGGTATCAGGAACGTGCTTATCAAGTTCGTTCTGTTGCCGTTCATGGTCGTCATGCTCATCGGCCTGTCCTTCTTCGTGCTCGATCGGTTGGGAGAGCATTTCGATAAGTTCGCATTGGACAGCGCCCTGGAAACGATAAGGGTCACACAGGCCGACATGGTACGCACGGATGTCTATGGAGCGAACGCCTTCGATATCGGCACGATAGAGAATTCCTGGTCGAGCGTGTTCTCCAAATTCCCGCTGGCGGTGAACGCAGCGCTTTTCAGGCCTTATATATGGGAAGCGCGTAGCGTGGTGGTGGCCTTGAGCGGATTGGAGAATTTCTGGGTGCTACTGGTCACGGTGTTCACATTGCTTCGGGTAGGTCCGGTCTTCCTCTTCCGCTCCATGGGCGGCAACCCCATCCTTCTGATGTGCCTCACTTTCGCCTTCCTCTTCGCCTTCGTGGTGGGGGTGACCACTCCGAATTTCGGCGCGTTGGTCCGGTTCAAGATCCCCATGGTGCCTTTCTATATTGGAGCCTTGTACATCGTGAACTATCTGGCAGTGATCAAGAGGGCACGCACACGAAATGCACTGCCGTTCGACCTTATCGAATTCAGGAGGGGTACCGCGCATATTCCGCACCGCACCCGTGCAGAGCGCTCACGCACCGGTCTACCTCTGCGCAGACGTACCGCGATCGCATCGTGAGATCAAGTCGATCCACAGAACGACTATCAGCCGCACAGAACGTGTTGGTGCTCACCTATTGGTCCTATGACGATGCGCTGGTACAGACCTATACGCTGCCTTATGTACGGATCATCACCACCAAGATCGAAGGCAAGGTCCATCTGGTGACCCTGGATCGCAATGCAGCGGAAAGCGGCCGTGAAACTGGTGATCCACGCATAGTACATCATGGCTTCAGATACGTTCCGTTCGGCCTGCGTGCCGTGTGGGTGATGGTCGGAGTAGTATGGAAGCTGCTCCGCATCATACGTAAAGAACGTGTAGATGTCATTCACGCGTGGTGTACGCCAGCCGGCGCGGTCGGCTACCTATTATCCATTCTCTCAGGCAGGCCGTTGATCATCGATAGCTATGAACCGCATGCCGAAGCCATGGTGGAGAACGGCACATGGAAGAAGGACAGTTGGGCGTTCCGCATCCTCTTCAAATTGGAGAAGCTACAGACGCATCGTGCAGCTCACCTTATTGCTGCCGCCCATGGAATGCAGACCTATGCGGCGGATCGATATGACCATCACGGGCCGATGTACGTAAAACCTGCTTGTGTAGAGATCGATGATTTTCCGCTGGAGAGGGACGCCAGGCTCCTTGAAGAACTTCACCTTAACGAAAAGCTCGTGATGGTGTATGCCGGCAAATTCGGGGGGATTTATTTGAAGGAGGAGGTCTTTCATTTCTTTCGCCAGGCACAGGAACATTGGGGGGACCGGCTGCACATCCTCTTGTTGACCAATCACTCCATGGGTGAGTTGAGGCCATTGATGGAGAAAGCAGGTCTTGATGAGACGATCTTCACCATCAGGTTCGTACCTCACGCCGAAATACCGCGTTACCTGTCCCTTGCTGATATCGGCATTACACCTGTGAAGCCGGTGCCGACCAAAAAATATTGCACGCCGATAAAGGATGGTGAATACTGGGCGGCCGGGCTGCTGGTGATCATTACGCCGGAGATCTCCGATGATTCACGGATAGTTGAGGACGAGAACATCGGCGTGGTGTTGAGATCGTTCGATCGGGAAGGATATCGCAAGGCCGTTCAGGATATCGACCGGCTACTGGAGAAGGTGCCACGGGAGCTTTCCAGAGCACATATCAGGAGCGTCGCCATGAAGTACCGTAGTTTTGATCGGGCTGAGAAGATCTATGAGGCCATCTATGGAAAGAGGTGATAAGGTCATCGTGACCGGCGGTGCCGGCTATATCGGATCCCATACGGTGGTTGAGCTGATCACCGGTCCTGGTGTGGAAGTGGTCTCCATTGACAATTTTGCGAATTCTTCACCGGGAGTCTTTGATCGGATCGAAAAGATCACTGGCTGCAGGGTGCGCAATCACCAGGTGGATCTATGCGATCTGGATGCCGTTAAGCGGATCGTGTCTGCGGAAAAAGGGATCATCGGCATCATCCATTTCGCGGCGTTCAAATCCGTGCCCGAATCCATGCACGAGCCATACAAGTACTACCACAACAATACCGAGTCATTGCTCAACATGCTCAAGGTGGTGGTGGAAAATGAGATACCATCTTTCATTTTCAGTTCCTCATGTTCTGTTTATGGGAACATTTCACAGCTTCCTGTAAGCGAGGATACATCTTTTGGCCGGGCCGAATCACCTTATGCGTTCACAAAGCAGATGGGAGAACGTATTGTTGAGGACCATGCCCGTACCTATCCATGGCTGAAGGCCGTTTCCCTCCGTTACTTCAATCCGGTGGGTGCCCATACATCAGCGTTGATCGGTGAAGATCCGATCAATCCTCCCACGAGCCTGGTACCTGTGATAACACGTACCGCCAGTGGCAAGAACAGGAAGCTCATTGTACATGGTAATGATTACGATACGCGCGATGGTTCCTGTATCCGTGATTATGTGCATGTATCCGATATCGCCTATGCACATGTACGCGCATTGCAGCATGCCATTGAGAGCCTGCCGGGATATTCGGTCTTCAATCTTGGCACAGGCAATGGCATTAGCGTGCTCGAAGCGATAGAAGCATTTGAACGGGTCACGGGAATGAAGTTGGAGCATGCCATCGGCCCTCGGCGGGAAGGTGATGTGGCCGCCATCTATTCGGACACGCGCCGATCACAGAACGTGCTCAAGTGGACAGCCCGCCATGACCTGGACGAAATGATGCGATCGGCCTGGGCGTGGGAGCAGCAACAGTCATGATAGGTTCAGCAAAGACCTTACGGCCTACGAGATCATGGGGATCCAATTGCCTCGAAAGAAGAAGCGGAATCTCCTTCTGAGCATCATCTACCGGTTGCATCGGCTGGTCCCGTTTGGAGCCGATCGCAAAATGCGTCTGTATCTGGATCTGGAATGGATCTTCAAACGGCTTGCCCTGGAAACATCATTCCAGCGGTACGGTTTCGCAGACCATCCGGTGCGCAAATATTCCATGGCTTTCATATTGCGCCATCTGCGGCCTTCAGACAGTGTGCTGGACCTGGGTTGCAAGTACGGTGATATGAGCGCGGCCATGGCGCAGAAGGTCGAACGCGTAGTGGGTATCGATCATGATCCAAAGGCCATTGAACGGGCCAGGCGCGATCATGTGCACAGCAACCTTGAATTCCACCATGCCGATGCACTCGGTCATTTGCGCGAACGCGGTAGGCCGTATGATGTGCTCATCCTATCACACATCCTGGAGCACCTGGATGATCCCCGCCGGTTCATTCTGGATTTCAAAAGCTGGTTCCGATACATCTACGTGGAACTGCCCGACTTTGATGCTACCTACCTCAACGACTTCCGTCGCGATCTAGGCGTGGACCTGATCTATACGGATAACGATCATATCAGTGAATTCGATCGCGATGACCTGCGATCGCTCCTTGAAGAATGCGGCATACGGATAGTGGAAGCCGAATACCGGCACGGCGTTCAACGTCTCTGGTGCGAGGTCAACCCTTCCGATGGAGCAACTTCCCAAGAACGAATCCCGGATCTTTCATAACCGACTTCAGCAACCAGGGCAGGGCCTTCATCGGTTCACGGCCATTCACCCACCAACTGCCTGCAATGGACCAATATGCGGCGGCTAATTGGCTGCGTCGTCTCCCTGGATCCATCATAAGGCCCAACGCTTCCGCCTTACGGAACAGCATGAGGTGGTCGCGTTCATACAACGCGATGTTCCTGCTCATGCTGCCAGGCAATACGCGATAGAGCGTAAGCGCTTCGGGCAACCGCGCGTAGGCATAACGAGAGGCGAGGCGCAGGGCGATATGTTGATCTGCAGCATTGGACAGCTCGGGATCGAAGCGTGTTCGATCGAAACAAGATCGCCGCGCAAGGAGGTTGCTGCAGGGTGCTGGTATGGCTACTTCGCGGCCGTCCAGTATGGTGTTCACTACATCACCATTGGTCGCATGCTGCACTTCCCCGGTGGGCCGCAGTTGTTCATCGCACATCACAAGATCGCCGAAGACCCAAGGGACATCGCGTTCGATGGACCAGCGTAGCTTTTTGGACAGGTTATCCGGAAGCATAGCGTCATCAGCATCGAGAAAGGTGATGTAGTTCCCCGTGGCAAGGTCCAGTCCCATGTTGCGTGCAGCGCTCACACCACCATTGGTGCGATCGGCCACCCTCACGCGCGGGTCGGTGAAGGAACGTGCCAGCATCAGCGTGCCATCCTTCGATCCATCGTTCACGATGATCACTTCCAGATCGGAATGATCCTGCGCAAGGATCGACTCGACACAATCCTTCAGCCATCGCTCCGCATTGTACGCCGGAACAATTACCGAGACCTTTTCATCGGCCATGGCGACGCATTGCTTGATGATAGACCTGCATGGTGCCTTCCCACATGCGGTCGAAATGGAATTTTTGCATGGCGGTGCGGCGACCTGCCTCACCTATGGTCTTGAGGTCGGATGCCAGTGCACGTTCAACACCGGAAGCCAGCGCTTCTCCACTGCGCTCCACAAGAAAGCCGTTCACCCCATCATCAATGCCGTCCAAGGCGGCGCCAGTGGCCGTACTTACCACAGGAACTCCGTTCATCATGGCCTCGGCGTATACCAGCCCGAATGGTTCCAGCACCGCTGCATGCAGGTAAATGTCGAGGATTCCATAGAACGATGGCATCATTTCCCGATCCACCCATCCGGTGAAGACCACATGGTCCTGGAGTCCTTTTTGCTGGACCAGTTCCTCCATTTCCTGCCGAAGATCACCTTCACCACAAAGAAGAAAAAGCGCCCTGGGATGCCGTTCCACGAGCCTTGCGGCCGCGTCAAGTATGAAGCGATGACCTTTCCATTCTATGAATCTGGCGACCGTTCCGATCACAGGCCATCGCCCTTGGATATTGAAGCGTGTTCTCAATGCTTCCTTGGACGATGCATCCTGGGATGTGAACCGATCAGGTGGTATGCCGTTGGGTACCAGATGGACCTTTTCTTCAGGAGCAGCTTCCTTTTCGATGACGAATTGATGGCATTCAGAAGATATGGCGATGAGGTCCGTGGCCAGTCGCGCGATCTGCCGATCGAAGAACATCCAGCGCCGCGCATGCATCCAATGGTAACCTGTATCCTGTCTGGTGACCACGCGCACCGGAATGCCTGCCGCGGTGGCGGCGAGGATGCCAGGCAGAGCATCATCGAAAAGATTGCAATGCACGATATCGGGCCGATAAGCCTTCATGTGCCGCCACAGTTGCGGCAGTGCGTTGAGCATTCCGATACGGCGATGCTTTGGATCATATCGTATCCATTCGCAGGCAAAGCCGAGGGCACGCATTTCCTCCACCATCGCCGGTGGTTCATGATACATGATCAGGAACGTATAATGCGGTGAACCTTCACGTGCGGCCCTTTCAGCGAACCATGTCAGGTAGGGTACGCTGGAGTTATTGGCGAAGGTGTGCAGAACGTGCATGGAGCCGGCCAAAAGTAGTGGCCTGTCAGACCTTGTGCATCAGATCATTCATTTCAACGTGCCCGCTGCCGCCTTCATGGATGGTGATCTGAACAGACGTTTTGATAGTTGCATGAAGGGCGTTTCCAGCCACCGATGGAAGATGCTCGCGGCAAGGAGTGCAAGGAACGTATAGACGAATATCATTAACAGCCTGCCGGCGGGTCCATCATGTATCGGTACAATACGCTTCAACACCGACTCAGCGTAATAAGCCGCCGGTACATGAATGATGTAAAGGCTGTAGGAGATCTTGCCCAGATGATCCAGGACCCGGCCCTGGATATTCATTCGTAATAGGATCAAAAGGCTTGTGAGGGTGCCTATCACGAGACCATGGCTGTCAAGGAACAGATAGGTGAGGACTGCGGTGACCAGGAGCATCGGAATGAACAGCCTCCTGCCGATCGTCCCGTTCAAATGCAGGAAGACCAGAATGCCCATGGTGAACAAGGGAGAGTAGTTGAACAAATAGCGATCGTCCAAAAAACCGGGAAGCATGAATGCGATCAGAAGGATGGGAACGCTCCAGCGACGTTCTGGATCGATCAACCAGGGGAGCATGAGGCCGATCACCAGATAGAATTGGAACTCGATCATCAACGTCCAATATGGGAAGTTGAACCAGTAGGTCCCGAAGAACGATGGCATGAAAAGAAGGTTGCCAATCACGGAACGAACATTCACGCCGGGCCATTCAGCATCAGCGTTCAAATGGCCTGTAACCGCCACGGCCAGCGCATGGAACAAGATCACGGCCAGGGCGGCGATGTATGCGGGTGGAGCTATGCGGATGTACCGGCGCAGCAGGAAACGGCCAAGATCCTTCAGGCGGTGGCGAGATCGATGCAGCGCGTAGGGTATGACGAAGCCTGAGATGACGAAGAACACATGCACTCCATATCGTCCGATCTCGAAGGGACCTTCCAACGGATTGGGTCGCACGGTGGGCAGCACCGATCCGGTGTAATGGAACAGCACCACGGCCAGGGCGGCTATTCCTCGTAGTGGATCAAGGACCTTCACATGGCCACCGGCCTCCAATGGTCGTGGTGTGAAGCCCATCAATCAGCCAATGAGTCGCGATAGACGCGGTCGATCATTCCGGCTATTGTCCCTGCAGAGAACCTTTGGCGGGCGGCCTGAGCGATGCGCACTCCATCCAGACCATTTGGTGCATCCATGAATCTGGAGATCGCGTCGGCAAGTGCTCGTGCATCGCTTGGTGGAACGAGGATCCCGTTGCTGGCATCCACCAGTTCTGGAACACCGTTCACTTGCATGGAGACCACTGGTGTGCCGGTACAAAGACTTTCAATGATCACACAAGGAAGATTCTCCGCGGTGGTCGGCAGGACGAACAAATGGGCCTTCATCATTTCATCGGCGAGCCTCGGCTTGCTCACATTTCCATGGAAGGTCATGGCCACATGAGAAAATTCAATCCTGCAACGCTCCTTGATACGCCCGAGATTCGGTCCATCTCCACACCAGACGATGGACAGCCTTCCGAGTTGCTCCTTGGGTAAGTATTTCAGGGAATCGAGAAGAACGTCATGGTCCTTTCCATCACGCCAAAGCGCGGCCAACAGGATCACGAATGGCGGAATGGGAGGCTTCTGCCGGTATGTGAACACGTCTGCCGCGATGTTCGGCACCACATGCAATTTCGATCCAGGAACACCAAGATCGGTCTCAAGCGTCACGGCCAGTTCCTTCGAAACAGGCATCACCGCCTTGATGGCCGCATCGTTCAACCAATCATGGATCGCACGTATCTGGATCTTCCTCTCTCTGTCTTCGAGCTTCCTGATACCGCGGTGATAGAACGTGTTATGCTCTGTGACCACGATCGGAAGGCCGTGTTTTTTCGCTGCGGGTAATATGTTCTTTGTCTCTTCGGTGCGCACATGTACATGCACCAGGTCGATCTTTCTCTTCCTGGAAAGCCGGTCCAATATCTTGCGGTATGCCCACGTGCAAAGCAGATCGTAAACCCCGAAACGTCTGATCGGTGTGCTTATGGTGATCCGGTGGACCGGGATACCATCTTCCACGGAATGCTCGATCAGCAGTCCCGGAAGGTTCCTCCGCACCACGCTCAGGTACACCACTTCCACATGATGGAGCCTGGCGATGGCAAGTACATGCTCCTTGATGAAAATGCCTGCGAGCGATCCGTTCACCGGCCACCAGCCTGCCACGCAGATGATGTTCAATTTCTTTCCGGAGCTATGAGTGCTCACAGGTCGATCTTCATCAGGCCGATAAGCTCCCGTCATGTCATGATGCTGACCTCCACGGTATGGATCGTCGCAAATTTAGCATGTCCTCACGGTGCATGAGAAAGAGATCGTGTACGGTGATGTTCAAGCGAAAACGGATAACTCCGATGATCACCGCCAGGATCACCAGATAAGAAATGCTCGAGGTCAGCGCCGCTCCTTCGATCCCCCAGATCGGGATCAGCAACAGGTCCAGAAGTATGGTGACCACCGCACCAGCGATCGTTGCATAAAGGTTGAATTGTTGAAGACCGCTCTGCACCACCAGCTGAGCCAGCAATTTTGAAGCGCTGCTGAAAACGATGCCCGGTAACAATAGCCTGAGTGCAGGTACCGAATCGATGAAGACCTCCCCGAACAGCAGCGGCACCACCCAAGGCGCCAGAAGCGCGAGTACTATCGCAAGTACCATGACCGTCGTGAAATTCACCCTGGCCACCGCTTTGTAGCGTGAGAGCATTTCATTCTTCGCCTGCCCGTACAAATAAGGTTGCACCACCCTGGAGAAAGGTTCCGGTATGTAGAACAACAACTGCCCGATGCCTACGGCCGCCGCG
Source organism: Bacteroidota bacterium (assembly GCA_023430325.1). Taxonomy (GTDB): domain Bacteria; phylum Bacteroidota; class Bacteroidia; order Flavobacteriales_F; family PHOS-HE28; genus PHOS-HE28. Next base: position 8,202 of record JAEZAU010000061.1, on the reverse strand, counting down.
TAAAGCCCCAGGGCCGAAGTGCCATGATGATGGTCCACGACCCATACATCGAAACGGTAATTGATCAGGTTCACCATATTGCTGAGATATCCCACGAGCGAGAACCCGATGATGGGCCATACCACCTGTTTTTCGAACACCGGTATCGGTGGTATTTTCACATGAATGAGGTAGAGTACGCACCAACCCAGCGATATGAGGAGCATTCCTGCCATGCTCACCCAAAGTACCGAGGGAAGCACGGTCATACTTGCAGTATCGCCATGCAACACATACAATACTGCAAAACCGATCGCACCGACCGCGGCGGTGAAGATGCTCATCATGTTGATCGCCTTGAACTGTTTCTGCCCGAGCAGTATCGCTGCAACGGTGGAATTGATCAGGCCAAGGATGATGCTCACAAAAACGAAAATGTAATAACCGGCATAGACCCCATCACCGGGCATGAAGATCCCATGCAGCATAGGGCCATCATGTATCGCCAACAAGGCGGCCGCTGCCAGGACAATGTTCAACAATAGAATGGTGCTGGCCGTACCCACGATGGATCGCAGAGGCATATTGGCCTTGGAGGTGAAATAGGTCAGGCCGAAGCCGAGGTTCACCCATAATAACATGGAAAGGAGAGCGACCTGGTTGGTAAGCAACGCATAAGCACCGCGGCCTTCATCGCCCAGCAGCCGCGTCATCAATGTGCTGGATATGAAGAACAGGAACAGCGTAGGCGCCTGCGTGAGCAAAGTGTAGAAGATGCCTTTCTTCAATGACATTGGCCTGTCCTCCGTTGCGCTGTTATCAGAATCTGAAAGGCAGTTGCTGCAGAATGTTCTCGAACTTCAACGAAGATGCGAAGGCCAGCCTTTTGCGCACGGCTTCCACGGGCTCGCCATGCTGCAGGAAGTGCTGCAATTGTTCCATGTTCACCTCCGGGTCCTCAGACATGTAGATCAGATCCTGCTTATCCTCATACTCAGAGAACCAGGTGCAAAAGAATGGCTTTCCCAGGGCCAGGAATTGCACCACCTTCTGGCTTGAATATCTATTGGCCGGATCGTTCTGCTTCATGTACAGATATCCGAAGCCGCAGGCGGCGATCACCTTTCGTAATTCCGTGTAAGGCATCTCACCCAGGTTGATCAGGTTGTCCGGTGGAGAGGTCTTCAACAACCGGACGCCAATGGGATCGGTCACGTTCAGAGGTCCCACCACCACCCATTGTACACCCGGGTTGGATCTGATCATCTTTTCCCAGAGATCGAAATCATGCCGGTCGTTGATGTTGCCTATGTAAAGGCCGAAACCCGGCCGTATCGGGAACGCTTCCATTTCCAAAGGATCGCTCCGCATGTCCTGCTCTGAGAGGGCATGTGGGACATGGTGCACCGATCCGTTGAATTGATCGAAACGCGGCATGAGGCCACGGGCCACACAGAACACATGATCGCAGCGCATGGCCAGCAGGCGTTCGCCGCGCATGCGGAAGGCATAATCATCGGCGCAATGGTATACGCTAATGGCACTGCCCAGCAGGGCCGGAGAGACCAACCGGCTGGGATCGAAGGTCCACAGGACAGGGTCCTTCTCATTGTTCTTGCGCAAAAAGCCTTTCAACCGGGCGCTGATGATGCGATCGTTTATGCCTCCGAGTATGCCACCAAGCAGCGGGATCACATTGTGATAGGAGAGCACTGTCACATTCTCTTCCGTGGTGGTGTACTTGATCCGCGTTCTGAAAAGATGGCCTGGTTGCCAGTTCGGCGCTGGATCGATGAAATAGACCTTTCTGTATGCGGTCAGCGCGATAGCATATCTATGCTTGCTGTATCGGGGGCCATTCCATGCCTCGTTGGAGATGATGATAACAGGCGAATGCGCTGGTACCTGCGTTCTTTTTTCATGCCGTTGCGATAGCGATCCTCCATCGATCGGTATTCCTTCCGGCCGCAGCGATCCTCCTTTTTCAGGCGCCGCCCGCAGTTGCTGCATTATCCGATCTACGAGCCGGCCATATTCCACTGAACTCAAATAGTCCTTTACACGCGGGATGTCCACCGAAAGTGAACCATCGAGGATCCTGCCTACCAGTTCCAGAAAATGCTCATCGTTCTCCGCCTTGTAAAAGCCCCTGCCGTCCAGTGCAGGAACATAACTGTTGTTGGTGGACACCACGGGACACATCTGGGACAGGTAGGTAAGCACCTTCAACGGTGTACGGCCCGCCGAGGAGGGGACACTCTCTGTCTTCTCCATTGCGTAGGTGAGCAATCCCAACCTTGCGGCGCGCACCAGGTCCTTCAGGTCATTGGGATGTTGCACGCCCAAATAGGTGACGTTCGGCCTTTTGAACAACCGATCACGCAAGTCTTCCTGATGCGGGGGCAACCTGAAAAGGGCACCGACAATGACTATGCGAAGGGAAGGAAATCGTTCAGCGACCTTCAGGAGTAGCGGATAATTCACCCAGCGGTTCAATCCGGTGGCCAGCAAGGCATATTCACCATACTTCTTTTTCGCCGCGGCCACTGCCACCGGGTCTGCCTTCAGATCGCTGCGCCGCACACCATGCGGAATGAGGATCCGGTGATCGTTGAACTGAGCATAGTAGTCATAATACCACGGATTGATGGCCACGACCAGATCGGCGCGCTGCGCGAACGTGGCATCATGTGGCCTGTCCTGAAAGGGATCCACAACGTGGTAGATGAATTTCGCACCACGTCTTCGCAAGGCGCGGTCGAAAACGGAAATGATCGGGTAGAAGCTCCAGAAGAGCACATCGCCGTCAGGTACGATCTTGGACAGCTTATAGGCATTGAGCCGATGTACCAGGGCGGCCAACCATTTCGGCAGTGCACGTAACGGAAGATTGTTACGGTACCTTACCACTTTCACCCCTTCGGGCGAAGTGTGGACCTTGATGCCGAATGAGAACAGGTCCTGCCAGCGCCAGCGGTCAGGCAAGCTCACGAAATAGACCGAGTAGGACCTGGATAGGAACGCCGCGTAATGATGTTTCGAGTACCACATGTCCCCCCATGGCTCCATGGAAAAGATGAAGATTGTACTGGGGCGGAAGGACATGCGATCTCCGTGGCTTTTCCGAAGGAGGGCAAAACTACTCCTTCACCCAGCGCTTTGTTCGGCTACTTTCGGCCCATGCGATCATTGGTCATCTGCACCGGAAATCCCGGCAAGGTGAAAGAGATCAGGGCCTTGCTCAATGAGCAGTGGGAACTGTTCGATCTGGACAGCATGGGTATCCATCAAGAATTGCCCGAGACCGGTGATACTCTCGAAGCGAACGCCCTGCAAAAAGCCCGGTATGTGCATGGATCCACCGGAATGCCTGTACTTGCCGATGATACCGGTCTTCTTGTCGATCATCTCAATGGAGCGCCAGGCGTACGTTCTGCGCGTTATGCGGGAGAAGAGAAGGACCCGGGCGCGAACATGGTGAAACTCCTGCGCGAAATGGAAGGGGTCAACCATCGCACGGCACGTTTCATCACGGTGCTGGCTTATATTGATGGGAGCGGGGAGCATATCTTCCATGGGGAAGTGACAGGCTCCATTGCGGGAGCACCGCGTGGGAATGAAGGATTCGGTTATGATCCGATCTTCATTCCGGCAGGTGAGGACCGCACGTTCGCAGAGATGAAGGCTGAGGAGAAGAATGCGATCAGCCATAGGGCAAGGGCCTTGCAGAAATTCAAGGCCTTCGCGCTCCGCTAGCCCAGACCAATGGAAGCTGCCTTTTCCGGCGTTATCACCAGGATATTGTAATGCGGGCTCTTCTCCAACTTCGGTATCCGCACCGGTGGCCATGATAGTTCATCGATCGCGAAATAGATGTACCCGCATCCTTCAAAATACGGCTCAAGCCTGACCGCGCTTTCCGAAGTGAGCACCTCGATCAAGATGGATGGACGATCCTGCCGTATGAGATCCCTGGCGCCTTCCAATACGGCCGCTTCATGACCCTCCACATCGATCTTCAAAAGATCGATCGGTCCGCCACCGGCCTCTTTCATGATACTTGGGAGGGTACGAACGGGAATTTCAACCGATTCCCTTCCCTTGTTGCCACCCCAATCAGGTTCCATCGAAACGGCGAGCACATGCTCGGCGCCCTTTTGATCGTAGATGATCCCCGTGCCATCATGGTCGGTGATAGCAGCGCGGAAGGCTCTGATCCGAGAACCATTCAACGCGATGTTCTCCATGAGCTTGTCGTAGACACGGAGTATCGGTTCCACGGCGATCACCTGTGCCTGAGGGTTGGCGGCCTGCGCAATGAGCGCGTAAACTCCGGTATTGGCACCTATATCAACGATAATCGATGCCCGGTGGGAAAGTTCCTTCCATAGACGGAATGAGATACGTTCCCATCCTTCCATACCACGCCAGAACAATTCATTCTCGATCATGTACCCATGATGCCGCATCCTGAACGTGCGTCCTTCGCCGACATCAACTGTGATGATGCCCTTGAAATGAAGGTGCTGATAGACCGATCGCGGGAGCGGCACCAGGGCACGCAACAGGGTGTACACCGGCTGTTTGAAAGGGATCGATGAATAGACCTTCCTGGCGAACTTACGGATGCTCATATCATCAGCGTTTTTCGCGTTGTGCGCCTGGTGACCATGCTGGTGCAAGGTATGCCAGCACATCAGAACATCATCATTACCTTGGCGAGGTCGGAATTTTCTTTGTGATCTTTCCCATGCGCTCCAAGTTCAGTTCCAATCAGATCGCCGTCATCATCGCCGTACCCGTCGCCATACTGGTGATCTCTCTTGCTGCGTATCATTTCTTCGGTGTTCCATCACTGATCGTTCCGCCCGTGCTGGTGGCGTTGTTCCTGGCATGGAGCATGGTCGAATTCCGGCATTACGTGTTGCGGCTTTTCACCAGGCAGACCGAGGAGAGCCGCATGATGTTCGCACAACTGGAGGCATTGATCGGGATCACACGAACGCTGGATCCGGCACTTCCTCTTCCACCCACCCGCGGTTGGTCTGCATCACCCGACCTGTTGAGAGAGATCATGGACCATGTGATCAATGAGCGGCCCGGCGTGGTGGTGGAGGCCAGTAGTGGTACTTCCACCCTGGTGATCGCATATTGCCTTCGCCGGATAGGTAAAGGACGATTGATATCATTGGAACACGATCCCAAGTATGCCGCCCGCACCCGGCGTGCGCTTCGTTCACATGATCTTCAGGCCCATGCGGAGGTCATCGATGCGCCGCTCGTGAAAAGATCTATCGGTGGGAACGAGTGCCTATGGTACGACACCTCTGCATTACGGTTGGAAGAGCCGATCGATCTGCTGGTGGTTGATGGTCCTCCTGATACCATCAGCAAGTATGCACGCTATCCGGCCGTGCCCGTACTGCGCGAAAGATTCCGCGCGGGAACCACTGTACTTCTCGATGACGGAGTAAGGGATGATGAGCGCATCACCGCCGAGCGTTGGGCCAGGGAATTCGGGGCAAGCGAAATGGAATACCTGCCGTTGGAAAAAGGTGCCTGGTTGCTACGCTTCTAGCGGACAGGGGGCAGAGCCAACATACCGGCGATCATTCCATTGATCGCTGCCTCCACGCCGATACCTGCTGCTTCAAGCATCTTAGGAAAGATGCTCGCATTGCTGAAGCCGGGCACGGTGTTCAACTCGATGGTGATCAATGATCGCTCATCATCGCCGCCCGTCCAGAAATGGTCCACGCGTACCATACCACGGCAGTTCATGGCATTGTAGATCGCAACACTTCTTTGCTGTACGAGCCGGGTCACGCTATCGGGAATGGGAGCGGGCACGAGCTCCTCGGTGCCGGCGGAATGGTATTTTGCTTCGTAATCGAAGAACTCCCGTGTGGTCCTGATCTCGCATACGGGAAGAGCCTGCACGGTCCCGTTCAGATCGATGACCCCACAGGTCAGTTCCCGGCCCGCCACACCTTTTTCCACCATCACCAGATCGCCTTCTTTAAAGGCCAGATCAACGGCTGCATCAAGATCCTTCAAGTCCTTCACTTTCGTAACGCCAAGGCTGCTTCCGCTGCGATCGGGCTTTACGAACAAAGGCAGCCCGAGGGCACTGAGCTTCTCCCGATCGATGCTGGTGCGCCGGCTTATCAGCATCGAATCGGCCACTACGAACCCCAAATGGCGTAATAGTGCGGTGGTGGAATATTTGCTGAACGTGATGCCCATACAGATGTGATCGCCCGTCTGGTACGGAATACCGTACATATCGAGCAGGCCTTGAAGTCTTCCATCTTCACCGGGCGCACCGTGAATAGCGATCAATGCGGCATCGATCCTCCGGTCGCCAACGGTGAATACTGACCTGTCCCACGACATTTCCATCCCACTCCGATCAATGCATGACCATTCATCCAGTGAAATGGTGATGAAGACCGCGTCATATCGATCGCGATCCACTGCGGCCATCATACGGTCGGCGCTCTGGTGGCTGATGACGGATTCACCCGAATACCCGCCGCGGATAACGGCTACCAGAGGTTTTTGCATGGGAAGCGATGCTGCTGCGAAATTGGGCCTTCCTAGGGCCGGTGATATGCGTGGTGGATCGATTCTGTGAACGCAGCCGTGTGGACTTCCGGGCGTCCGGCTCCGGCTATCTTAGCGGCCTTTCGCGGGAACGCCAAAATGGTGAAGAGGATATTCCAACTGCTTTTGCCGATCGTATTGGCCGTCCTGCTCTTGTGGGGCGGCTGGTCGTGGCTCAAGCGATACACACGGCATGATGTGACCCGGCGGGTGCCTGATCTTGCAGGCATCACTTTGGAGGAAGCGAGCGTCCTGTTGGAAAAGCGCGACCTTCAAGCCTTGGTCATCGATTCCATCTACAATCCGGAGATGCCCCGTGGTAGCGTAGTGGAGCAGGATCCGCCTGCCGGGCGTGAAGTGAAACCGGAGAGAAAGGTCTATCTTATAGTGAACGCCAGTCAGCCGAAAATGATCGACATGCCCCGCCTGGTCGATCTTTCGAAGCGGCAGGCCATTTCAGTCATGGATGTGATCGGGTTGAAGGTGGAGGAATTGAAATACCGCCCCGATCCCTGCACTGATTGTGTGCTTGAGCAGCTTCATAACGGAGAATCGATCGAAGCAGGGAGCCGTATTCGCATGGGTGAATCCATTACGTTGGTGCTTGGCAGCGGTGAGAAGGGAACACGTGTCCCCATCCCCGATCTGCGTGGATTGACCAACGCCGAGGTGGGAATGGTGCTCAACATGGCATCCATGAACCTGGGTGTCGTTGTATCCTGTGATGGATGCAATACCCGGGAGGATTCGGCGTTCGCGAGAGTGCAGAAACAATCACCCGCCTTCGATCGCAATGGACGGATCGCCATGGGAAGCACGATCGATATCTGGCTTACGGCCGATACCACCGGACTTCAACCGGCCGATGATTGGAACGATCCAGCGCGCTATGTGCAACCAGAAGATACTGTTACAGATGATGCGGATCTTTAGACTTACGCTTTATTCATGCTTGATCGGTGTCTCCGTTCCGGCGATCGCACAAGATGAGATCGTACGGCCATTGGAAATGCGGATCACGCCCGAGACTTTCCGCCTGAAGTCATCGCATAATGAGCATTTCATCTATCAATATGAGCCGCAGGACCTGCCATTGATGGATGACTTCTCCATCGACCGTACGCGCCGGCGTTGGGCCCAGGTGGGTGATGATGGCGTGACCCTCGATCAAGTGATCCAGCATCTGGTAGTGGGAGGTGTCTCCACACCGGACATGGCCTATTCACTGGATACAACGTTCTTCTACACCACCGATATCACTGATGAACAGGTGAGCACAACGCGCGTGCCGCTCCCGGAGGTGATCGTTACCGTGAACGATCTGGAAAGTTTTCCGGTGAACGGGAATGATGTCACCGCGTGGCCTGCGTACAATGTCTTCGATACCATCCAATCGCCTTCGCCGGATACCATTGATCTGGGTACACCGGACCTGCTGCAGGACAGTTTGATGGTGTATCAGGTGGCTCCCGATGATGGCATTTATATGATGAACAACGAGCCGCAGCCGCTCGTGCTCTGGGAGGATGATGATGTCTTCGTGAACGGCACTTATCCGGTACTTCCGCCAACGATCGGCGTGGCCACCTTCGATGGACTTTCACGTACGGGCATTCC
>JAEZAU010000143.1 GCA_023430325.1 Bacteroidota bacterium | reverse complement strand
AAGAAGAAAGCCCGGCTGCAATTGAAGCCGGGCTTTCTTCTTGGATCTCACATCCATCAATTTGGTCTATCCTCATCTTCTTCTTCGGTCTGCACTTCGATCAGGTAACTACCGCGGCCATGCAAGGCGAGGCCATACAGATCGTCCTCAAGTCTTGCGAAACGGACCTTCTTTCCTCCGGCATAGGTAAGTGCACTTCCGGTGAACACGAATGCGAATTCCGGATCGGTCTTCTGCTCATGACCTTCCCATACCTGGGCGAACAGCGTAAGCGGCTGGGAGCTTTCGCAATGGTGAGGTAATGTAGCGATGGATCTTTCCACATCCTCGATGCTTCCATCGCATTTCATCAGTTTGCTGATGGCCTTGCGAATATTGCGCACCATGACCCATAGATCACCCCCACTGGGTACACCGCCTTCTTCGGGAATGATATAGAGATAAGCCGCCTCTTCGGGGGTCTTGGATGAAAGTTGCATCACTATCGCCCGGTCCCTGCTCTTGAAACCGACCACTTCTTCCATAAGAAGCCGATCGAAATAAGCAGCCGCCTTCTCATATTGGGCTTCACCATATGCCGGTTTGATCTGAAGTGCCATGGGTCCGAAATTGTATTGTCACAGGACCTTGACAGGTCCGCTCAACCTATTTGTTCTCTTCGCTCGCTTTATGGGTGGCATGAAGAGCTTCCACCTCATTAATATTGGACTGAACCTTGGAGCGTTGCTGCAAAAGAATGTCCTTCACACTTGGAGCAATGTCGGCATCCTCCAATACATCATCGTAGCGCTCAAGAAGGTATTTCTCCCCACGTTCGCATTCATCCAACACGTTCGCGTTGGGGCTTCCCGTGAGCGAATCACGTACATCGATCCAAGCTCTGTGGAGATCGCCCTTCAAGGTTCCATCATTCGGAATGTCATCCACTCCCATCATTCTTAGCTGAGCCTGTAACTCGTTCACCAACGGAGTTCGTTCAGAGCTCAATTTCAAAAGCAACTGTTTCAAATGCGGTGCTTCCACACGTTCGGCTGCTTCCTGATATCCTTTCCTGCTGTCTATCAACAGTTCAGTCAAGTTTGTTAAAGCTGAAGAGGTGTCTTTTTTATCCATGATGGATGATCGTTTTCGTGAGATCGACGGGTACAGGATCCATGCCACCGGAGCGGCTTATCGTCCGCTGGTGAAGCGCGCTGTTGCTGGATAGCCGCAGGGGCGCGGATCTGCGTTGGATAACTAAGTTCTTACGCAGGAATCAAGGGGCCAAATACCGCATTGAGATCGAGAAGTAGATGCCACGCCATTCCACGATCACGTGAGACCAGGGCAAAAAAATGCCTTCCTGGAAAGAGGAAGGCATTCGTTGGATCGGTGCACTTCTCAAGGAGTAGGCTGCGTAGTTCCGGTGCCTTGTGTGCCAGTGCCTGTTCCTGCTCCTGATCCAGCATCCGTTGTACCCGTCCCGGTGGAACCAGTTCCTGTAGGGGAGTTTTCTGCTCCGGCCGCAGGATCACTTGCTGATGAGGGGAACGTTCCTGATGAGCCGCTCACAGTACTTGATCGATCGGTGGCTGCTGGATCTTCATAGCGACCATCCTCAGTAGTGCGGCCATCGATGGTCCCGGTGCCTTGTTGTGCGCCGATGGTGGAATTTTGAATGTTCCGGTCACCGGCATCGTCGCCGAAATGACCTTCATCGAGACCGCGAACATCCTGATCATCGGATCTTTCGAGTATGGGTGCTCCATTTCCGGTACGATCGAGATCTTGATCCGTGGCGGTCTGGTCCATACCAGGACGGGATTGCATGCGATCGGTATCATCAACTGTATTTCGCGCGATCCAGATGGCGAGCGCGCCCACCACCACAACGATCCCTACGATCCACAATGCCGCTGAACTGCGTGGTTCATACGAATTTCCTCTCGTATGATCACTGTATCCGGTTCCTCCCGTGCCACCTGTTCCTTTGGATCCGGTGCCTGTATTACGTGTGTACTCCGCCATGACGAATGAATTTGTTGGTGTCCGTGGATGATCGCTGCCCGATCGGAAGTTGAGCGGCAACAGTCAAGCCACGGCCAGGTCATGGTCAGGAACAGTTGCTCGCCGCCGGCTCGTGTAGCTACGGAACCTCAGCATTAATAAGAGATCGTCTACGCGTATCCCCGATCACCGATATGGTTCCAATGCAGGTCGTGTCCGAAGCACCCGCCCGAGGAAGGGGACCACATCCTTCTGGTTACGCAGATTGAACCGTGCCAGTGTCGGCTTCAGGCCTACGCAGACCGAATAACCTCCGGGAGGAAGCGCTGCGAACATATCCTCATCGGTACGATCATCACCCAGCGCGATGATGAAATCGGCCTTCGAGTTCCTTATCACCGATCGTACGGCAGTTCCTTTATCAGCCCCCAGTGGCCGCGCTTCAACCACCATATTACCCTCCATGACCTTGAAGCCCAGTTCCGGTGCGATATCGTTGAGCCGGTCTATGAGCTCCCGGCTTCGCAGGAATCCAAGATCACGTTCGGCACCGCGATAATGCCAGGCAATGGAATGTTTTTTAATTTCCACCAAAGCACCTGGGCAGCGTTCTGCCAATGCATCGAACATCGGCCTCAATCTCATTTTCCAGTCTTGTTGCTCCGGAATGGTCCGCTGCCAACGTCCGGATGCATCACGATAGAACACGCCATGCTCGGCAGAGAGCGCTACAGGTAGATGACCGTACCATTGATCCAATTCCTGGGAGCTTCTTCCACTGATCACCACCAGTGTGTTCGCATCGTCAGTGGAAAGGCCTTTGACCAGTTGAAGAACATCCTCGGTAGGTACTGCCTTGGAGGGATCCCTGGTGAAGGGTACCAAGGTGCCATCGTGGTCCAGCAGTACGATCCTCGAACGGGCTTTTTTGTAATCGTTACGGATCGTTTCCTCCACGGCCGGTCCAAGCTCCTTTGCCCGCATGCGTTCCTGTCTGCGTCTGGCATCGCTCAACTCATCAAGGAAATCTTTCGCCCAACGATCCACATCATATAGCTTCAGCCGGCCGGCCATAGCATGATGTCTTTCCTCCTGTTCTTCCAATGGCATCTTCAGCGCTCGCTCGATCGCACTGGAAATGGCCTCACGATCATTGGGATTTACCAGAATGGCACCACTCAATTCCGAGGCGGCACCAGCGGTCTCACTGAGAATGAGCACGCCATGTCCATCCACACGGCTCGCCACGAATTCCTTGGCCACCAGGTTCATTCCGTCACGGATCGGTGTTATCAATGCGACATCTGCGGAACTGTATAAGGCGACCAGCCGGGCATGATCGATGGAGCGGTATTGATAGACGACAGGCGTCCAGTCTATGTTCCCATATTTTCCATTGATGCGGCTCACCAGCATTTCGATCTCCCGCCGCAGATCCGCATACGTGCTCACCATATCCCGGGATGGCACCACTACCATCACGAACATGACGTTGCCCCGCGCCCAGGCATGGTTCTCCAGAAAGTATTCGAAGGCTTCGAGCCGGCTGAGCAATCCTTTGGTATAATCGAGCCTGTCCACCGAGAAGACGATACGTTTGCCATCTCCCTGGCGTTTGATCCGTTTGCGCTCTCTCACCACTTTCGGGTCGTTGAATGAAGAGCGGAAACTCGCTGTGTCGATACTTATGGGAAAGGCATCGACCACGGCAACGTGTTCGGGAGTGCGAATGGTCCGCAGATGATGGTCATATCCCATAACATGTTGCACCGATCTTTTGAAATGCTGGGCGTAATCATGCGTATGAAAACCGATCAGATCGCTGCTGAGCAGACCCTGTAGCAGATCACGGCGCCATCTATCGGGCAGGGATCGGAATACCTCGGATGATGGAAAGGGGATATGAAGGAAGAAACCGATCTCTGCTTCCGGCCTTATCTCCCGAAGCATCGCCGGTAAAAGCATCAAATGATAATCATGCACCCAGATCCGGTCATTGGGCCGAAGGATCCGGGCCAGCTTCTTGGCGAAGATCTCGTTCGCCTTGCGGTAATCCTCCCATTCTTCCCGCTCATATCTTACATATGCCGTAAAATAATGGAACAGTGGCCACAGCGTCGAATTGCAGAATCCGTTATAGAAATTATCCTGGATCTTCTTAGGGATGAATACGGGATGCAGCATGTACCTGCCTTCCTTCAATTCCCCATTCCTTCCCAAATGAGGTTCCAGCTTTTGCTGGGTCAGATCGGAGGCGCCCACCCATAGGATCGATCGGTCAACATCTTCCTTGCTGATGTATGAACCGATGCTGCTGACCAAGCCACCCGCGCTGGGTACTATGGACAGCTCATTATTTTTTTCTGAAATGCGATAAGGTAACCGATTGGCGATGATGACCAATCTTTCATTGGCATCTCTTGTAGTATTGCCCATACCTGGTGTTGAGTGACGGCGGGCAACAAATAGCGGACCGGATCACGCCTCGGTACTTCCTTGTCTCATGAAGGAGACCTCTGAACTTGTGTCGTTGGTCGACCGTTCGATCAAATAGCTTCCCCGGCCTTCCAATGCCAGGCCGTACAGGCCATCGCCCAGGCTTGTGAAGACATACCCGGGTCCATTAACAAAAACGATCTCATCGCCACGCACACCGGCCACCTGCGTCACTTTCTCGGTGCGAAGTACCAGTCGTTCCAACAGTACCACCTGCTTCGCATCCTTCAACATGTCCTCCTGCAGGTCCTGCCACACATCATTAACCTCGGTAATGGAACCCTGTCCGCGTCGAAGTTTTTTAAAGAACGTTGATGTGGTTTGAAGGAGATGTGTGTGATCGGCCACCGAAGATCCTTCGGTGCCGAAGGGTGACCATATTCGCAAAGCAGTATCGCGTTGGCCTTCCTGTACCACCAGGAAATGCTCAGGCTTCAAGTGATCGACATGTTCAGAAACGAACGTCCTGATCACCTCTTGATAATAATCAGCGGCCTCGCGGGCCTGCTTCGCACCTGGCTTGAAGTAGATCTGTGTTGCCACGATGGACCGTAGAACAGATCGCTTACCGATCGCGATCATCTTATGATCAGAGTTCAGATCTCCTATGGAAGACCATTCCAATGTTGAGGGATCGGACCGATCTGCGTGGTACCTCTGACCCATGCCGTTGCGACGCGGCCACGATCCCACGCCTTCAAGCTGTTCTTCTGATCGACGGTGTTTCGGCCGACCAGTCTATTCTTCCGTTCCTGACGCGGCCGATGGATGCAGGATGTTCCGACTCAACGCCCATGGGCAACCGGGAAACTTTATTCAGTAGAATGCGGCCTCGATCTATCGGTGATGTATGGAAAGCATGACATAAGGTCCTTGTATCCGTCATCAGACTTGGATACAGAAGCACATCCGCCATTTCCTGCTTCCGCATGATCGTGTGTGCCATCCATGCAGGAAGGTTGTGCTCTTCAAGATGGAAGAGTTCGACGAGACAATTGTAATAGAGGACGAAGTGATCATCAGGGATCCCACTTTGTAACAAAGCCTCCCTGAAAGCATTCTCCCACTTCCGGTGAAATGGAACGTCCTTTTTTTCCAGTCGCTCCAAAGGGATCATCACCACGACCTTCCAGGTACGATCGTCGTTGAAGATCCATTCACTGTGAAAGAGTTCTTTTCCAAGTTCCGGCTTTCTGGCCTCGTACATGGAACTGAATGCTTCGCCGCAGGTATAGAATGCAGGCGCACCTGGTAGATTCGCACGGCCGAGCACCTGCTTTGCTGGATCGCGGGGATAGCTGAATGTCAATGGATCGGACACGTCCTCAGCTTGAGGGTCCAGCCAACGTGCACGATGAAGCTCGTTGCACCCCATTTCCCTACACGTCAATTCCAATGGGAGGACGAAAAGTTCACCATATACCTTTGCGAATTCCTGCGCCAGTTCGGCCAGGGGGCGATCCTTCCACGATCGCTCCATGAAGGCTGAATGCTTCGCTCGAAGTTGATCCAGCGATGCAGGTGGGCGGAAATGGATGGACATCTGGCCGGGGGAAAGCAACTGGCGGACCATTGGCATGAGCCTTGGCGGAACGAATAAGACCATCTCGAACATGCCAGCATATTCGCTTGCCCGGCAGCGCTCATCCCGCGGCACCACCAGGGTGCTGTTCCTCAGGAAGGAAGGAGAGACGCTGCAGTTTCTCTCCACTTCGCAGGATACGCGTCTCGAAGCAGCAGAGATCATTTTCTCATTACCTCCTTGGGGAAGTCCGGCCCAAGCGCACCGTCATGTGGAACAATCGGAACATGTGGAGGTTCTCTTTGGAGAGATCGACCTTGACCTTGATGGAGAAAGAAGGCTCTTGCGCGAGGGCGAGGAGGTGACCATCGGGGCAGGTTCGATCCATGCGTTCGGTAACGCCAGCGTGAAACAACGAGCGATCGTACGCGTCACTTTCAGGCCGGCACTGAACATTGAATGGTACTTCACTCAACTTGCCTGTTCGGCGATACGTAACGGTGGAAGTTGGAACGGGGTGCCGCTGTTGGAATGGGCCACCATTCATTATGCTCTTCGCCGCGAATACCGTCTGGCCCGGATACCCGCTCCTTTGCAGGATCTTTTCTTCGGCACGCTCACATTGATGGCGAAGATCACTGGTGCAGTGAAGAACATAAGGCCGCTGAGCCTGTACAAGGCATACGTGAAGTGATCAATGCCTCTCTGGTAAACGGGGGCGGTATTCGTAGTAACTGTCGAGTATCCGCACCGCTTCATATCTGATATCGCCCGGGCGTTCACGTTCACGTTTCATCAACCTGATCCGCCAGCTTCCCGATCTTTCCAGACGATCCACGGGCTCTGCATACCGCGCCTTCAGCAAGGCTTCATCCACGGCTTGGATGTCGACCGGTTTCTCCACCACGATGCTCACTTCGTTCATCTCATCGATCACCTGTACTTTTCCTACTGCACTGAGTACTTCCTGGATCTCGATCACCCGGGGATCTCCTGTTCTCATTGGATATGATCGGAATTCAGCTTTCTTCCAGCAGCCTGTCCATCCTCCGGAAGCTGCTGTCCACTTCCTTCGAGATAACCTTCCTTGAAGGCTTCCACGGGCCATGGTTCCTGCGTGCCACGCAATTCCGTAACGACATTATGGAACTTTTCCATGTGGTCGTCCATCAGGTGAGGAGTGAGCAGTCTTTCCAGCCGATCCACGAGTTTTGAAAGATCATCACGTGTGCTGGCCTCAGCGACCTCTTTTCGCGATCGCTCCACGGCCTCATCATACAATTGGGAATCGGGGCCGAACTGGTTGGCGATAGTCGCGATACGGCCTGCGATCATTTTCATTCGTTCATTTTCCATGGCTTGCAGGTCTAGGCCATACCACTGGAAAGGCCATGCCGATCGGTGGTCAATGATGTTCCCGTACCTTCTTCAATGCTTCGATCGGCTTGGGACGATAGGGAGAATCGGAGGTGAGCAGGCTGTAGACCCAGGCTCCGATCAGTAGTAG
Organism: Bacteroidota bacterium; assembly: GCA_023430325.1. Lineage (GTDB taxonomy): Bacteria > Bacteroidota > Bacteroidia > Flavobacteriales_F > PHOS-HE28 > PHOS-HE28. The sequence goes on along the minus strand of JAEZAU010000143.1, from coordinate 4,736 downwards.
ATGAAATACACCATGAACATAGGCCGTGAGCGCCAGCTCGTCCAGGTCGCTGGATAGGATAATGGTCAGTAGGATACCTGCCGATGTCCCGATCGCCACCACCCGAAGTGGAACATCAACAATTCCGCGGTGCCATGCCATGCCGATAGCTGCAGCAGCAAAAAGGAAGATCACAGGCAGGGTGAACGATGTCTGTTCGCCATCAGTACTCATCATGAACGAGTGCCAGGAGCGGGGATCGAACAGGGCCCAGAGCCCATTGATGAAGAGCAGCATCGCGTGCGCGAGTGCAAATGATCGTATCAGCTCCGTTCGGCTCATACTTCACTCCACTACTCGTTCATCACTACCACGTGATGAGAGGTTCGCGTTTGCGTGTCTCCATGTCCATCCGTGCACCGATCCATGTCGTGCGTGTTGAGCGCTGTGATGGTGTATTCCGGTCATCCGTATCACCTTCAATATCGTCTGCGGACATGGTGCCGTCCAATGGAGGTTCTTCGGATCGTTCGTCCCTTTTGTTCGATCGCTCGTTCCGTTGATCGCCATAGGAACCCAGTCCACCTTCATCGCCAGCACCAGGTGGTGCAGCTTCACCAGTTCCCTTATTGTCAGGATGACCGAGCGGCCTCCCGATACGCTTATCCATCTTTAAAGCTTTGGTCATTTGGGGAACAATGCCCGGACCAGCCTTTCCGATCTGGGCGCAACGCAATGATCACCGCGAGAAACTTCAGCGATCGATGCAGGCCCGCTATCTGGTCTGGGGTGAAGTCACCATGCACTGGGTCACGGATCCCCCGATCGCGTCAAGCAGCGTTCACAGGTATCTCTTCGCCGCGATTCAGGTTGAAGATGGAGCGCTGCTTCTGATCTCGTGCGAACTTGATCGCGTTCTTCGGATCGGTGAATACCCGGCAGCTGTCATAGAAGATCCGTCCACTATCAGGATCTTTCCAGGCCCCCACTATGCCTTCATGTTCCAGTGCATGTTGCACGACCTGTGGTAATTCACTGAAGTGATCGCTGTCCTGCGTGGCGCGATAGGCCGCAATGATCCCCATGTCAACAAATGCACGGCTACGAAGGTCATAGCTGAACCGCGATCTGTTCATCGCGATCTCTTTCAAACGGTCGATCAGTTCAATGGTCGGGCGCATGGTCGCCAAGCGGGCAAAAGACAGGCCGATCGGGCTATTCTTCGATCACGAAACGCTCCTTGGGCTTTTCTTCTTCCTGTAATAACCGGCCCAACCCTTTCCGCGGTTTTTCAACAGGTATGGTTGCGGTAGTGCTCGCGGTGGACCCATTTTCTGGGGCAGGAACATCTTCTATGATGATGACGGCTTTCGGTCTTTTTTCAACCTTTTCTTCCGTGGTCTCTGTAGCGGCCGTTCCCTTCTTCTTGAACAGTCCTAATTCCTCTTGAAGGATGGATCGCAGTTCTTGTTTCTCCTGTTGGAACTGCTCCTTGCGGCGTGCAGCGGCCATTGCGCCATCATTGGCGAATTCAGGATCATAGGCGTTACCATACATGTGCAGGAAGATGCGCATGCCGGTACCGTCATCCACTATAGGGCCGAACTCATCCTTCGCTGGCTTTCCGATCCTGAACAGATCGCTCAGGCGGAAATTGATGTGATGATCGATGCGGTCATCGAACCAGTGTGTACCGCTTATCTCCAGGTCCATTGCAGTGCTCTTCACTTCCATGGTAGGAATATGAACGGCGCCATCACGGATCTCGATCTGGTTCTCCAGCTTGGAGAATCTTACATCGGCCAGCCGGTTCCGTAATTCGTTCACATTCACGAATGGAGCAACAAGCTTGTTCTTCTGCAGATGGTCGGCCACTTCCAACAACGGCTTATGACCTTTTATGCTTCCATTTTCTATTGATACATCGACCAGGCAGATCAGTTGCTGCAGATCAAGTTTCAGATCGGGTGAAAGCGGCGCATTGAAGGTGATCGTGGCATCGGTGCTTCCCTTCAGGTGCCGGTGACCAATGAAATCCTGCCCGAAATCCTGGAATTCGGTGAAAAGTTCCCGCATTTCGATGTCCTGGATGCGTGCATTGATCTTGAAAGGATAGACCGCTCCTTTGCCAGTGGCACGCGTATCCAGCAGAAGATCTCCGGTCACTGATCCATTCGCTGTACTGAAGCTCATCGGTGAAACTGAAAGGACCCTGTCCTTTATGCGGATGTTGCCGGTAATTCCGGTCGCGGTGAATTTCTCGAACACCAAACGATCCACTTGTGCAGAAAGATCAAGATCGATCGTTCGTGGCAACGTGAGCACATGGTCGTTGGTGGTGTTACCTCCTGGACCATCCTCTTCCAGCAATCCCGCCAGATCGATGTTCGGTGATGATCCCTGTGCCTGTATCACCAACTTCTGGTCATTGAAGATCAGGTAAGGCACCAGGTTGCGCAGGTATCCACGCAGTTGGATCGGATTGCCATGGAATTCCGCCTTCAGTCCATTTACCGCGGCATCGTTCCCCTGCAAGGCGAGGTCCGCATCCATATGTGTTATCCGGTGACGGGCACCCTTCAATTTCAGCGAGGCATCACGCAACGCGACCTTTCCTGTGATCTTCAACGATGCCAGATCGCTGACCCGCAGATCGCCCACATCGCGCAACCTTCCCTCAACGTTGGCATCAGCCTTCAGCCTGCCCTGCACTTGCTCCAACGTGTCGATCTGCGCGAACCTGAACAGATCGGCCAGGGCGATATCTCCTTTCAGATCGGCGTTGAGGCTCGCGTTCTTCAAGCCGTTCGATCGCCAGTTCCCGCTCACCGATCCGCTGCCACTGCGTGCGTTGAACCGCTGTACTGAAAGTTTTGTCGGGGTGCCTTTCGGCGAAAGTTCCAATGCCAGTTCACCGGTGATGTCCGTGAACATTGTGTTGGTCTTCTTCTCTTTTACGCGGCCCCGGCTGAGCTTTGCACCTACGGAAAGTGATGGACCATCACCATCGATAGGGCCGCTGTAACGCAAAGCCAGATCCACATCGCCCTGCATGCCGTAATTGACCAGATGATTTCGCAAAAAGTCCGGAAGCAGTTCAGTTACATCGGCCAGGGGAAGGCCCAGTCCGTTCGCACGCAGATCCAGTTCTTTCCCTTTCTTTCCTGGCACAAGGTCCAGCACCAACTCCATTGGGACCTTGCCCATGGCCACTTCGCCTTTGTTGATGTGGAATGCACCATTGCCGAAGCTCATCTCCAGGCGAAGATGTTGTGCCTTGCGATCGGCGATCACCAATGCTCCATCATCGATCCAATCCAACAGGTGAGCATCGCCGTTCAAGGTCATTTCGTTCAGTTCACCAGCGAACCGGCCGCTCAATTTCAATTCATCATGTACCGATCGGATCACAATGCCCGATCGGCCGTCGGTATATCGCAGTTGCAGATCCTGGAAACTCACCTTGTCCAGCGCTATGGTTGAACTGGTCGCTAAGGTGTCGGTCTTCCAGATGATGTACGTCTCCGAACCATTCGCATCCAGGCCTGGATACAGCTTCACCACCTGGCCGTGCACATGCTCCACGTTATAATTGCCACGGAACAGGTCCCAGAGGCTGAATTCCAGGAACAGTTCCTTGGCATGCAGCAATGTATCAGGCGCCAGGTCATCCGTTCGCACCTCCCTGGCAAGAACATCGGTAAGCCGCATGCTCGCCTTGGGGAACCGCTCGATCAACGTGAGATCCATGCCGCCCACGGTTACCGGCGCATTCAACTGGGCATTGATGGCGGAGACCAGTTCGGCCTTCACTTCATCCTCGTAGAGCTTGCCGATCACCATCAGCGCGCTGAAGGACAGAACGCCAAGTGCGGCCATGGCGATCAAGAGCAGGCGGAGTTTGCGTAGCATCGGCGAAGGTCCGAAGGTATCCCCCTTCAAAAGCGGCTAACGTCAAGAACTATGCGATCCTTTCACAATGCCGTGTTGATGTGGGAGATCTTGGCATGCGGAACCTTCGATCCTGCCGATCCGTTCAAGTGTCGATAAAGCCGAGAACCTCATGCGCAGCGCGATCTTCATCATGGCGATGGTACCGGTAATGCTCATTTCCTGCACCAAGGAAGAGGATCCTCCTACACCTTTGCCCGGGCTGCCACCAGCAGCGCATTGCGGCAGCGAAGGCGCCCGGCTGACAGCCACCTTTGAGGGCAGTGCCTGGTGTGCGAACATGAACTTATGGGCTTCACCGGCAGCCGGTGAGATCACCATAAGCGGCCTTACGTCATTGGGCAGCACCCTGACCCTCCAGATAGATTCATTGGCAATGGGTAGTTACCCCATGACAGAGGCCGCCAACACCATCCTTCATACAACGAGCCTCGGTATTGCCTACATGAGCACGGAGGGCGATCCCCCCGTACTCCACATCACTGCTCATGATACGGTGGCCGATCGGATCCAAGGTACTTTCAATGGCAACCTATACACAACGCTTTCTCCCGGCGCCAAGGCCATCTCTGGATCTTTCGATATGGATTATCAGGCTGAATAAAGGCCCATTTTTTGGGCGTGCCCCCGCCATTGATCGGATTCTCGGGCTGTGCCCGCCGAAACTTCAGCGAAGGCGGGGTCCGGCTATCCGCTGCAAGTCCTCCTCCCTCCGGTCGTCCGGGCTTTCCGCTCCTATCCGTCACGCAGGCATACCGGTGAAAGATCCGATCCAACCGGCAGATCCTGATCTTGCGAAAGGGATA
>JAEZAU010000207.1 GCA_023430325.1 Bacteroidota bacterium | reverse complement strand
CATGGCCCGGCCAACTTCATGCTTATCGCCGGCCGTGCTCTTGCCGTCACTGTCGCGCGCGGCAATGGTGGATCGAATGTTCTCTTCCGCAAAGCGGATCTTCTCTTCGATCAATGAGCGCAGATGGGAGAGGATCCGTGTTTTCTCCATCGCTCACCAACCCGCGCTCAATAACTCCAACACCTGCGGATCTTCAGCCACCGATCGGCTCATGGTGGCATCGGTCCTCCCAGATCCATCCAGCGATGACGGGGCCTTTGCACGCGCTGCCTTGGTCTCCACGCTCTGGGTCTGCACTTTGCCGGTGGCGTTCGCCACGCTTTGGTTCATGATCAGTTCTTCCTGGGTCACCACGTGACTTCCTGAAGCCGGTGCATGGAACTGGGCATCGTCAGCGACCGCAGTTCCTTCTATTTCCAGCTCTGCGGGAACATTCGCATCCTTTGCAGCATCTTCTGCAATTTCCGTGGATCCCATTGTGGGTTGGAATGCGGCCGATCCCTCATTCGAGAACACCGTTTCCGACTGTTGTTGATCGGCCGAAGCCGCATTGGCTTCTGCCTTCACTTCGTTCATTTCTGCATTCGCCGATCCTTCACGTTGCAGGACTTGCGTGGTATCACCGGTCTCCGGCTTCTTCACCGGTAATGGTTCCTCGGCCTTCTGCCGGCGCACTTCGGCCAGCTGATCGTTCGTGGGTCCGGCCAATGGGCCTGTGATCAACCAGATTCCGATCCCGAAAAGCACCACTAACATTCCAAGCGCCAACGCCGGACGCCACATCGCATAACCTTCGCCTGGCGTGAAGATGCCTCCGATCGAATTCAACCATACACGCCACTGCGGCTGTTGCTGCGCGCGGAAAGCCTGGATCACGTTCGCACGCACATGATCATCGGCTTCGATCGGTGCGTGACGACGATCGTCCTCTCGCACGTGCCGCAACAGCGCGCGCATCTGCTCGTACTCTTCGCGCCCGCTCAGGTGCCGCAGCACGTAAGCACGCTCTTCTTCCAGCAGCTCATCGAAGCTCCGCTCCTGAAGCAGGCTCTCGATGTCCTCCGGATCATATTGTTCGCGCCTTTCCATGTTGGCTCAATGCATTTGGATCGAACTCCTTGAGGCGTTCGGCCAGTTTTTTCAATGTGTAGAACAAGCGGCTCTTCACCGTGCCTTCGCTGCAACCAAAAGCCACAGCGATCTCCTTTATCGCCATGTTCTCGTGATAGCGCATCACGAAAGTGGCCTTGTGATCGGGATCCAGCTTTGATAATTCCTCATCCAGCCGTTCCCGGAAATTCTCATGGTCCACGCCGATCCCTTCCTTCGCCTCCTCCCGATCGATGCCGTTCTTCATGTACACCGCCGCGGCCTTCACCACTTCTTCGTGGCGGTAAGCGTTCTTGCACATGTTGTTCGCCACGCTGAAGATCCACGTCTGGAAAGGACGTGAAGCATCATAGCTGCCGGGCTTCTGCGCGATCTTGGTGAACAGATCCTGCAGGAAATCCTGCGCCTTTTCGCGATCGTGCCACAACATGCGGTGGAAGTAGTTCAGCAGCCGCCGCGAATACCGATCGTAGATCGCACCGAAGGCTTTTTCGTCACCGCGTACGATCAACTCCATGAGCCGCTCATCGCCCAGCCGATCGTATTCCTTGCTGAAGAGGCCCATGCTTCAGTGGAGGTATCCGGTGCGGAAGAGTTCCTGTGAGGCGTTCAACTTCTTCGCCAGTGTGCGCAGTTCCCCTTCGATCCGCATGGCGTTGGATTCATCTTCGGTCTCGCGGTAATGCTTCAACAACACGACCCCGGGCAACAGGTAATTCTTCGAAAGTGGACCTGCTTCCGCGGTCTTGCTCATCTGCTTCCAACGTTGCTCGAGCTGCGGTATGTTGTTCACGTCCCGATCGGAATATTGAAGGGCAAGTCCTACCACGAACAATTTTTCCTGCGGAAGGCCGATCCGGTCGCGTCCCATGGCGGGGGAGAGGAATAGTTGCCGATCCGTGGCAGCCGCCAATGCTGAGATGAAGCCGGACTCCGATGATGGTACCGATCCTTTTGCGCGCGTCCTTTCCCATATCCGCTGACGGTATGCAGGATCTATCAGCAACCGCTGATCGATCACCAGAACGTCGCGGCGCCGTCCGTCGGCATACTGACGGGTGAGGATCGGGTAACTGTCCATTTCACCGGCGGTGATCAGCATTCCGTCCTTTTCCACGGAATTCAACAGGTCGTCCGCGAACTGGTACAGGCCTGGCGCGATATCGCCCTGGTCACGCATCTTTCGCGCCCACTGGGTCATCTCCAGTGAATGATTCCGCCGTACGGCATCGGCGAGCTTCGGTCCTATCAACTCCTGCCGCGTTGGGTCCCGCATGAAAGCCCGATCGAGATGTTGGAAGGATGCGGCCGATGGGAATTCGGCATAGAAATGCGCCATGTGCGCTTCGAAGGAATTGGGGGCCGACCGTTCGATCCGGGCCGCCTGTTCAGCATATCGCTTTCGATCGGCCTCGCTCAGCACACCTTGTTGGCGGGCAAGGGTGTTCACTCGATCCTGCCGCAGTTCATGGAATTGAGCGTTCACATCAACAGGACGATCTTCCGCCTCTTTTTCCATAAGCAGATCACTATCGGCCACGGCGGCGGGAGCGGTTGGAACGCCAGGTCCCACGGACCAGCCGCCCTGGTACGGCTCTTTCACGGCACGCTGCTCTTGCGTGGTCTGCGCCAGGGTTGAGCCGGTGATACCTAATGCGATCGATATTCCGGTGATGCGGATGAGGTTCATTCTTGAAGCTGTACACCTGCCCGATCCAATGGTTCAAGGTGGAGTACTTTTGTAAAGTAAGCAGATGGGAGCCGAAGAATGGAAGGAACGGTTACGTGAGCAGCTGGACCAGGTGCATGAATGGCCTTCGGTCTATATGTTCAAGATGATCTTCGAGCCCGATCAGGAGCGTCTCGATGCGGTGCTTGCATTGTTCCCGGAGGAAGCAGAGATCCTGCGGAAATATTCATCGGCAGGCAAGTACTTGAGCCTTACTGTGAAAGAGGTGATGATGAACGCTGATGAGGTGGTGCAACGCTATGTGCGCGCTTCGCAGATCCCCGGGGTCATCGTCCTGTGAAAAATGCCGATCGATACGGACATAATTCGCGATGCATTGATCGGATCCCTTGCGATCCTGCTGCTGTTGATGGTGTTCCGCCGGAAGCGGCAGAAGATCATGCAGGAAGATCTACCGGCTCCTTCGCATGCGGAATTGATCTCCTTGGAAGTGGCTTATCATCCCGCCAGGTTACATGTGGTCATGAGTCTTCCCGAGAGTTCATCCATCGGTACGGCGATCCTCGATCAGCAGCATCATTTGAAATACAGCTGGCCAGAAGATCGTTTCGAAAAAGGCCTCAACGCGTTGGAACGGACATTACCTCCACTGACCGATGGTGTTTATTACCTTGAAGTTTCAACCTCAACACAACGAACGGTAAGACAATTCCGTCTTCAGTGAGATGATGTGGCGGATATTCAGCATTTCATTGCTCCTTCTCGTTTCCTTTAAGGCCTTCGGCCAGGATCGGCGCAGTCTGCCGGAGATCACGCCCACGTTCAAAGGTCTGCTGATCCTGCCTGTGCCATTGGGCAATCCGCTTTTTGAAGGACTTACGGAAACGATCGGGCAGCTTGATGGAGCTTTTCAGGTACCGATCCATGGTGGGCTGGGACTGGGAGTAGGAGCGAAGATGACCTGGTTCGCGCTGGATCAACGCACGCTTCAACCTCTCCTGCGTAGCGGCGAAGTACGTCGTTCAGCATTCTATGGCAAGTTGTCCTACGAGGAATACACCGGTGAGAGAACGTTCTTCGAATTGCATGCACGGGCTGGATCGAGCCTTTTCGCCTTTGATTGCGCCAACTGCCGGGAGGATAGACCCACCGCGTTGCATTGGGGGGTCGGGGCGAGCTACTACGTACATGTGTCTCATAACCTGACCTTCGGTTTCACATTAGGCTACGAGCGTGATGAATACAGATTCCGCTTGATGGACCTTGGCCTTGAAGGTCTGCCGGGAAGGCGTGAGACCGAGGAGTCACGGAATTTTCAAAACCTGGTGATCGGCATGGGCTTCAGCACACGCTTCACCCGTAATCCGGAAGGCCCGAACTGGTAGTTGTGGATCGGTTATTTTGGAGGCAACGCAACGTCAATATGCATGGCCATACATATAGCTCGGGTATACTTTCCTCACTTTCATAGGAACTTGAATATCAAAACATATGTATGGCCATGCATATTGGGCATAAGTTCTGGATCAATTGAACATCCGGTCCTCCGCCAGGCAATCCGCCAGTTCACTATAGACACTGACCAACTTTTCGTGTGAAGGCGTACGACCGGTGTGTTGAAGGATGCGGCTGGCCAGACAACCGTGTTCCAGGATGTGGCCGATCCGCTCGCGGCAATTGTCGCTGAGATCACCGTAGAGCTCCACGAACATGTGCTGCCAGAGCTTCAAGGCTTGCATCTGTTCCTGTTTCAACAACCCGAACATCAACAGATAGTCACGGTTGGCGATGGTGGTGTTCCCAGCATCCTTGATCACTTGTAGAAAGATGCCTAGGAGATCCGTCTCAGGCCAGGCGCGTTGCACATAGCTGCTCACCCAACGTCCATTGATGAGCGCTTTCAAGGCCACAACGATGAATTCAGCAATGGCCAGGTCCGCAGAAGGGGCCTCCTGCATATCCACCACGCGGATCTCCAGCAGATCGCGCTCGAAGAAGGGGATGGCCCCCCGGCTGTTCATGTGCTGGTGATAGTGGATGCGCGTTGGATCATGCTGGCCAAGCACCCTGCCTATGGGACCGTAGATCTCGCGGTAATAGCTCTCCTGATCATAGATCGGCTCAGGCACCATGGAACCCATCAGGTCAGGATGTGTCTCCTGCGCATGCAGATAAGCTTCCATGCGTGAATCGAGAAATCCAGTGTACGTGCCTTCGAGAAAGGGAGAACTCGCGCTCAAGGCTGGAATGATCGGAAGAAGCAATCGCACGGCCGCGTGCAATTTGGCGAACTCTTCATCATTGGCGAACGGAACACTGATCTGTGCACTTTGGACATTGCTCCAGCTATGGGTGCGCAGATCGAACAGCTCATGGCTCAATTGGCCCACATCACCGCTCTGGAATTGCCAGAGCTCTACTTCCTTCTCAGGTCTCATGAAGGGATGGCAGCCGGTGGGCAGAAGCATGGCATCCTGCTTCCTGAGGACCTTATTGATACTTCGGATCTCCCGGTCGATCTTCTTTGCGAGCTTGGAAAGTCTCTTGGCCGGGCCGTTCGTTCGGATCGATACCGTATGTTTTGCGACACCTTTTGTACGTTCCGGACGGCGCTCTTCCTTGGGGTCTATCCCAATTTGCGAGGAAACGATCTCCTCAGGGATCGACATTATTTCCAAGGACTTCCTGGCCACCACCATGTAGCTCAACTCCATCTCGGTGGATCCGAGCATGCGGTTCGGCCATTTACGGGTGGTCATGGTCTGCAAAGATCGTTCGATCGGGCCGGGATGCCTCGCGATCGAAGCAAACGTAAAAGAAAAGCCCCGGAAATTCCGGGGCTTCAAGTAGTTATCAGTTATATCACTTCGAGTGACGCGCGTAACGCTTCTTGAACTTGTCCACGCGGCCGGCGGTATCCACGAGCATCATCTTGCCTGTGTAGAACGGATGTGAAGTATAGCTGATATCCAGCTTGATGAGCGGATACTCATTGCCATCTTCCCACTTTACGCTGTCCTTGGTATTGGCGCAGCTCTTTCCGATGAACATGTGTTCGTTGGACATGTCCTTGAACACGACCGTGCGATAGTTGGTGGGATGGATATCCTTCTTCATGACACTTCTGCCGTTGGGGCGGCAAATGTAAGGATCTTTCAACGAACTGCCAAAGCTTCAGGCTACGTACTTGTCATCCTTGTGCTGGCCTTCGCGGATCATCTCGAGCGCCTGGGCGATCCTACGCTTACGGGTCTCTTCTTTCTTCGCGTCGGTCACCCACTCCACATATTCTTTACGATGGCTGTATGAGAAGCCCTCCCAATGGTGCCATGCCTGATCGTCCTTTTTGAGGACCATTTCCAGTTCCGGTGGTATCTGAAGTGCTTTGCGTGCAGGTTTCGACTGATGCAGCTTGGTGCCTGCTTCGTTGACCTTGATCGCCTGCTTTACCAGATCCACAAAGGCCTTTTCATTGATCTTTTCATCCTCATGGATCTTGTAGGCCCGCATACCTTTCTCGTCCTCCTTGCCGGTGACCTCGAAAATGCCATGGGTGTCCTTCAGCAGCGCGCCTTTGTGGAACCAGACCCCCACGAACTTCTTGAAAGCGTTCATACCGATCATGATGCCTTTGTGATCGAAATGCGGGCTGTTCCATTTCCAGGATTCCTCGATGGTCGCGTCGGCCGAATGAATGAGTTGCCGCAGCCGTACCAACTGTTTCCGCTGCCATTCAGGCTGTTCGGCTATGTAAAGGTTGATCTTTTCCTGTGCCTGCATGTCCATCTGAAACTGGGGGCCAAACTAAGGATCTCTTCACATTGTAAGAACAAGGCTGAGCATCAGCCTTTTCAGACTCTTTCGAGCACCGTGGCGTAGCCCTGGCCCACTCCCACGCACATGGTGCAAAGCGCATATCTGCCTCCGATCTCGTGCAACTGCAATGCCGCTGTTTGAAGCAACCGCGCTCCGCTCATGCCCAGCGGATGGCCCAATGCAATAGCCCCACCGTTCGGATTTATCCGTACATCGTCATCTGGCAGGCCAAGAGTCCGGGTGCAACTCAACACCTGTGCTGCGAAGGCTTCGTTAAGTTCGATCACATCCATCCGATCGAGCGTAAGTCCGGCGCGCTTCAATGCGAGTTCCACTGCTTTCACCGGCCCTATACCCATGATCCGTGGCTCAACGCCAGCTACCGCTGCGGTCACGATCCGGGCCAGTGGTTTCAACTGATGAGCTTTCAAGGCCTCTTCGCTGGCCACAATTACAGCCGCCGCACCATCATTCAGTCCGCTGGCATTCCCCGCTGTCACCGAGCCGTTCTTTTTGAAGGCGGGCTTGAGGCCGGAAAGCACTTCCATGGAAGTATTCGGTTTTACGAATTCATCCTGCGCGAACAGGAATGGATCGCCCTTGCGTTGTGGGATCGGTACGGCCACGATCTCTTTTGCCAGACGACCGTTCTTCTGGGCTGCTGACGCCTTTTGCTGGCTCCATAGTGCGAACTTGTCCTGATCCTCCCGGCTGATTGAATTCGTTTCGAGTAGATTCTCGGCCGTCTCACCCATGGCATCGGTGCCATACATTTCCTTCATCTTCGGGTTCACGAAACGCCAACCGAAACTGCTGTCGAACAATTGGGCATCACGTCCATAGGGTGTGCTGGTCTTGCTCATCACCCATGGCCCCCGCGTCATATGCTCCACGCCGCCTGCAATAAAAAGATCGCCCTGGTCTGAAGCGATCGCACGGGAAGCACCAACTACAGCGCTCATTCCCGAGGCACAAAGCCGGTTCACCGTTTCACCCGGTACCGAGACCGGCATCCCGGCGAGCAGAAGCGCCATGCGGGCCACGTTCCTGTTATCCTCACCGGCCTGGTTGGCGCAACCAATGATCACATCATCCACCGCCGCTGGATCCAAGCCGGGATGCCGGTCGAGTAACGCACGGATCACATGTGCCGCCAGATCGTCTGCGCGAACAGGGGAGAGGCTGCCGGTAAAACTGCCGATCGGTGTACGGATCGCATCTACTATGTAGGCTGACTTCATTTTTTCTCTTCTTCTGGGAACCATGGCTTTCCGGTGCGGAACACCGTGCCTTTGAAAAGTGCCACCAGTTCCTCCTTCTGGTCGGTGATCTTTATCTGGTAGATCCCGATGCGGTTGCTTAGGTTCAATTCCTCGGAAACAGCCAGCAGTCGGTCACCCTCCTGCACCGGCCGAGTGTGGCTGATCGATGTTTCAATGGAAACGCTTTGTATGCCGTAACTGTTGGATGCGAAGGCCAGGCAGCTATCGGCCAGTGAATACGTGATGCCACCGTGTGCGATCGCAAAGCCGTTCAGCATTTCCTTTTTCACGGTCATTGCCAGGCGGCACTCCCCGGGCCTCACCAGCACCCGCTCGATACCGAGCCACTGGCTGAAGGGATCATTGTCGAACATGCGGGCCACTACGCGTTCGGCCAATTGCTGCAGGTCCATTGAAGGGGCAAAGGTATCCAGAGGGACGGACCGCGACGGCGCAAGAGAAAGCAGACTGACAGCCTTTTGATCTCCTCAGCGTCTCTTCTTTCTCCCTTCTCTGCGTTGCTTCAAGTCTCCAGATCGAACAATTCCCGCTGAAGCACGCCCTCATGTTCCAGTAACCATTTTTTCCGCCAGAGACCTCCCACATAACCGGTCAGCAATCCGTTGGAGGCGATCACGCGGTGACAGGGGACAATGATCGGGATCGGGTTGGAGCCGCAGGCATTACCGACCGTTCTGGCAATGGACCTTCCACCGATATCCGAAGCGATCTGAGAATAGGTCTTGAACTTCCCGAAGGGGATCGATCCGATCGACCTCCACACCATTTTTTGGAACCGTGTACCGCGTTGTTGGATCGGAAGCTTGATCTTCTTGATCTTCCCATCGAAGTATGCATTCAGCGATGTTGCGGCTAGCTGCAATACCAGGGGAATACGGGCCCGGCGCACAGGTAGTGGATCGAATGACAGTCTGGTGATCAACTCACCATCGCTCTCCACCCAGATGCGCCCGATCGGCGTTTCCACCACGGCCACATGAAGTGATGGAAAGAGTTGCGGAGTGCTGGTGACCACCATCGCCATCGGATACCTTCGCCGAAAATAAGGCGTGATGGTGTGGTTCACCGATGACTTCAACAAGTTCTTCAAGGATCTTGCGAAGAACAATAACAAGGAATGGTTCGATACCAACCGCAAACGTTACGAACAGAGTGTGAAGAAGCCGTTCGAGGCCTTCGTGGCGGAAGTGATAAAGCGGGTGCAGAAGCTCGATCCGAACGTGACGATCGAACCCAAGGATGCCATCTTCCGCATCAATCGGGATATCCGCTTCAGCAAGGACAAGACGCCTTACAAGATGACAGCATCCGCGATCGTTTCACGCGGTGGCCGCAAGGACCACGGCGAACCGGGGATCTATTTCGAGCTCGGCCCTGAACATGTGCAGATCTTCGGTGGAAGCTATGAGCCGGAAAAGGAGCAGTTGGAAATGATCCGCAGGAAGATCGCCAGCGATCCAAAAGCGTTCAAGAAGCTTTACGAGGCCAGGGAATTCAGGTCGCACTTCAACGGAATTGAAGGTGAAAGGAACAAAGTGCTGCCGCCTGATCTGAAAGAAGCTGCGAAGCTTGAACCATTGATCGCCAACAAGCAATTCTACTATCACGCCACGCTTCCGGCGAAGACGGTGACCGACCCGAAGTTGATGGACATCCTTATCGATCATTACAAGGCGATGCGGCCGATGAACGCATTTTTGAAGACCTCGCCGGAGAGCGGGAGATAGGTATTACCCCTGGTATATACTTTATAAGATCAAGAGCCTATCTCTGAAGTTGGACGACCAGGTGTTCGAGAATACGGAAAGGTTGCTGGCTAAGCTGAAGAAGAGCCGCGATCGTTACATCACGAAGCGCTTGATCTTCAATAATAAGCTTCATGAACGGAAATTGCTCGAGAAGCGATACACGAAAGCTTCGAAAGCCAGGTGATCTCCTACGTGTTCATCTCGATCGAAAGGGCGCCGGTCTTCAAAAGAACAGCGATGTAATGATCGATCAGATGCGTGCGATCGACGATCGCAGACTCATGAAGCGTCTTGGGAAGGTCGGATCCAAAGATCGAGAATGAAGTGTCCGAGCGATCGCGCTCCATTCCAGACCTTGACCATTGAAAGGTACTCAACAAAAAAGCCCGCCGATCGGCGGGCCTTCTCGTTATGATACCACTCTTATCGCGCGGCGGTGGCCTCATTTCGGCCAACGAGTTCGATATTCAACTTCACGTCATCAGAAAGGACCATATCCTGTGCACCGCTGCTCCACTTCACATCGTACTTCTGGCGATCGAAAGTGAGGTCGCCCGATGCGCGTAGTTCGCCGTTGTTCTCAGTGATCTGAATGTTCTGGATCGTTTCAGGATGCGTGATCCCACGGATCGTGAGTTCAGCGTTCGCCGTATTCCCGGAAGCGCTGGTGATGCGAAGCTTCGCATCAGGATGATTCGCCACATCGAAGAAATCAGGGCTCTTGAGGTGGTTGATCAGTTTGTCCTTCGTATAAGTCTCATCGTAGGTGCTGTCCAGCGGAGCAATTGTATTTAGATCAACACTGAAATTGCCACCCACCAATTGTCCGCCCGCCACGGTCACAGTACCATCGGTGAATTTCACGTTGCCATGGTGCTTCTTCACGCCGAGCATCACACCCTCCCAGCGGATGTTGCTCTGATCGGTGCTTACCACATAAGTGGCTTCCGTGGCGGTCCTGGTGGTCGTGGTATCGGCCGCGGTGGCACTGGTGTCCGCATTGTTGTTGTCACCGCACGAGGTGAACAAAGCACCTGCCATCATGGTGGAAAGAAGTTGGATCCTCATCGTTGTTGTTGTGTTAAGGGGTACAAAGAAATGAAAAAGCTTTCCATGGAAAATAAATTCCACGTTAAATTCTTCAACCACCCACACCGGCGGGGGTGCCTTGCTGGGTGAAGCGGCTGTTGGTCAAGGCTGTCTGGCGCAGGAGCGGGGATGGTCTGTACCGGTCTTCACCATACATCGAAAGTAACTCTTCCATACGCCTGAGGCACTCCCTGGCACCGATCTCATCGGCCCAGGCCAGAAGACCCTTCGGGTAGTTGACGCCCTTGGTCATGGCCAGATCGATATCCTTGGCGCTGGCCACGTTCCAGAACAGAGCGTCCACCGCTTCATTGATCAACATGGCCACCACACGATCCACGATGAGCCGGCCTTTTTCTGCATCCACCGTTGTTCTCTGCAATTCCCTGGAGTAGTCGTAATGACCGCGACCGGTCTTGCGGCCCAACCGTCCGCTCTCCACCTGCCTTTGTTGGGTAAGGCTCGGCTTGTACCGCGGATCGTAGAAAAAAGCTTCCCACACGGTCCTGGTCACGGTAAGGTTCACATCATTGCCGATCAGGTCCATCAACTCGAACGGTCCCATTCTGAAGCCACCGATCGCCCGCATCGCTTCATCTATTTCCGGCATGGAAGCAATGCCTTCTTCAAAGATCCTGATGCTCTCGCCATAGAATGGCCGTGCCACACGGTTCACGATGAAGCCTGGCGTGTCCTTGCAGACCACCGGCACTTTCTTCCATTCCTTCATCAGTTCGTTCATCTTCGGGATCAATGCCGCATCGGTCACAAGACCTGGAACTATTTCCACCAATGGAAGCAGCGGTGCCGGATTGAAGAAATGCAGGCCGATCACGCGCTCCGGTCTTTTACATGCACTGGCTATCGCTGTAACCGAAAGGGAAGATGTATTGGTGGCGAGCACGCAGGGACCATCAAGATCCTCACAGATCGTTTCCAGTTCAGCAAAGAGCCTCTTCTTCACCGCCAGGTCCTCCACGATCGCTTCGATCGCGATGGAACAGCCGTTCAATTGTTGAATATCCACCACCGGTCTTATCCGGCTGGCGATCGCATCAGCCTCGGCAGAGGAGATCCTGCCCTTTTCGGCGAGCTTCTGCAGGGTACGGCGCAGACCTTCCAAGGCGACGTCCACCGCATCGCCACGGGTATCGAAGAGCCGCACCTCATGGCCTGCCTGCGCCGCCACCTGCGCTATCCCCATGCCCATGGTGCCGGCCCCGATCACCGCAACCTTCATCTTTTCCATGACGCAAAGTTGGGGCGAGAAGCTTCAAATATGTTCGTTCATGGTCTTAGGGCGTTGCCCGGCCCACCCCGAACCTGCGGGGTGGGCCGGGCCGGGCTATGCGTTGCAAGTCCTCAGCCTAAGAAGGCTTCCGGGCTTTCCACTTCTATCCCTAACGCAAGATCCGATCTGAAAAAGCATTCCGACCTTTGCGCCATGCGAAAGATCGTGGCGGGTAACTGGAAGATGCACAAGGACCGGGCAGAAGCGGTGGAACTTGTTACATCGATCGTGAAAGGAATGGAGAACACATCGGGTCAGGTGGAGGTGATGATAGCGCCGTCCTTCCCGTTCCTTTCAGATGCCATCGAACATGGCCGCGGATCAGCGATCGTTGTCGCAGCACAGAATTGTCATCATGAGGGCAAAGGTGCCTTCACCGGTGAAGTGAGCGTACCCATGCTTGCAAGCCTCGGTGTTGGCTCATGCATCGTCGGGCATAGTGAGCGTCGTCAATATTTCGGTGAGACCGATGAGATCATCAATAAGAAGATACAGGCATTGTTGAAGGGTGGCATCACACCGATCTATTGTTGCGGTGAAGTGAAAGAGGAACGCCAAGCGGGCGATCATTTCAAAGTGGTGGAACGTCAACTTCGCGAGGCGCTCAATGGTCTTTCAGCCCAAGCCTTGTCAGGGATCATCATCGCCTATGAACCGGTGTGGGCGATCGGCACAGGGCTTACAGCAACGCCCGATCAGGCGCAGGAAATGCACGCCTTCATCCGTTCGGAATTGCGGAAATTGGCCGGTGATGTGGCCTCGGCGATACCGATCCTCTACGGGGGAAGTTGCAAGCCCGATAATGCTGAAAGTCTGTTCACCCAGAAGGATGTGAACGGCGGCTTGATCGGTGGCGCATCGCTGGAGGCCGATCAGTTCCTTCAATTGATCTCGATCGCAGAACGTACCTGATCCCATTCGATCGTGAACTACACGCAGGTCACCTTCCTTTTACAACCTATCGATCCATGGCGCGATCTGCTCATGGTCGAACTGGGTGAGATCGGATATGAAAGTTTCGAGGAGACAACAGGCGGGCTTCATGCGTACATCCCTTCTTCGAAGTTCGATCCCGCGGCACTTTCCCGGTTGTTGACCTTGCGTGATCCTCATGTATCAGTGAACTGGACATCGATCGAGATCCCCGGCCGCAACTGGAATGCAGAATGGGAGAGGAGCTTCCAGCCGGTGGAAGTAGGGAAGGATGTCCGGATAAGGGCCGATTTCCATCCACATGTTGAGGGCTTCACCCATGAACTGGTCATCACACCACGCATGGCGTTCGGCACGGGCCATCACGCCACCACCCGCATGATGGTAAAGGCCATGCTCGATGTGGACCTTGCTGCAAAGCGCGTCTGCGATCTTGGCTGCGGCACAGGAGTGCTCGCGATCCTCGCCGAAAGAATGGATGCCGCCACCGTCGATGCGATCGATATCGATCAACAGGCCGTGGACAATGCGATCGATAATGTGGGACGGAACGGTTGCACGAGGATCCATGTTGAAAAGGGCGTGGCCACATTTCTTCAGGGTAAGGTCTATGACGCTATCTTGGCCAACATTGAACGCAACACGCTCCTGGAAGCGATGCAGCTGATGTATGATGCCCTCGATCATGGAGGTGCCCTTCTGCTGAGCGGCTTCGTGGTCACCGATCGGCATATGCTCGCACAAAAGGCCCGCGACACGGGTTTCGAACTTGCCGAACGTATGAACGAAGGCGATTGGGCGTTGTTGGGTTGTAGGAAACCATGAGGGAATTCAAGTTGCCAGTTGCCGGTAGTCAGTTGTCTGTTCCGCATTGTCATCGGTCAGGATCCATTCTGACAACTGGCAACGAACAACTGACAACTCTCTTCAAGATCTTCGTGTCATTGATGCTGCTTTTCACATCAGGCATCGCGCACGCCCAGCAGAAGACCTTCAGCAAGGATCAGGCGCTCTTTCTCCAGGAGATCACCGAATTCATGGTGGAGGCCAACAAGAAGGAAGGCCGGGAATTCATTGAGATCACGTTCGCTCCGGTGTGGAACGGCACGTACTACAATGATCAGCAACGCGGCCGCATTGTGGATGTTGCGAACTACATGCAGAAGAAACGCTTCGAAGCGTTCCCGTTCTACCGCGACTTTCTGGCTGCGGTGGTGGAGTTCCCGAAAGGTGGGCGCGGCGCAGCGGAATTCGATGCATGGATGAAGAGCATGGAAAGCGCCGTGCAGAGCGGGAAGAAGCAGAACGTACAGGCATTCATCGCCACATGTGTCGGTCTCTTCCGGGAGAACATCCTTTTCTCCAGCGCCAGTACCGAATGGCGGAGCAGCACTTCGAAGTTCACGTTCGAATATGATTCGATCCCGAAGGTCATCTTCCCGAAGATGGACCTGAAGTGCATCTCCAAAGGTGACAGCGCCATCATCAGGAACACCTCCGGAACATTCTTTCCCACGCGTGATCTCTGGCGTGGGATGGGTGGAAAGGTCACCTGGGAAAGAGCAGGATTGAAACCCGTGTCCACGTTCGCAGAATGGGACCACGAATATGATGTGCGGTTGAAAGGATCGGAGTTCACGGTGGATTCGATCCGGTTCACCGACCCGTATTTCGAAAAGCCGCTCCTCGGAAAGATCACCGACAAAGTGCTGGCCAACGTGAAAGAGGAGAGCGCCAGCTATCCGCGTTTCGAGAGCTACGATCGGCGCATGCGCATCCGCAACATCGTAACGGACATCGATTTCGAAGGGGGCTTCACGCTGCAGGGCGCGAAGTTGCAGGGGTACGGAACTCGCGAAGAGCCTGCCTACCTCACGTTCTACCGGGAGAAAAAGCCGTTCATCATCACCAGTGGATTGCTGTTCAGCATAGAGCCGGAACGCATCACCAGTGACGATGTGTACGTTCAATTGAAACTGGACAAGGATTCGATCTACCATCACAATGTGAGCCTGCGATTCCTCAAGGATCGCCGCCAGCTTTCGATCATCAAAAAGGAGGAAGGCCTGGGAAAATCGCCATTCTTCAATACGTTCCACGCGATCGACATGTACTTCGAAGTGCTCACCTGGAAGCAGGGCGATCCGGTGGTGCATATGGGCAATCTGAGCGGCAGTTCACAGACGAAGGCGAGTTTCGAAAGCTTCGATTATTTCAGGGACAAGCGCTACATGGGCATGATGGGGATCGACAATATGCATCCGCTCGTGCGCCTCAATGATCTGAGCAAGAAGACCAACGGCAAATTCTACGCGCAGGATTTCGCCAACTTCACCAAGCTGCAGAAACAACAGGTCATCCCGTTGATCATCGACATGGCCAACAAAGGCTATCTGCGTTATGATGTGGAAGAGGAATGGGTGGAGGTGACACCGCGTATGCAGCAGCATATCCTTAACAGCGCTGGGAGAAAGGATTATGACGCATTACAGATCAACAGCAACAGCGATGATGGGGTAAACGCCACATTGAACCTGCTCAATAATGAGCTTACCATGAAAGGCGTCGCCCGCATCGTGCTGAGCGATTCCAATGATGTGAAGATCTTCCCGGCCGAGAAGACGATCACCATGGAGAAAGGCCGTGACTTCCGTTTCGGTGGAAGCGTTCAGGCCGGTAAACTGCAGTATTACGGAAAGGATTACCATTTCCATTATGAAACGTTCGTCATCGATCTGCTCAATGTGGATTCGGTCACCTTCTACGCGGAAAGTTTTGAGGAGAACGATAAGGGTGAACGGTCGTTGGTGAAGGTGAAGAACGTGCTTGAACAGGTGACCGGCAGTCTTGAGGTGGATCATGCCAGCAACAAGAGCGGTTTGAAACAGAAGGAATATCCGGCCTACCCGAAATTCAACAGTACGCGCGAGAGCTACGTCTATTACGACAAGAAGAACATCCAGCGCGGCGTATACGATCGCAACAAGTTCTACTACAAGAGTGATCCATTCCAGATCGACAGTCTGGACAACTTCACAAATGCCGGTCTCTTTTTCAATGGAACGCTCGTTTCCGGCGGCATCTTTCCCGATCTGCATGAACCCTTGCGTTTGATGGCCGATTATTCGCTCGGTTTCGAAAAAGCCACGGGCGAAGCAGGAATGCCCCTTTATGGCAAGAAGGCCAAATTCACCAACGACATAGTGCTGAACAGCCGCGGTCTGCAGGGCAATGGCGATCTGGCATTCCTCACCACCACATTGACTTCGAAGAGCCTTGTCTTCACGCCTGATAGTACGATCGGCCGCGCTGATACGCTCACCAACCTGGCCTCTGCATCAGCAAAAGTGCCGTTGGTGAAGGGTGGCGATCTCTATGTTCGCCTGGAGCCCGCCAAGGATATGCTCCACTCCGAAAAGCTCCGACGATCAATGGAGATGTATGATGGCCAGGCGCAACTGAACGGCTTCACGGAATTGACTCCCACCGGAATGACCGGCGCGGGAATGATCGATTTCGGTAACGCAACGCTCACATCCGATCTGTTCGAGTTCGAGACCATGAAGATGCAGGCCGATACATCGGATTTCAGGCTCACAGATGGTGATGTGTCGAGCATAGCGTTCAGCACCGACAACGTGAACGCCACCGTGAAGCTGGATGAACGCGTGGGCGAATTCGTCAGCAACGGCAACGAAACGAAGGTCGAATTCCCGGTGAACCAGTACATCTGTTTCATGGATCGTTTCAAATGGTACATGGATGAAGGGGATATCGAGCTCGAGAGCGATCGCACCGCCGCTGCCGGATCGGAGGATCTGCAACTTTCAGGATCGAACTTCATCAGCACACGGCCCGACCAGGATTCGCTCAGCTTCATGGCGCCGCGCGCACGGTACGACCTGAAGAAACATTTGATCACGGCTTCGGATGTGATCTACATCCAGGTGGCCGATGCATTGATCAGTCCCGACAGTGCCATCCTGCGCATTCGCAAACATGCCGAGATCGATCCGTTGCAGAACGCGGTGATCACGGCCAACTTCGTCAACAAGTTCCACAAGATCTACAACGCCACTGCGAACATCAAGGCGAAGCGTAATTACACCGCCACGGGCGATTACGACTATGTGGATGAGACCCAGCGATCCTTCAAGATCCCGATGACATCAGTAGGGGTGGACACCACCTTCCAGACCTTCGCGCATGGGCGAATTGAAAAGGAGCAGGACTTCCAGCTAAGCCCCGCGTTCGATTATTTTGGTGATGTGTTCCTTACTGCCAGCGTAAAGGAACTCACCTTCAGCGGAAGCACCCGGATACAGCACGGATGTGAAGGCCTTGCCAGAAATTGGATGGCCTTCCGCGGACAGATCGATCCCATGGAAGTGTTGATCCCCGTGGCCGATACGCTGTATGATGATACCGGTGCAATGATCGGTGCGGGAGTTTATCTCTCGGCCGAAGATCCATTCGTGACATACGGTACTTTCCTCAGCCGCACCACCGATCCTGCCGATAAGGCGCTGATAAAGGCCGGCGGATTCCTCTATTATGACAAAGGCCGGAAGGAATACATGATCTCCAACAAGGACAAGATCAAGAAGCGTGAATTGCCGGGCGATCTGGTGAGCCTCGCGGTGGAGAACTGTGTCATTCTTGCCGATGGAAAGATCGACCATGGCGTTGACCTCGGCCAGGTGAAGATGAAGGGTGTCGGCGGCCTGCGATTCGAAATGGACGGCACCAAATGCACTACCCAGGAAGTCTTGCTGGCGGACTTCCCGTTCCACGAAGCGGCACTTGAGCGCATGGCCACACAGTTCCTGGCCTATCCTGAACAGAAGCAGCTGGACATCGCCACCACGTACTACGAGAAGATGCTGCGCGAAATGCTCGGGCTTGAGCGCTCGGACAAGGTGATCAGTGAGCTCAGCATCAAAGGCGAGATAAAGAAACTGCCCGATGAGATCATGAAACCGATCGTGTTCGGCGACGTGAAGATGCATTGGGATGGTCCCGAGCAGAGCTGGCTGAGCGATGGCCCGATCGGCATCGCCACCATCATGAAGAAACCGGTGTACCGTTACGTGAAAGGGAAGATCCATCTTGAACGCAAACGAAGCGGCGATATCATGACGATCTTCCTCATGCTCGATGACCAGACCTGGTATTTCTTCCAATACACCCGCAACTACCTTTACACCTTCAGCAGCGACCAGCAGTTCAATACCATGATCAGCGAGTTGAAGGATGATAAACGGAAATTCTCGGTGAAGGACCAGCCCGATTACCAGTTCATCATCACCAACCGCCGCAAGGTGGATGACTTCCGCGATCGCTTCGGACTTTGAACCATGGAGTTCACCTGGGTGTACGGCATCATTGCAGTGATCATCGCTTACCTCTTCGGAAGCATTCCCACCAGTGTGTGGTGGGGCAGGGCGTTCTTCGGCATCGATGTGCGCGAGCATGGAAGCCGTAATGCCGGTGCCACCAATACCTTCAGGGTGCTGGGCCGGCGCGCAGGCATCCCCGTTCTATTGATCGACATCGCCAAAGGATTCGTTCCCGTAAGACTTTTGCCCAACTTCACCGATCTTGAAGTGGATGGCGATGGCTGGATGTTCCTGCGGATCGGTCTTGCACTCGCTGCCGTCATCGGCCATCTCTATCCGGTGTTCGCAGGTTTCAAAGGCGGAAAAGGCGTGGCCACATCGTTCGGCGCCATTCTGGCCATACATCCGGGTGCCGCTGCCATCTGCGTGGGAATGTTCGCGATCGTCTACGGGCTCACCAAATTCGTTTCACTTGGATCGCTTTCGGCGGCGTTGGCCTTTCCCCTGGCGATCATCCTCATCTACCAGGAGACCAGCCAGGTGAAGATAGGATTTTCGATCCTCTTGAGTATCATTGTATTCTATACCCACAGGCAAAATATCGGCAGACTGTTGCGCGGCGAAGAAGATCGCATGAGCCTTGCCGGTAGGAGCGGCCACCAGGAATGAAACAATGGGTCGGATCTTGCAGTAGAAAGGCCCACTCTCAGATGATGACCCGTTCTGCGGGCATATTTCTCGTCCTTTGCATCTATTCAGCCGCCTTCGGGCAGGGCGATGCGCAGGTACGTACCAAGGCCGATGCACTGTTCAATGAAGAGCGGTTCACCGAGGCCCTGCCGCTTTATTCCCAGCTGATCAGCCTTCAACCTTCCGATCCCGTACTCAGTTACCATTACGGTACCTGCCTCATCTTCAATGGAGAGGATAAGACGAAGGCGGTCGGTTACTTGAAGTATGCCGTAGCGAAGGAAGGTGTGCCTACGGCCGCATGGTACTGGCTGGGAAGAGCATATCACCTGGATTACCAGTTCAAAAAAGCCCTCGAAGCGTACGATTCGTTCCAGGCGAAGGCCGATAAGAAACTGCTTGCAGAACGCCCCGTGGGTGCCTTCCAGAAACAATGTCGCAATGGAGAAAAGCTCCTCAGCAGCTTGAAGGAGATCGACGTGAAGAAGAAGGTGGAGGCCACCGATGAGGATTTCTTCCGTTTCTATGACCTGAGCGATATCGGCGGAAAGATCGTTGTACTGCCCGATGAACTGAAGGCCTCCTTCGATAAGAAGCGAAAGGAAAGGATGCTGCTCTATCTGCCCGACCAGAAGGGACCGATCTATTTCGGCAGCTACGGAAAGGATGGAAGGACCGGCAAGGACATCTATCGCACGGAATTGCTGCCCACCGGCAATTTCGCAACACCGGTGAAGGTGGCCGGTTACATCAATACCGATGAGGATGAAGATTTCCCCTTCCTTCATCCCGATGGTAAGACGTTCTATTTCAGCAGCAAGGGCCACAACAGCATGGGCGGCTATGATGTGTTCCGCGCCAGTTATGATCGCGGTACCGGCGCTTTTGGTCCACCGGAGAACCTGGATTTTGCGATCAACACGCCTGATGATGATTTCCTCTACATCGTGGATCCCGAGCACCGCGAAGCATGTTTCGCCAGTGGCCGCAGCAGCAAGCAGGGCATGTTGCACGTTTACCGTGTCTCCACCTCGCAGGTGCCGATCGTGATCACCGTATTGCAAGGCGAATACACCAGCGAGTTCGATCCCAACGACAAGAAGGCGCGTATCGTGGTGGAAGATGCCGTTTCACGCGAACGCATCACCGAAGTGCGCACCGACAAGGATGGATCTTATGTGCTCGCGCTTCCGCGCAGTGGCCGGTTCCGTTTCCTGGTGGAATGTGGACCGAGCGGCAAAACGCATGTGGGGCTGGTCGATGTGCCGAAGAACGATATCCCTCAAGGTTACCGGCAGGAGCTGGCGCTCACCAAACACGCCGATCTGGAAAAATTGGTCATCCGTAATCATTTCGATCGGCCATTGGAAGGCGATCTCATCGCCATGGCCTTGGATGAGATCAAGCGCCGGGCACGCCTCGATGTGGAGGAGCGACCCGTGCAGGAGGAAACTGCGCAGGAGCACTTCGATATTTTCACTCGCGCAGGGTTCACTGGAGAACACAATGAGGAGAGTGTGCAGATGCTGGCCGATGCCGATGCCCGTGAACTGGAGACAGAGGCCGCCGATCTGAAGGTCCGATCGCAGGGGGCCTTTGCACTCTCCCTGGAGGCTACCAAGGCAGCCGAAGAATTGGCCCGTGAAGCACAGGCCATGGCAGATGCCGCTGTGCTGAAGAGCGATGAGGAGGAACGATATGGCTTGATGTTGAAGGCCGCGGAATTACGTGAAGATTCAAAGGCCGCGATCGAAAGGGCACGCACGGCTCACCGCACAGCAAAGGACCTGGAGGCCGAGCAACTCAAGCGGACGCAAATGGCCATCACCGCGAACCGATTGGCGCAGGACATCCGCACAACCATTGCGCAGAAGAACGAGGGGGAGGCGGTGAGGCATCTTACGGCCCTGAAGCAACGTGTGGATCAAAAGGCAAAGCCCGAGCTCGATCCTACGCCCTTGCTTCGATCGGAACAGGCGATGCTCGATAAGGAAAAGGAGACAAAGGCGGCTTTGCAGCGGGCCAACAGCGCACGCAGCGAAGAGAAACAGCTCACCGATCGCATCAAGCAACTGGAGCGGGAGCGATCTGTGGCAAAGGGCAATAAGAAGATCGAGGAAATAGATCGGCAGCTGGCGGTGGAGAAACAGGCTGTAGTTGAGTTAAGGAAGGAGATCGATCAGAAATTCAACGTTGTCAAAGACCTGGAACGCGAGCTTTTCTTCCTTCGATCGGAGTATGAACTGCAGAAGCATCTTTCCACTGCCGCAATTGATGGTTCCGCATTGCCTGCCGAAGCGGAACTTGCAGGGTTGGAGAAACGGATAGCGACCACCCACAGCAAGATAGCATCCATACCGGTGGATGAACGCTTCATGGCGCGCATTGCGGAGATGGAACAGCAAAGACAGTTGCGCACTTATGATTGGAGTGCGCCTGCTGCCACCTCCACTACCGACGACCGCGTAGCCACCCGCTCGATCGATCGCTCCACAGGATCTGAAGCTGAAAGAGCAGCGAACCGAAGGACCGGGACCATGGGCGATCTGGAAAAGGCCGATCCGAAGGATGTTCGTGTGGCCGATGTACCCGTGAGCAATGATGGAGAGAACGTGAACGGCGCACTTGAAGACGATAGGATCGCTGGCGCATCACGGTCCACCGGAGTTTCTCCGCAGAATTCCACTAGTGATGACAGTACGGCCACTGTTGCCGAAAGCTCGGCCGAGATCCCGAATGCACCGGATGAGGCCGGTGGAGAAGTGAAGGACGATAAGATCGATGCGGCCACCGAGCGATTCCTCATGGAGAACGAGCTCGCCGAGCTCATGCAATTGGAACAGGCGGAAAAGAACAACGATCGCCGACAGCAGATCCAGCAGCGGAAGGCCGAACTACAGAACAAGCTTCTTGAGCTCGATCAGCAGGAGACGGCGGCCGAGGCAGCTATCGCTATCGAGGATGATCCTTATTGGGAACCGGTGGATCTGGAGCGGGTTCCCATGATCTTCAATCGGGATACGAAAGAGGAGGATCTGGTGAACAAACTGTTCAGCGAATATTATGAACATGAGGCGCAACTCAAGAAGATCGCCGATGCAGATGAGCGGGCCAACGGTCTGCATGGCTTGGAATTGATGCTCTCGGACAGCATTCGAGCTGAAATGGCGAGACAGCTGATGGTGCTCGATCTGGATGCTTCACAGGCCGACCGCATCCTTCCCCGGGTGGAAAGATTGAGGCAGATCCGTCAGCAGCATATGGCAATGGCCGATCGATATCTGCAGGATCGCCAGAATGAGATCGCATCTTATGAAGGTGCCACCGGTACAACTGATGACACTTCGAACGTATCCATCGAAGCCGGTCCTTCCTCCGATACGCTGCCGCCGCCCAATACGCCGGCGGGCATGCCACCGGCCGACCCGATCGCCGATCGGTTCATCCAGGTGCATCCCGATCTGATGAAGATCTATCATAGCCGGATCGAACACAGATCGCCACACGTGAAGGAGGGCACTTCAGCGAAGGAAGCGGATCTGGTACGCATGGATGCGCTTACCGTACGGATCGATTCCGCCTTGCGCGTTCTCACCACCATGAACAACGGTAAGCAGTATGATCGTCTTCGTAAACGGACGGACAGGCTCATCGATGACCGATTGATCATTCGCACTGAACTGGGTCAGCGCACGGCTTTTCTCACCAAGGAGGAATGGAATACAGGCACCGACAGCCTTCGCACGTTGCAAAGGGCGGTGACCACACTTCAACTGCCATCCACAGAACCTGTTCTCCTGCTTGCACAGGACCTCCGCTCGAAAGCACAAAAGGAGTTCGATGATGCGGCCCGTGTGCGCAAACAGGCCGATCGCACGCAGGACATCCTGATGCGTGATAGCCTGTATCGCCGCGCTTACTCCATGGAACTTCAGGCACTGCGCGAATTGGACCGATCGCTCACCGCGCATAATTATCTGATCAGCGGCCAGCATTCGCGCGGCGAAGCTCTGTCGTATGATCGGATCGTGCAGAAGATGAATGGTACTGGAACGGAGGTCATGGCCGATCGGCCCGTCACAAAGACCGATCCGGTACCGACCACCACGGAGAGCAATGTTGCACTGACGGAGGATCGGCAGATCGTTGATCCCCCGGTGCCCCCATCGGCAGATCCTTCCACGAACGCCAAACTGGGTGCCGTGCGCGAAGAGACCATTCAGCAGATAAGAACGAAGGAGCTTGCACTGCCCCCCATTGCACGAACTCCGGTAAGCACTTTCGAGATGGGACTTGGTGATGTGGTCCCGGTCACCGATCCAGCCAGGATCGATCCGGTTAGCGATGCGGCCACCATGGAGAAGCTCATTGTCACTACCACGGAAGAGGCAGCGATGCTGGATCGAAAGTCCATTGAGATGTCGTCGCGCTCAATCGCACTACGCGATAGCGCGAACACCGTTGCCCCGGCCGATAGAGCAAAGGTGGAGATGATGGCATTGAAAGCGCAGCAATTATCCGATTCGTTGCATACGGCATCACTGCTGAAAGGCCAGGAGGCACGTGCGTTGGAAGCGAATGAAAGACTGGCGATCGGGAATGAGGTGGTGGTCCGCCGGATCGTGAAGTATTATTATCTGGACAATGAGGAAGGGATACTGGTGATGGAGAACCAGGACCTCAGCCGTTTCCTCCAGTTGAAGTCCATTGCACAGGACCAGAAATTGCTGGCCGCTCGCGCCGATTCAGCTGCAGCCAGCAACCGTCTTCTTGCACGCGAGCTTGAAGCGGGCGCAGCCAGGGCCGAGCAGGATGCCAGGAACGGCCGCACCACTGCGATCGAAGCAGCCGAACGTTCCCGGATCTTCATGGAAAAGGCCGATCTGCTGATGGCACGCGCAGATTCGTTGGCTGAGGTATCCTCCCGATTGAAGATCGCTTCCAATGAGAACGAAGGCCGGGCCACCACTT
The DNA here is from genome assembly GCA_023430325.1 of Bacteroidota bacterium. Taxonomy (GTDB): domain Bacteria; phylum Bacteroidota; class Bacteroidia; order Flavobacteriales_F; family PHOS-HE28; genus PHOS-HE28. The sequence continues at coordinate 3,373 of JAEZAU010000207.1, read as the reverse complement.
TGTTGAACTCACTGGATAAGCAACGTGCAGATGAATTGATCGCTTATGAAGCGAAGAACCGGCGGACAGAAGATGGCATTCGCCGGGTCGTGAAGGCGGATACAACTTCATCAACGATCGCAGATGTTGGCGGAAAGAGGGAAGGACCCCCGATCGAAGAGAATGATCGGCCTGTACCACCGGGTACCATAGATCGACCTGGACCGGAGCCTGTAACGGCCGATCCAACTCCCTCCATCAATGCGGCCCGGACAGAGCCCTTCGACCCTGCGCGGGCAGCATTGGAAGGCTGGAATACCGGGAACGTCAACACCGCAGGAAGTTTCGTTGTACCCAAGAGGTTGGAAGAGGACATTTTCGCCCTTCACCCCGCAAATGGCAAAGTGGATCAGCCATTCCTGATGAACGCAGAGATGCCGGAAGGCCTGGTGTTCAAGGTACAGGTGGGTGCCTTCAGGAATGCGATACCGCAGGAGACCTTCAGCGACATGACACCGGTTATGGGAGAGGATGCTGGTAACGGGCTCACCCGATACACCGCTGGATTGTTCACCACGTTCGATCAGGCTTTCAAGGCGAAGGACCTGGTTCGTACACGCGGATACCGCGACGCTTTCGTGGTGGCCTACTACAATGGCAGGCGGATCGGGCTGAACGAGGCCATGCGGATGACACGTACTGAAGGGGATGGTCAACTGGCCAATGCAACAACACCTGCCCAGCGGAACGATGCAGTGGTCGATCGAAGATCGGTGACAGAACTCACGGAGGATCCCGTGGTACAGCAACAACCAGAACAGACTGCAAAGTCAGCAGATACTTCAACTATCCCACAACGACCGGCAGAACGCACAGAAAACGTGGACCCTGGAAGCACCGCGCCGGTCACCGCCACACCCGATCAGGTACCGCCCACTGGCACGCAGACCTCGGAGAACACGATCCCTCCCGTGGCCCCGAACGCTACCCCACCTGAGGTGCCGGCACTTTCTCCCGAAGAGGAGAAAAAGCAGGTACTTACCACGTATCCGCCATCTGCTGAGGGGATCATGGCCCAATTCAAGCCGGCTCCTGCGGCCACCACGTACTATCCCGTTTCCGGTGCAGCACCAGCACGGCCGGTGGAGATGATCATGGGCCTGTTCTTCACGGTACAGGTGGGCGTTTACACCAAGCCGGTGGAACTGGAAAAGCTCTACAACATCACGCCGCTGGTAAGCGAGCTCACCGAAACGCAAAAGATCCGTTATTCCACAGGAGTTTATTTGGACATGGAAGGTGCGCGTGAAAGACGCTTGCAGATCGTGGATATGGGGGTGAAGGACGCTTTCGTTACGGCCTATCTCAATGGAAAACGCATCCCTATCCGCGATGCACGGATCCTGTTGGAGGCGTTCGGACCATCGATCCTGGCGAAGCCGTAGCCCTAAGGCAGTATCGATCGATCGGTACGTGGCGCACTCCGCACAGAATGAAAAAAGTCCGCTCGCAACATCGGGCAAGGCCGTCAACCTGCACTTGGGCCCGTACATTTGCCGCCCGATCAATTAGCAGAAGATGAGCGTACTGGTAAACAAGAAGTCAAAGGTGTTGGTACAGGGTTTCACCGGCAGTGAAGGCACCTTCCATGCATCGCAGATGATCGAGTATGGCACCAATGTGGTCGGCGGTGTCACTCCCGGCAAAGGCGGCCAGAAGCACCTTGATCGGCCGGTGTTCGAAACAGTGAGCGATGCGGTGAAGGCCACCGGCGCTGACGTGAGCATCATCTTCGTGCCACCGGCATTCGCTGCCGATGCCATCATGGAGGCGGCCGAAGCAGGCATCCGGGTGATCGTCTGCATCACCGAAGGGATCCCTGTGAAGGACATGGTACAGGCACGCGAATACCTGCGCGGGAAGAATTGCACGTTGATCGGCCCCAATTGCCCGGGGGTTATCACGGCCGATGAATGCAAAGTGGGCATCATGCCGGGCTTTGTGTTCAAGAAGGGAAAGGTCGGCATTGTAAGCAAGAGTGGAACGCTCACTTATGAAGCCGCCGATCAGGTGGTGAAGGCCGGCATGGGCATCACAACGGCGATCGGCATCGGCGGCGATCCGATCATCGGTACCACCACATTGGAAGCGATCCAGCTTTTTGCAGGCGATCCGGAGACCGAGGCCATTGTGATGATCGGTGAGATCGGTGGCGACCTGGAGATCCGTGCCGCGCGTTGGATCAAGGAGAATTGCGATAAGCCAGTGGTGGGGTTCATCGCTGGCGAAACAGCACCAAAAGGCCGCACGATGGGCCACGCAGGTGCGATCGTGAGCGGTGCGGATGAAAGCGCTGCGGCCAAGAAGAAGGTGATGCGCGAATGTGGCATCCACGTGGTGGACAGCCCCGCTCAGATCGGCGCGAAGGTGAAGGAGGTGATGGGCCAACTGGTGAAGTGAGTTCTTTCGGGCGTGCCCCTGCGGGTCAGGCTATCCGCTGTACTCCTCGCTGCGCTGCGGGGTGCCGCTTCTATCCTTCACGCAGATCGGATCATGGGTCATTAGTATTGGTGCCATGAGACAACTCTGGCGCGAAGCATGGGCCGATCGGGGCTGGCGGCTCTCGCTTCTCATCGGTGTAGTGCTGGCGTTGCCCGTGGTCTGGGTGCTTCCGTATTTCTTCGGGATCATTGAAGCAAAGCCCGGCGCGTTATTGAGCGATCCGTTGCTGGCAATGATCGGTCCGGCGGACGTTTCGGCATTGACCTTCGGCGTACTGTATTCGTTGGTGATCGGTGGCATCATCGGCCTGATGCGTGATCCATACCGGTTCGCGCAGATGCTTCACGCCTACGTGTTGCTGCTTGTCTTCAGGATGATCACCATCTATACGGTGACGCTTGAACCGCCATTGACGATCATACCGCTCATCGATCCGATCACGCAGGTGTTCTATCCTGCGGAAGAGCCATTCTTGAAGGATCTATTCTTCAGCGGTCATACATCCACCTCGGTGTTGTTCGCCATCGCAGTCGGTCGATCCATGCTGCGCAATATGATCGGTCTTGGTGCCTTCGCCGTGGGTTTCCTGGTGCTGTTCCAGCATGTGCACTATTCCATCGATGTGCTGGTTGCACCCTTTTTCGCTACGGTGGCATGGTTGGCGGCCGGATCGATGATCAAACTATTGGGAGCCCAAAAGCGGCTCGGCCTGATCTAGTTCTTCCTTTTGGGAAGCCGCTTCAAGTAGATCCCGCTGGCCACGCTTTCCGTCACAGAATCCGGCACCAGGTTCTGCAGTTTCACCGTGAATTGGTTGGATGCTCCGGGGATCACCAGGGCCTTGTTCTTCAACATCCCGGCCACAGCGGCCTTGGCCACGGGTTCTGGTGGT
>JAEZAU010000023.1 GCA_023430325.1 Bacteroidota bacterium | reverse complement strand
TACGCCCTGGCTGCAATCCTGACCGGTAAGTTGGTTGATGCAGCCGGTATTCACCTGTGCTTCGGCCATCCAAGGCATCAGGAGGATGGAGAGCAGCAGGATCCGAATGGATGTCTTCATTATGTTGCTTATGGGAAAGGCTTCCGGAAAAAGGACGGCAAATATACGGTGAAGGGTGTTGGCTTATTGTGTGGAACTATCGCAGGATCACCAGTTTCTCGAACTTATCGGCCTTTTCACCTTCCGGCGTGGTCACGTTCAGCCTGTATACGTAAACTCCCCGGCCAAGTTTATCGCCATGTTCATCGCGGCCATCCCAGGGAAGTGGTTCGCTACGATAGCCATCGCAATGCAACTGCCGATCGATGGTCTTCACCAACCTTCCGCTCACAGTGAACACCTGCACCTGCACATCAAGAACGTTGCACGGCCGGTTATGTTCGAAGAAGAACTGCGTTTGCGTGGTGAACGGATTCGGATAGTTCAATACATGCGCCAGCGTCAATTCTTCGGAAGGAGCCACAATGAACTCCGTGCGCGCCTCTGAACTGTTGTTGAACACGTCCCATGCCTTCAAACTGAGCGTATGGCTTCCTTCGGCCAGCTCGGTGAGACGGTAACGCACCGAACCGCTCTTATAGGTATCCAGATCGGCCTCGTACAGGTCGTTGAGCACGATCGCCTGATCGGTGTTCTCATCCACGATCGCCAGCAGATCATGGCCGATGCTGCTGCCCACGGTATTGATCCCGTTGTCATCGAAAAGTTTGGCGAACAGCAATGGATTTTCATCCGTCAAGCCGCCTCGCACGAAATTCTCATCGTTCATGAACAGATCGATGCGTGGCCCGTTCTCGTCCAGGGCGACATCCGTGGCCGTGCTTCCCACCAGAACATCATTGTCATAGCCGGTGGCGTTGGCCGTGAAGCTTTCAGCATAGCAACTGATCCGCCCGGTACCCACTTGATAGTTGATGTCCTTGGGCACCACGAACGTGAAAGTGAACTGACCGTTCTGTACGGTCGCTTTGCCCCGATAGATGATGTTCTTGCGGATCCGGAAATTGAACGGCGTGCCACCATCGTTGGCCAGCGTGGTCTGGGTGATCTCCTTGTCATAGAGCATGGGGATCACCTGACCGTTGAAATCGGCCATCGGCTGGCCGCTTCCATCATCCACGAAGCCAGTGACCCGCACGGTCGAGAGCGCTTTCAATGTATCGATCGGGTTACCGAGCGTGTCGGTGACAGAGGAGATCTGGATCTCATGGTGTGGCAGCGCAAGTCCCTGGCTGGGATCGCCCAGCAGCGAGAAGTTCCGGTGGTTATGAAGTGATGACTGGGCGATAGCGATGTCACGTTTCGTCTCCCGGAAGATGTCTCCCAAGGTCTGCGGTTCGCCGTTCAATGCATTCCGCTCAAAGACATGATCGTAGAACTTCTGGCTCAGTTGAAAATTCTGGTCGGAAAAAGCAACCCGCGTGGTGGTCATCAGCGCAATGCCGCCTCCATTGGGGTTCAGCAGAACATATTCGCCAGCCGAAGTACGGCCTGGATCATCCCAGCGTGAGAATTCACATGTGGCGGTCATGAAGACCGGCAGGCGATCGGTGTTGGTCCATTCAAGGATCGTGGTATTGTCCAGGATCCGCTCATGCGCCCACCCTACTTCACCACCATGGCCGATGTAGTTCACCAGCAACGCACCTTTCTGCACACTGCTGCGGATATCATCCTCGGCCTGCGGATATCGATTGCCCCCTGTAATGGTGAGCTGCTGGTAGGCATCGAGCAGGATCTTTCCCACGTTCAATTCCGGATGTTCATCGATCACCCGGCTGGCCAGGATGTTGCTCTGGCTCATATGGATGGCACCTTCGAAATTATCGCCGTTCTGGTCGTCGGAGATGAAGACCACATGGTTGCGCCAATCGGCCAGACCGCCATCACCTGTAGTGGAACAGACACTTCCGCCGGAGCTGAGCATCAGCAACCGATCGTGGTTCAGGATCTTGGTCACCACTTCGTTCGCCTGGCCCAACGAGCTTACCGGGAGGCGGCCTACACCGATGTCGACCAGATCGGAAGTGGCCTCTGTTTCACCATCATCCAGGAATCCGAAATAATCATCGGAGGTGTAGCATCTGGTGGGATCCACTGAGTTCACCGTCTGGTAACTGGGCAGGAATACATGTCCCGTGCTCGCCAACGACCAATTGTTGTAGCTGCCATCACCGAAGAGCAGAAGGTTTTTGGGCATCTGAGCCGGATCGGTGCCGGCCCGATCGTAGAGCATCTTCATGTACCGCTTGATGGCCGAGGCATCCCGCGCGCCGCTGCTGAACTCGTTGTAGACCTGCTGTGCGGTGACCAAGGTGACTGTAAGACCTTCGTTCGCACGCCGCTCCGCGAGACGTTGAGCAGCCGGTAAAAGGGACGGCGCAGCAACGATCACCAGGTCCTGGTCCGAGATGGTGGCATGCAGGTCCTGGTTCGGAACGCGGCCCACCTTTTTCGGTTCCAGGAAACCACTATTGCGGAATGCGATGAATTGGCGCAACGTATCGGTGGCCAGTTTGAACCGCTTGATCGCACCTTCATTCGTGAACGCTATGTCTGCCACGTTCGTGGGATCGGTGATCTCCCAGATGCGATCGGCGTTCTGCGCCAGTTCCAGTTGGAATTCCGCTATCTCACCAATGCCCACGCTCTCCAGATCGCGGAACGCGAATTGATCGCCGACCATGCGCAGGCCGCGCCGGCAGTTCAGACGGAGGTAGTCCATCCAGCCCAATGAAGTGATCGGATGGTGCTTGTTGAAGGTGACCGTGACCGGCAGATTTCCAGTGGAGATCGGAAAACGGAACGCCTGATCGAACGGCCGGGCGTACAAAGCCACGTAATTCTCGCTCACTCCACCCACTTCGAAATTCGTACTGAAAGCACTTCCACAGGTCACCGTCCAGGAACTGGAGTTGGTGAGACCGACTGTTCGTGAACAGCCCGTGAATTCAAGCGTCACGGAATCTGAAGTGATGTACGGGACTTCGAAATTGTAATTGTAGGTAAGAATGTTGTCGAAGTGATCACCATACCAGGTACGGCCTGATTTCAGAAGATTCGTTTGATCACGATCGATGTATTGGCGATCATTGAACGCCGTCACCGTTCTGGTGGCTGGCAGATCGGAAAGTTGTGCGGGAGCAACACGATTCGGTGGATCGATGCCGATGCCGATGAAATAACTGGCCGAATCGGTGAAGACGTTCTTGGAATGTTCGAAGATCTCGCCATCAAGGTCCCAACGCTGCGGGCCTGTAGCATAGAAGAGGATCTCATCACCCGGCCCGAACATCCCATCGCCACCATCGTTCACCTGTATGGCATTGATCAGAAGATCGGTAGGCCTGAACTGATCGTTGCGGAACGGTAGCATCCCGAAATGGTTCCCGTATATGTTGATCTGATCGGAAGCAAGGCCGTTCACCGCTACACCCAGATCTTCGAGGAACGAATAGCTGATCCGATAGATGCCATCGGCATGCACCATGAACCTGTACCAATCACCCGAGGCCAGCTTTGAATTGGATGGATAATTCTTCGGGCCACCGCCCTTTGGCATTGCAGCATGCTCTTCCACTATCTGCAGATCGAAGCTCACCAATCGCTCCGTGATACCGTTAACCTTGCGGAACGGGTAAATGCTGATGATGGCCTGCGGCTGTTTCCGATACCAGCTCAGTTCAGTCAATACTTCGGGCGCTTCACCTATGGATGATAGGTCCCACAGATCGAGCTCATCGCTTTTCAGTGGAACATATTGGGCATTCTGAAGATGTACCGTGAAGCCGGTGACCGTACCTGAAAGAGATCGGATCTCATTGTAAAAAGGAAGCCCCCCCTTTTCCGGATCGATGAACGCTCCCTTGAAGGGCTCGATCCGCCGATCTGGGACGGACGGTTGGACCTCGGACTTTTTTTCCTCAGCACTCTTTTCCGTACGGCTTACGCGGGATCTTTCCGTGGGCCGATCGGAGGACGGTACACGCTCAGGTGCGGCAACTCTTTCATTTGATTTTTCAACGGCCTCTGTTGATGGATACCATTGAAGGGTACGGGCCGTTCTTTCCTGTGCTGACAAGGTCTGCAGGAGGAATACCGATAGCAGGAGGATCGTGGATCTGAGCACCTTCATCATCAAAGTTCAACACGTTATTAACAGGATCGGCCGAAAATACTACCTTCGACCCTTGCGTTCAGGAACACACCACCAACGACGCTCAACTTTGATCATTGTATGGGGGTGAGGCAACTGTAATGCTGGGGGATCCGTATACTTGGCGCCGGCTGCTGGGCCATGATCGAAAAGACCGCATGATAGACTGCACCATAAGACGTGTGGCCATAGGCATCACACTGTGCGTGCTCACCACTCTGGGGGCGTTCGCGCAGGACCCGCAGTTCACACAATTCTACGCCAACCCGCTCTACCTGAATCCGGCCTTTGCGGGCACCGCGCGCTGTCCGCGTGTGGTGATGAACTACCGCAATCAATGGCCGGCGCTTTCAGGCACCTTCGTCACCACAAGCGTGAGCTATGACCAGCATGTGGACGGATTGATGGGCGGTCTTGGATTCCTGGCCACTCACGATCAGGCAGGCCGTGGAACATTGAACACCACCACGGTGAGCGGCATCTACTCCTACCAGCAGGCCATTTCGCGAAAATTCTCCCTGAAGGTGGGCTTCCAGGCCACCTACTTTCAGAAATCGCTTGATTGGAGCAAGCTCACTTTCGGTGATCAGATCGATCCGCGGCGTGGCTTCATTTATAATACCAACGATGTCCCACGCGGTGGAAGCGTAGGCAATGCCGATTTCAGCGCAGGCGTTCTGGGTTATACCGATGTGTACTTCGTTGGTTTCGCGGCCCATCACCTCACCCAGCCGAACGAATCATTGATCGTAGGTACGAGCAAACTGCCCATGAAACTTACCGGTCACGCGGGTGCAGCTATTCCTATCGGCATGCGCGGACGTTATGGCTCGGCGCGTACGCGGATCTCCCCGAACATACTATACCAGCAGCAGGCAGCGTTCCGTCAACTGAACCTCGGCTTGTATGTGGATCATGGCCCGATCACCGCTGGTGTTTGGTATCGCACGCGCGATGCTTTCATCGCCCTGGTGGGTTTCCACACCGAGAAGTTCAAGTTCGGGTATAGTTATGATGTGACCACATCGCGGCTCACCACGGCCACGGCGGGATCGCATGAGATCAGCATGCAGCTCACATTCAACTGCAAACCGAAGAGAAGAAGGTTCAGGGTGGTAGCCTGCCCCACCTTCTAAGTGAAGTACGAACGAACCAGTAGGACCATGAGCCTTACAAGGAAAATAGTTCTGTTGAGCTTGGGAGCTGCGATCTTCAGCAGTTGCCAGTTCGAGAAGAGCGGTGCCACCGGCTGGAATTACAACGATTCCAAGAACGGCGGTTTTGAAAAGACCGCCTTTGAGGAGCAGGAGACCGGCCCCGGCCTCATCCTGGTGGAAGGTGGCCAGTTCACCATGGGCCGCATCACCGATGATCTGCGCCATGAGTGGGATCACATCCCGCGTACGGTCACCGTTTCATCCTTCTATATGGATGAAGTGGAAGTGACCAACTTCTACTGGCTTGAATATCTCTACTGGCTGGATCGCGTCTTCGCGGCCGATTTCCCGGAGATCTACAAGAAGGCATTGCCCGATACGCTCGTATGGCGCAGCAAGCTGGCATACAATGAACCTTACGTGGAGTATTACCTGCGCCATCCGGCCTACCGCGATTATCCGGTGGTGGGTGTGAACTGGCTTCAGGCGAACGATTACTGCGGCTGGCGTACCGATCGGGTGAATGAAGTGATCCTCATCCGTGAAGGCCTTTTCGAGCACTACCCCAATCAGATCAACGAAGATCATTTCACCACCGATGCTTATCTCGCCGGCCAATATGAAAGCGGTAAGAAGGTGGATGGTGTGACCGATTTCAACCCGAACCGCGATACGCGTAACGTGCGCATGGAGGATGGCATCCTCCTCCCCCGCTATCGGTTGCCGACCGAGGCCGAATGGGAATATGCTGCTTACGGTCTCGTAGGTAACACGGTGGATGAGCGGATCATCGAGCGCCGCGTCTATCCATGGAACGGTCACTGGGTGCGTTACGACAATCGTAAGAAAGGTGGAGCCTTCTATGGTGATTTCCGTGGCAATTTCATGCGCGGCCGTGGTGATTACATGGGTGTGGCCGGAAGCCTGAACGATAATGCTGATGTTACTTCACCTGTGTTCAGCTACTGGCCGAACGATTACGGCCTGTACAACATGGCCGGCAACGTGAGCGAATGGGTGATGGACGTCTATCGCCCGCTGAGCCCCGAGGACAAGGATGATTTCCGTCCTTTCCGTGGTAATGTCTTCAAGACGAAAGTGCTTAACAGCGATGGCCAGATCCAGGACAAACATGACCTGGTGATCTACGATGTGGACGGCATCAAGTACTTCCTCACCGAGTTCCAGACCTCCATGCAGGCGCGCGCCACGGAAGAGGAAGCAGCCTTGATCGATGAGCTGCTCACCAACATTGATGAAGCGATCGCAAGCCGCGATCAGCGCAAGCACGATGAAGCCATGCAGCGCGTCCAGGAGATGATCGAGAAGATCAAGGCCAGCGCTATCCCGTCCGACATCCAGCCGAAACTTCTTGGCGGTATCTCGGATTACCAGATGGATCAACCCGGTGATATCCGTTGGCGGAACGTCACCGTGGAAGAGAACATCGATCGCCGCAATTACCGCGATGCCGATAACATCGATTTCCGCGATGGCGATCTGGAAAGCAGCATTTACTACGACGTTCCGGATTACGAAGGCAACCCGATGTACGATTGGGGCAAGACCTCGCTGGTGAACGATCGCAGCCGTGTGTATAAAGGTGCAAGCTGGGCGGATCGGATCTACTGGGCGAACCCTGGCACACGCCGTTTCCTTGATGAGCGCCAGAGCACCGCTACGATCGGTTTCCGTTGTGCCATGACACGCATCGGCAGCCCGCGCGGTATGAACGATGACAAGCGCCGCGACAAGATCGATCGATAGGTCGCGATATCCTTGCAAGTAACTTCGGCCCCCGCCCAACAGCGGGGGCCTTTTTCATGATATCGATCGAAGAACTGCACTCGAAATTCCTGGAATGCAGCGGTGCCTGCACCGACACACGCAACATCACCGAAGGCAGCATGTTTTTCGCGCTGAAAGGCCCGAATTTCAACGCGAACGCCTTTGCGGAAGAAGCGATCGCAAAAGGCAGCCGCTATGCTGTAGTGGACGATCCATCAGTGATCAAGAGCGATCGAATGCTTCTGGTGGATGATGTCCTGAAAGCACTGCAGGACCTTGGAAGACAGCACCGCAGGCAATTCGACATTCCGGTGATCGGGATCACGGGAAGCAATGGAAAGACCACCACAAAGGAATTGATCCATGCGGTCTTTTCCGCCGATCGCGAAACACTCGCTACAAGCGGAAACCTGAACAATCACATTGGTGTGCCTCTCACTTTGCTCCGGTTGAAGAAAGAGCACAAGATCGCGATCATCGAAATGGGTGCGAACAAGCCCGGTGATATCAAAGAGTTGTCAGAGATCGCAGAACCAACACATGGCTTGATCACCAACATCGGCAAGGCGCACCTCGAAGGTTTCGGAGGACCGGAAGGTGTGGTGAGGACAAAGACCGAACTCTATCGTAACATCAAGCAAAGCGGCGGGAAATTGTTCGTGAATGCGGATGATCCATTGCTGATGGATAAGAGCAACGGCATCGACCGCATCACATATGGAACGAAAAGCGCTAATATCATCGGCACCGATCGATCGGATGGTCCTTTCCTATCGTTCACCTGGACACACGACGGAAGAACATCACGTGTAGTGAACACGAAACTGATCGGCGCTTACAATCTGGCGAACGCACTCGCTGCGGTCTGCATCGGCAAAACATCCAGGGTAACTGATGATGTGATGGCCGATGCACTTGACGCCTACTCCCCTGCCAACAACCGATCGCAGTTCACCGACACGGGCCGCAATCATCTAGTGATGGACGCGTATAACGCCAACCCGAGCAGCATGAAAGTGGCGCTGGAGAACTTCGCGGCGATGAAGAGCGATCGGCAAAAACTGGCGATCCTCGGTGACATGCTCGAACTCGGTGACGCAAGCCGATCGGAACATGAAGCTGTGATCGAATTGACCGATCGATTGGATCTGAAAACACTTTTCGTTGGACCGATCTTTCACGATATCGCAGGAGAAACTCGCGCGGTCAA
>JAEZAU010000211.1 GCA_023430325.1 Bacteroidota bacterium | reverse complement strand
GGTTTTTTCGGGTGGAAGGTCTGCCGCAGATCCAGCCCCGCCGTGATGGATGCAGGTTCCACGTAGTTGGAGGAGATCTCCAGTTCCGTGGAAAGACGGAGCCATTTCAAGCACATACGCATGGTGGTCAGATCCAGATCGACCAGCCGTTCATGTTCCCGTTCCAGAAGATCTGCGATGTCTTCCAGGAAATGGATGGCCCATGGCGTTTTTCCATAGCCGCTGCGGAATGCATGCATATGTTGGTAAGGCCAATTCTCCGAGTAGGAAAGTTCAACCGTGTGCATTGGCATCTTTTCACCGCTGCGCCGCTGTATCTGCACCACGAGATCCTGCACGCCGTTGGGTCCCATGATCGACGTGCGTGTGCGATAGCTCTGCCTTTCATGATGTTCGCCCACATCCACGATCGCTTTGGGGTATTGCGCGAGCAGACGGTACAATTCCACCGGCCCGAAATACATGGCGGATATGACAGGAACATCGATCACGGCCGCGAAGATCGGTGATGTGCGGGAGGGACATGAGTGGAAAGCGTGCACGCCATCAGCTTCGCCGTCAAGATCTTCTCAATGCTGGGGTTAGAGGTGACCTTTTCCATCTTAGCCCCGCCGATCTTGCAGATGACGACATCCAGGACCCGCCTGTGGAACTGATATTTTCATGAGGGTGAGGTGTGGCCTTAACTTTGCATCCACCAAGATCGATGAAGCCGATGCACCCGTTCATCAGTCCAGAAGAAGCTCTGCTTGAGGAAGTTCAGTCAGAGACCGGCCCGTTGAAGGAGATCATCCTGCACAATGATGATGTGAACACGTTCGATCATGTGATCGAAAGCCTTGTTTCCATCTGCGATCATGAGCCGATACAGGCAGAGCAATGTGCGTGGATAGTCCACTTCAACGGAAAGTGCAGCGTGAAACGTGGGACCTACGACCAGTTGGAACCACAATGTACCGCGCTGTTGGATCGGGGACTTTCGGCCGTTATCTCATGAAGATCTACCGATGAAAGCCAAAGCGATCTTGTTATTGATCTCCATCGTTGTTCTGGAGGCCTGCCAGACAGTGCCTGTAACAGGCCGCCGCCAGTTGAACCTTGTGGGAGAATCGACCTTGATGGGGATGGCCAGCGCACAATACGTTGACTTCCTCCAGCAGAACCAGGCCATGCCGGCGAGCGATCAGCGGGTTCAACAGGTACGCACCATCGGCAACAAACTGGCTCAGGCGGCCACACGTTATCTACAGGACAATAATGCAGGCGATCGTGTAAAGGATTTTGAATGGGAGTTCAATGTGGTGGAAGATGAAGCGGTGAACGCCTGGTGCATGCCAGGTGGAAAAGTGGTGGTATATACGGGCATATTGCCGGTCACACAGAACACCGAAGGCCTTGCGGTAGTGATGGGCCATGAGATAGCACACGCCATAGCTCGCCATGGAAATGAGCGCATGAGCCAGGCCATTGCATTGCAGGGCGCGGGAATGACCTTGGAAGTGTTGACCCAGGAAAAACCGGGTGTAGCGCGGGACATTTTCATGCAAAGTGTGGGCATCGGCGGGCAACTCGGTATGCTTGCCTATAGCCGGCGTCATGAAAGTGAAGCCGATCGCATGGGATTGATCTTCATGGCCATGGCCGGTTATGATCCACGTGAAGCACCGAAGTTCTGGGAGCGCATGGCGGCACAGAGTGCAGGGCAGGCACGGCCACCGGAGCTCTTGAGCACCCACCCGAGCGATCAAACGCGCATGGACGACCTGAACAAGTACATGTCCGAAGCGCTCAAGTATTATAAGCCCGGATCGTAGTTCAGCTGACCACGGCTACTTTCGGCGCAGATGCGCGGGAAGATCCTGGATCGATCGAAAAACTTTCTTGTCTTCGCGGGGAGGATACTTGTCCGATCCTTCCGGACCTTGATCTGGACTTTCGGGTGGATCTTTCTGGTGATGATGGTCCTGGCATTCACAAGCCTTCCATATCACGCCCATCGCGCATTAGGAATGGCCGCAGGATCTTGTGCAGGTGAAGTGGAAGTGATAGTGGTATTGGGTGGAAGTGGAATGCCCTCGGGTCCCGAACTTTTGCGCCTTCATCATGCTGCTCAACTGGCGAGGTCTAGATCAACAGCTCACATGATGGTGGTACATCCAAAGGATACTGCGGTCATGCGATCGATGGTGGCGGAGCTTTTGGTCCGCGGGATCGAAAGGGAGCGTATCGATACCATGATGCGTGGAACGAGCACTCGGGAACAGGCCGTGGAATTGATCACTGATCCGCGTATCGGCAGGAATGCAAGGATCGCTCTTGTGACAGCTCCAGAGAACATGTACCGATCGGTCAGGACTTTTCGCAAGGCGGGATTCAGGAATATCTGCGGATCGCCTGCCTTCGATCATGCAATGTTCATAGATCTGGAATATGATCACAAAAGAGTAGGCGGAAGAAAATTCATGCCTGATGTTTCCGAGGACACCTCATTGCGATACACGTTCTGGAACTACCTGAAACTGGAGATCACCTGCCTGCGCGAATACGTGGCCATCGCTTATTACTGGATCAACGGCTGGATCTGATCTTAACGGTAGGCTCGCGAACGTTCCCAATATGCATGGCCATACATATTGGACCAGGGACGATCGATCCATTCCGATGGCGATAAGAGCACAGGCAATATGCATGGCCATGCATATTGAGCCCTTGATTTGAAAGGCTTCACATGCCCAATCGCCGCATCACCAGACCTTCCACGCGCTGGTATAGGTCCTCTGGTTGAAGGCTCCGCCAGCGCAGCGCGTTCAACTTGCCGCCGAGCAGGAAGTATTGATCGATGTTCGCACGCTGCATGTCCTCCAGCACATGTTCCCTGAAATTGAGCAATGCGATCCATCCATCAGCATCTGCAACCTCCTCATACCATTCGTTATAATACTCCTCATCGCTCGTATGGAAATTCAGGACGTTCTCTCCGATAAGGATGAACTTGTTGATGCCTTGTGACATGATCGGTTCAATGATGTCCCGCTTCAGGAACATGATGTCATTGCCGAGAAGATCGTTCCATTCACCAATGAACTCGATGATCGCAAAGCCTTCCTCGTAATCGCTGAAAAGCACTTTCAGATAAAGCGTTTCGCTGCCGATATGATCCCATTGCGGATGGATCACATGATCGTAGACGGCGTTGTCGAAATAGAACTCGCTGTGTTCACGGCCGAACATGGGCGATCGCTCATCCTCTTCGGAAGTGTAGCGATGGCGCCAGTTCCAGAAAGGTTCAATATCGTGCACGCCAGTTATCTGTTCGATCCCGCCTCCACGGCCTTCCTCACCGATCCATGTTTTTTCAACAACGAATCGGCCGTGTCGTGATCCACGTTCAAAGCTTCCATCACCATCCTTGTGCCACGATCGATGAGCTTGTTATTGCTCAATTGCATGTCCACCATGCGATTGCCTTTCACACGGCCCAGGCGGATCATGGTGGCGGTACTGATCATGTTGAGGATAAGCTTCTGTGCGGTGCCGCTTTTCATGCGCGTGCTTCCCGTCACGAACTCGGGACCAACGACTGCCACGATCGGATGCCTGGCCACCTTTGTGATCGCGCTATCCGGATTACATGTGATGCAGCCCGTAAGGACACCGGCCTCATTGCATTTTTCGAGCGCGCCGATGACATAAGGTGTTCTGCCGCTGGCAGCAATACCGATCACCACATCATCGGTATTTACCATCTGTCCTTGCAGATCTTTCCAACCCTGTTCAGGATCATCCTCGGCGAATTCCACCGCTTTTCTGATCGCAGCATCCCCACCGGCGATAAGCCCGATCACCAGCCCATGGGGCACACCGAACGACGGCGGACATTCACTGGCATCCACTATTCCCAATCTTCCGCTAGTGCCGGCGCCCATGTAGATCAATCTTCCACCGCGTTGCATCCGGGCAACGATCGCTTCCACAAGGCTCTCGATCGCGGGAATGCATCCGGCAACGGCCAGGGGAACATCTCGATCCTCCTGATTGATGTTCTGCAGCAGCTCGGCCGTGGACATCTTTTCAAGATCATGGTAGCGTGAATCGCTTTCGGTGATCGAATTCGCTTGCATCGGAGTACAAAGAAAAGGGCCGCCTGGCGGCAGCCCTTCATCCTTGAGGGGAATGTTGGTTACTGGAGTTACTGGATCATGATCCGGCAGGTGCCGATGACCCGGCCGCTTTCGATCAGTTGCACCGTATAGATGCCACCCGAGAGATGCAATCCGTCCATAACGATCATCATCGATCCATCCAGATCCACTGTTGCGGGTTTCAACCAGCGGCCTTCCATGCCCACCATGCGTACTTCAACGGCTTTTTCGATGCCCGGAAGATCGATGGTGAGCGCATCTGTGATGCTGATGGGGTTGGGTGTACAACGAAGCAGGTCGGAGGGACGCAGGAAGTAGACCGAAGCCACTCCAAGTTCGTGCTCTTCACCCGTGGAAGTGACCTCTGTAAGGTGATAATTGATGTGACCGGAACTTGGAGGTGAATCCTTCACGTGATATTGCTGGCCGATGAAGCTGTTGCCCAGACCGTTCTGAGCCCCTACGAAAGTCTTCTCCGAGCCATCATAGGAACGATAGACATTGAACCGTTCCACACCGTATTCCGATGCAGTGATCCACTTCACGTCTACCACGCTCTCCTCATTCATGGCATCAAGATCCACCAAGGTCACCGGCATGGGATCAGGTGGTTCAGGCCAGATCACATATCCGTTCTGTGCACCCATGGTCGTATTCCAATAGGTCACATTGCAGATGCGCACGGTCTCGCTGAAGCCTTGATAATCTGGGTCGGGGAAAAGCGATCCCCCAACATGTATCTCCACGTACGATCCGCAGGGAAGGGTGATCTTCGATCCACCTCCGGTGAATTGCCAAACACCGTACACATTCACGTGTATCGGCGTTCCGCTGTAGGTCTGGTTGTTCGTCTGGGAGACCGTATGGCCTGCCAGAATATTCACCGTATCCCCAGGGAGCGGTGCCGTACCGCAACTCCAAGTGGAAGCATGGTTCCACGGTCCATTGCCGGTACTGTTACAGATCCTGGCCTGCGCAGTGATCCCGATCAGGATCAATTGCAAGGCAAGAAAACACTTTAGTCCCGAGCCGCTCAGATGGTATTGAGTTCCCATTTCCTTATTCTTTGAGGGTCAACCTCTTCCATCCATCGCCACACCCTGGTGAATTCGACCGCAAGATTCGGAGATCAACAACCTGATGTCAATAAAATCTTATGAACAATTTTGGCCTTGAACGAATACTTTTATCAATCCGTCGATGAAAAGGCGAGATCCGTCGATGAGGGATCGTACGCGCGAATGCGCACCTTTGCACCATGTCGATGATCCTTACAAGTCATGGCGCTGCCGGAACGGTGACCGGAAGCAAGCATTTACTTGAGATACAGCGGAAAGACGGTTCGACTGCCCGCATACTCCTCGATTGTGGCATGTTCCAAGGGGAGGGCATGGCGGCGGGAAAAGGAAAAGACCCCAACCGGCATTTCGGCTTCGATCCCAAGTCGGTGGATGTTGTGATCCTCTCCCACGCGCATATCGATCATAGTGGCCTGCTGCCCAGGTTGGTGAGCCAGGGATTTTACGGGCAGATCTGGTCAACGGCCGCCACCCGCGATCTGTGTGCGATCATGCTTGAAGATAGCGCACGCATACAGGAATCCGATACAGAACGGGATGAACGCAGGGCAAGGCGTGCCGGGCGCCACCTTGATAATGAAGGTCCGCTCTATCGTGTGTCCGATATCGCCCGTACCATGGAATTGTTCTCTGTATCGGACCTGGCTGAAAGGAAGGAGATATTACCCGGCGTGGAACTGATGTTCACCGACGTTGGGCATATCCTGGGAAGCGCCGCGATCCATCTGGTCATCGATGACGGTGAAAAGGTCCTCAAACTGAGCTACACAGGCGACGTAGGCAGGTATTCATCGCGCCTGCTTCCAGAGCCTGTAAGATTCCCCCAGGCCGATGTCATTCTCTGTGAGTCCACGTATGGCGATCGTGATCATATGTCGGTGACCGAGGCCGAGCATGAGTTGCTCAGGCATGTGCAAATGGTCTGCGTGGATAGGCAGGGTAGATTGATCGTACCGGCGTTCAGCATCGGCAAGACCCAGGAGATCCTCTATACGCTCAATGCGCTCAGCAACGCCGGTCATCTTCCCCGCATACCAGTTTTCGTTGATAGCCCGCTCGCGATCGATGCCACTGGTATAATCCGGCAGTACACGCATCTTTTTCGCGAGACGGTGAAGGAAGAATTGATCCATGATCCCGATCTGTTCTCCTTTCCAGGGGTCGAGTTCATTGAGAAGGCGGAAAGGAGCAAACAACTCAACTCATTCGAAGGCCCTTGTATCATCATATCCGCGAGCGGAATGATGGAGGCCGGCCGCATACGCCATCATCTTTATCATTCGTTGGAGGACGAGCGGAATGCGGTTTTGATCATCGGGTTCTGTCCACCAGGTACGCTCGGGGCGGAACTGCTGGCCGGGGAAGCAACGGTGGAGATCTTTGGAGATAATATCTCAGTGAAGGCCGAGATCCTGCGCATGGATCATTACAGTGCACATGCCGATCGCACTGAATTGATCCGTTATTTGAATTGCCAGGACCAGGAGAAGGTGGAAAAGTTGATACTGGTGCATGGCATTCAGCAGGCTGCTGAAAGTTTCGCCGAGATGGCCCGCACGCATGGTTTCAAGAACGTGATGCTGGCCGAGAAGGGCAGGAGTATCGATCTCTGATCAACCCCGGAAGCTCAATGCGTTCTTCAGCTTTTCGGGAAGCGCAGGCAATCTGCGCCTATCGATGAGGAAGCTGCTCAGGTCGGCGATCTCTTGGAAGATGTAATGGCTGTCCAGCGCTCCACGCAGATAGTTCTTTCCAGTACTACCGCCGGTGCCCACCCGCAACCCGATCATGCGATTCACCATGTTCACGTGGCGGTATCGCCATTGGGCCAGGCCTTCATCCAGGTCCAGAAGAGCGCTCAAGAAGCGGAAGGCCTGTTGCAGGATCGGTTCATCACGGTAAAGCATGATGAAGACAGCATGCCTGCAGGCAGTAGGGCTCAACCTTCTTTCCGGCGCTCCGATATGGAATATCTTCTCCCAAAGTTCCATGTTCCCTTCTTCGCCCTGCACAAGTGATCCCCGATAGATCTCTTTCAAATGATCGAAATAGGCAAGTTCACCCTCGGGCCAGAACCTTTTATCCAGGAAGGGCATTCGCTCCAGCCATCCCTGCACAAGTTCGAAGAGGGTAGGCAGTTTCTCCAGTTCTTCGATGGAAGCCTTGTGTTCGGGCCGTAGCTGACTGGTGTAATAATGTTTGCCGAAACGTTGTTCCATGCGTAGACCAAGACGGGCTTCAAGGATCTTGAATTGCAGGCTCTGGAAGCCGCTTGCCGGCCGTAAAAGATCACGGAAGTCCAGGAAATCAAGCGGGGTCATGGTCTCCAATACATCGATCTGGTGGACCAATACCTGTAGAATGGTATGTACTCTTTCAAGCCGGTGCACGGCCACGTTGAGCTCGCCTCCGTTGTCATCCACAAGTTCATCGTTGAAGATCTCGATGACGCTTCCCACCTCATGTAGGATCTGCTTGAACCAGAGCTCATAGGTCTGATGGATGATGATGAACAGCATTTCATCATGCGCCTTCACGCCAAGCCTGTCGCTCTCTGGTGCTTGTGCCCCCAGCACCTTGTCCAATTGGAGGTAATCAGGATAGTATACCTTGCCAGTAGGTGTTGGGATCTTCGGGTCCATGGAGCGCGAAGTTAGGGCTGGTGCCTGGGAGCAGAATGATGGTTATCGACATGTCTTGGAACGAAGAAAGCCGCCCGAAGGCGGCTTTCGATCGAACGATCTTGATGATCAATCCTTTTTCGGAGCTTGATCGGCCTTCTTCATTTCAGGCTGTTCCTTCTTGATCTCGCCCTGTTCCTTCTTCATTCCACCGTGTTCCTTGCGATGTTGTTCCTTCATCTCGCGCTTCTGCTCCATATGGGCCTGTCGGCGTGCCTGCATCTCATCGAACTTGGCGGCCTGTTCGGCATTCAGAAGTGCGCGGATCTCTGTGCGGTGACGTTCACGCACCTCTTGCATTTGTGTCTTTCGAGCTTCGCGATCTTCCTTCATGTCGCCGCGCATGGCCTTCATCTCCTCCATGTGCCGCATGTTGATCTCCTTGAGCTTTGAAGCTTGATCGGGAGTGAGGGATAATTCCTTGGTAAGGTATTCGGTGCGGTCCTGGGTCTGTTCCGCCTTCTTTTCACCGTCCTGTGCCATGGCGAAAGGCGCAATGGCCAGCATTGCAGCAGCCATGATAGCTCGGATGTTCTTTGAAAGATCCATTTCTTTTGGGTTTTGTATTAGGACGGATAACTATCGTGCCGGTTTGGATCGGAGCCGGACCCGTTCGATCATTTTAGATCTTGCAGGGACACAGGAAGGCACCTGGTGCAGACCCATCCAGACCGATCGAATGGTCCCGTCTATTTGGCGGTCGCCTTATTGATGTCCGCCTCTTTCTGAAGACTTTCTGCCTTAGTCTTCTCGTTCATTGTCTTGTACTTCTCGTACTGTTCTGGTGTGAAAAGGTATTGGAGGCGTGTATTGCGTTGCTGGTCCAATTCAGCGGAACGCTTCTGGAGTTGCTCTTTTTCCATGCCGCTTGAAGCAAGCATGCTCATTTCATGATCGAACTGGCGGTTCACCTGCTTCAGGCTTTCTGTCTGTTTCTCATCCAGCCCCAGTTCCCTGGCGGTCTGCAGGGACCGTTGATCGCTGCTGGCGGTGGTGGCATCCTGGCCGCGCTTCTCAATTACGGCGGCATCCTGTGTGGGTTTTGCCTTTTCCTGGGCTTGAAGGCCGGTGGCGGCAAATGCGATAATGGCCAAAGAGAGGATCTTGATCTTCATGTTCCGAAAGTAATGTTCTTCGTGGAAAGACGGATCGAAGCGTGAAAAAGTTGGCCGGTCAGGTATTCTTCGGCTGGGCGGCCTTTTTCAACGGTTTGCGCAACAGGCCGGGCACCATGCAATCCACCGTTCCGATCTTCACACCCTGCCATAGGAAATTGAAGATCGCCCTGTCCTTGCGACGCTCCACTTCGAACCGGCCCTGCCGGTAATTCTTTCGATCGGTGCTGTTCTCCTTTTTGATCAACGCATTACCGAGCAGGTTCTTGAAGAAGCCATTTTCCTTTTTCCCATCATTGGCCGCCAGGTCTATCCGCAGATCATCATACTCGAGGTCCAGGTCGCCGGTAGCCCTGTCCTCATTCCCGCTCATCTTCAATCGCATTCTATGGATCTGTCCCGAAGTGGCTTTAACATTGAGCAGATCCTCGGTCATGCGGTTGAGCGCTGAGAAAGGTATCTCGCCTACTTCTGCTTCCACGGTGAAGGCATCGTTCCTGGAGGCCAGGGGCGCACGCAGATGCATTTCGATCGTGGTCTTCTCATAGACACGGGCGGTGGCATTCACCACCAAAGCCTTGTCATCAGAAGGCGATCTTCTGGCATTGTTCAATCCGGTCATCACCCCGTTGATCCTGTGAAAGACGACCTCCCCGAAATCCGAATCCTGTTTTAACCGTTCATGATATTCCACTTTGCCATTGGCGATCTCCACGGTATCGATCCGAATGGAAATACCGAGTTTTTTCAGACCGCTGACCGGAAGATGTTTGTAATTGAAAGGTCCATCGGGCATGCTCTTATCACGGTGGATGATCGCTACTGGTGAGCTCATCACCAATGATCTCATGTGTAGTACTTGCTCGGCAATGAATTTCCTCACGTCGATGCCCTTCAACCAGATACTATCCAGCTTTATGTTGTACAGATCGGTCTCATGTGCGATCACTTTCCTGTAGTTCTTCGGCCCCGCGCGAGGTGTAACGGAAAGTTTTTCAAGGAAAGCCCTTCCCGAAGGATGTTCGATCTTTAGGGAGGCGATCCTGGCATCATATAATGGCGGAAGTTCGGCTTTCAGATCGCGCGCTTCGATAGCCGCACCGGCCACACTGTAGCTCACCGTTCCATCGGGATATGCACGCACAGATCCATTGTATGCTTTGATGTTGATATCGGCCACATCGATCATGGGGCGTTCACCGGTGATATCGATGGTGTGTCCTGTGGCCGATAGGATCAGCAAAGTATCCAGCCTTATCAATGAAGGCATTTCGATCTTTTCCTCTTCCACCACTTCATCGGCCACCTGGTCGGTGGTGTCGCCTTCGCTCGGCGTAAAGAGGTACTTGATGTAAGGCCGATCGATCTCCAGGGCTCCCACGTTCACCTCTTTGCGTGTAAGCAGGTCCCAATAGGACACCTGGCGGATCATCAGTTTTTCCGCTTTCACATGCAATAATTCGTTCACTTTCCCGGCCTTCAAACTGTCCACCCGCGTGCTATCGAAACTGAGCGTGATGCCATGTACGATGATGCTTCCCGCGAAAATGGACGGTTCAGCCCGATCGAGAGTGAAAGTTGAATTTTTTCCAGCGAGTTCAGATCCAAGTTCGCGAAGCCTTTCTGTCACAAGCCGCTCTAAGAGCACACCGCTGTACCAGGACAGAAGGATGCCCAGCGGTATGGCGAGCCACCACCAGCGTTTGAGGAGCTGAAAGGTCATTGGAGCGGAAGGAGATGTATCATTGGCGAGGCAAGGTGGATCGGCGAAGCATATAAGCGGACAACGCAAGGAACGAATTTCGTTCCCTGATGCGATCGAACACGCGGACCACGCCCGTTGAGTTGTCGGCTTGTCTTTTGCAACAGTGCGTTCTGTGCGATCGATAGCCTCTGCGGAGCCACGGACCATACATGATAACGCCGGTATCCGATCGCGTTATCACACCATCCGGCGCAGGACCGAAAAGTTGTGCGAACCTCTTGCGATCGAGGATCATTGCGTTCAACCGATCGTGGATGTATCACCCCCCAAGTGGCATCTGGGCCACACGACATGGTTCTATGAACAATTCCTGTTGAAGCCGTTGGAATGGTACAAGGCCGATGGGAACTCCAGCTACCTTTTCAATAGTTATTACGATAGCGTCGGCGATCGTGTACAGCGCCATATGCGCGGCAATTATTCAAGACCAACTCTGCAGGAAGTGCTTGATCATCGCCAGCAGGTCGATGATGCCATGGACCGGTTGATCTTAGGCGGACTTGATATGGAACAACAGGCCATACTCCAATTGGGGCTCCATCATGAACAGCAGCACCAGGAGTTGCTGATCACCGATATCAAGTACATCCTCTGTCAGGAACCGATTTTTCCGGAGTATGGGCCGTTTGTTGAAGGCTGGTATGAGAAGGAATTGGATGATGTGAAAGTGAACGAAGGAACATATTGGATCGGGCATGATGGAAAGGGTTTTCATTTCGATGTGGAACGCGAAAGGCATCAGGTGCATTTGAGCGATCTGAAGATCAACAGCCGGTATGTGACCAATGGGGAGTGGATCGAATTCATCAACGATGGTGGTTATCGGGATCACCGGCACTGGCACCAGGAAGGCTGGCAATGGGTACAGGAAAATGTAGTGAGATCACCATTGTATTGGTACGATCGCGATGGCCAATGGCAATGGTTCTCCCTGCAAGGCTTGCGACCGCTCGATCCGCGGATGCCGGTGGCGCACATTTCCTGGTACGAGGCCAGTGCCTTTGCGAATTGGGCCGGAAAACGTTTACCCACGGAACAGGAATGGGAAGTGGCCGCACCTGATCTGGTCTGGGGCCAGCGATGGGAATGGACACAGAGTTCCTTCCAACCTTATCCAGGCTACAAAAGGGCCGAAGGTGCCATGGGCGAATACAACGGAAAGTTCATGGTGAACCAGATGGTCTTGCGCGGAGCTTCCGTTGCAACGCCTGAAGGCCACTCACGCATCAGCTATCGCAATTTCTTTCATCCGCACCTGCGCTGGCAATACACCGGCCTTCGCCTGGCGGAAAAATATTAGTGATGATGTACGCTACTACTGCCAAGATCGCACCCACACAACCCACCCTGCAAAGGGAGAATTCCAGAAACAGCACAGAGCGCCAGCGTGAGATCTTCCGCCGTGATGTGATCAAAGGACTGTGCAGTGCCGAAAAGAAGATCCCTTCCAAATATTTCTATGATACCGCAGGAGACAGGATCTTTCAGCAGATCATGGGATCGCCGGATTACTACCTCACGCGTTGTGAGAGTGAGATCTTCCGCATGCACAGCTCCTCATTGGTCCGTGGCCTGGCCAACGATCGAAGTGCGGTGGACCTCTATGAGCTTGGATCGGGTGATGGTGTGAAGACAGTGCAACTGTTGAAGAAGTTGAATTCACGCGGGCACAGGACCGTATACCGGCCGATGGACATCAGCAACAATACATTGGCTGCTTCCAGCAAGATGATGAGAGGTAAGATCCCCGACCTCGAGATACAGCCGATGTTGGGTGACTATTTCGAGCTGTTGGACCAGATGGAGAACAGCAATGGCAAGCGCATCTTCCTTTTCCTCGGCTCCAACATCGGCAATCTATCCCGGTCGGAAGCAGTGCTGCTATTGAGGAAGATCGCCCTGCGCATGTCCGTGGAGGACCGGCTTCTCGTAGGCTTCGATCTGAAGAAAGATCCCAAACACATCCGCCGCGCGTATGACGATAGGGCAGGCGTGACAAGGCAATTCAACTTCAACCTGCTACACCGGATCAACATGGAACTCGGCGCTGATTTCCATCTCGACCAATTCTCGCACGAGCCGATCTACGATCCATGTGAAGGCAGGGCGATGAGCTATCTGGTGAGCAAGCAGGAACAGAGCGTGAACATTCCAGGTGCAGCCATACCGATCCACTTCAAGGCCTGGGAAGCCATTCTCACCGAGGTAAGTCACAAGTTCGATGAGCAGAGCATCCAGATCCTTGCACATGATGCCGGCTTGAAGACGATCGAGACCTTCAAGGACAAAAAGGATTACTTCGCTGATGTGCTTTTTGCGCTGAAGTGATCGATACCCTATTGTTCATTGGAACCGTATGATCGGGCACTGATCGATCCACGCAGTTCCCGGTGAAAAGAAGAAGGGCGTCGTCACTATTATTTCGTGCAGTTACCATAACGCGCACTGATAGCAAAAAGCCTTGAGCCTCATCAGCGAGCCGGTAATTTTCTCAGGAAGTCACGAAGCACCGCATTGAACTCGTCAGGCCGGTCGATGTTGGAGAGATGGGCCGCATCCTTCAGGACCTTCATCTCACTTCCTGCGATCGATCGATGCATCTCTTCACTCGTAGGTAACGGCATTATTGGATCTTGATCGCCGGTGATGATCAGTGTTGGCACTTCGATCTTCTTCAGGAACTCCCGCCGATCTTGCCGTGCGGCCATGGCGCGAGATGCTGCTGCGACACCCTCAGGCTTTTGGCGGAGCATCATTTGTTCCAACGCTTTCACCTCTTCGGGCCGCTCGCGCTTCGTTCGATCAGAAAGCATCTTCGGCAGCAGTTCCCGCGCGATTACCGGCAGGCCGCCGCTCATCACCTTCTGCGCCACTTCGTACCGTTTCTGTCGGCCTTCCAGATCATCATCGTTCGCGCGCGTGTTGCAAAGCACAAGGGCCTGCACCCGTTCAGGAAAGAGTTGAAGGAACGAAAAGGCGACATAACCGCCCATGGAAAGACCGGCAAGCACCACGCGATCTATCCGCTTCTCATCCAGCTCATGCTTCAGGTCCGTGGCGTAGTCGTCGATGCGGATCTCATCCAGAATGCGCTGCGTATTCTTCCCAAGACCACGCAGATCGGGTGCCATCACCTCAGCCACATCAGCGAGCGCATCCACCTGGTGAGCCCAAAGCGAATGGTCATGCGGAAAACCATGGATCAGAAGAAGATGAGGCTTTTGCATGGGTTGAAGTTACAATGGCCTTGGGCGTGTCACCGGCCGTCGCTAGGAAGCGCCGGCCGCTGCCGGGCTCTACCTTCCAACTCCTCGCCGGTCAAAATGCACCGGCTGCGGGGTTTCCAGTTCGATCCCTCACGCGCTTCGCAGTGCCAGGGCATCTTATTCTTATAGAGTGTATCGGAGTTGATGTGCATAGGTTGAAGAAATAAACATTGGTACAAAGGCACATCTGCGTAAGTGGCGCAGGTGAAAAGCCCGCAAGCGAGGCTTTGCGAGTGCGGACTTGCAGCCGTAGACATGCCCTGACAGGAATTCGCCCGAACGAAGCCATGTACTTTTGCACCCCGCATGCCGCGCTATTTCCTTGAACTTTCCTTCAATGGCACAGCGTACCGCGGCTGGCAGGTACAGCTGGCCGCGCCCAGCGTGCAGGCCGAGATCGAGAAAGCGTTGCGGCATCTGTTGCACCAGCAGAAAGTGAACGTTATCGGGTGCGGGCGCACGGATACCGGCGTTCACGCATCACGCTATTACGCGCACTTCGATACGCCTGCCGATCGCGAGCTTGGCCAGCGTTTTGCGTACAGCATGAACAGTGTGCTGCCTGCCGATATCGCCATCCATCGTTTGATCCCCGTTGCGGCTGATGCGCATGCCCGTTTCTCGGCAACGGAACGCGGATATGTCTATCGCATCCATATCGAGAAAGATCCATTCCTCATCGGCCGATCGCATCAATTGCGTCCACCGTTGGATGTGGATCGCATGAACGAGGCTTGCAAGGTGTTGTTGGAGACCTCTGATTTTGTGAGCTTCAGCCGCACGGGCAGTGATAACCGTACGTCGATCTGTGATGTGCGCGAGGCCAGGTGGGAGCATCAGCCGAACGGATATCGCTTCAGCATAAAGGCCGATCGATTCCTGCGGAACATGGTGCGTGCGATCGTGGGTACATGCCTGCGGATCGGCAGAGGTCATGAAACGCCGGACCACATGGCGCATGTCATCGCTGCGAAGAGCAGGCACGCCGCTGGTAAGAGCGCGCCGGCCTGTGGCCTGTACCTCGACCACGTGGTGTATCCTTTTTTACAGACCGACCCGCATCCTTTGAACACCGGACTTTCCGCATGAGCGTCACTGCCACCGTACCCACCAAGGAAGCCGCAAAGGAGAAACCCGCAACGGTGCAAGGGAAGGCTTTCGATCGGAAGCTTTTTGCGCGTGTGTTCCAATTCGTACAGCCTTATCGCATCACGTTCTGGATCACGTTCGTACTCACGATCCTGCTGGCCGGCCTGGGTGTGGTGCGTCCGCTGCTGATGGGTGATATGATCGATGATCACGCCCTGAAAGGGGATGAGGACGGTCTGCTGTGGATCGCCCTGGTCGTAGTGGCATTGCTCGTGATAGAAACGATCGTCCAGTTCTATCAGGCCTATTGGACCGCGTGGCTGGGCCAGGCCGTCACCTTCGATCTGCGGCAGAAGCTTTACCGGAAGCTGCTCGGTTTCAAGTTGCGCTACTTCGATCGCACACCGATCGGCACACTGGTCACACGCACGATCAGCGATATTGAAACGATCGATGACATTTTCTCCCAGGGCCTGCTCATGATCATGGGCGATATCCTGAAACTGGTGGTGGTGGTGGTGGTCATGTTCGTGGTGAACTGGAAGCTCGCGCTATTGAGCATGGTGCCTATCCCGCTGTTGCTGTGGAGCACCAACATCTTCAAGAACAGCATCCAGAAAAGTTTCCAGGATGTGCGTACCCAGGTGGCGCGGCTGAACGCCTTCGTGCAGGAGCATATCCAGGGCATGTTCATCGTGCAACTCTTCGGGCGTGAAGAACAGGAGTTCAGGAAATTCAAGGCCATCAACCGAGAGCATCGCAAGGCACACATCCGCAGCGTTCTCGCCTACAGTATTTTCTTTCCGGTGGTGGAGATCCTCAGCGCCATCTCGCTCGCATTCCTGGTCTGGTGGGGCGTTCGTGATGTACTTGAAGGCATCGCCACCTTCGGTGACATCTTCGCTTACATCCTTTTCATCAACATGCTCTTCCGGCCCATCCGCCAGCTGGCCGATCGTTTCAATGTGCTGCAGATGGGAATGGTGGGCAGCGAGCGTGTCTTCAAGGTATTGGATACCGATGCAACACTAGCGGATGAAGGAACACGCACTACGGAAAGACTGCGCGGGGATATACGGATAAAGGACCTGTGGTTCGCTTACGAGGATGAGGAGTTCGTTCTGAACGGCATCGATCTGGAAGTAAAAGCAGGGGAGATGGTGGCCCTGGTAGGCGCTACCGGATCGGGCAAAAGTTCGATCATCAATGTGCTGTCACGCGCCTATGAATTCCAGAAAGGAAGCGTAACGATAGACGGGGTCGAGATCCGTGATTATGAACTCTCCGAGCTGCGCAAGAGCATTTCCGTGGTGTTGCAGGATGTTTTCCTGTTCAGCGAATCGGTGCACAACAACATCACCCTGAACGATCCGAACATCACCCGTGAAGAAGTGATCGCTGCGGCGAAAGAGGTCGGTGCACACGAATTCATCATGCGCCTGCCAGAAGGCTACGATACCAGTGTTCGTGAACGTGGTGGGATCTTGAGCGTAGGCCAGCGGCAATTGATCGCGTTCATTCGTGCCGCAGTGCACAAGCCGAAACTGTTGGTGCTTGATGAGGCCACCAGCAGCGTGGACAGCATGAGCGAGCAGTTGATACAGCAGGCCACCGATCGCATCACGCGGGATCGCACCAGTATCGTGATCGCCCATCGGCTCAGCACGGTACAGAAGGCCCAGAGGATATTCGTACTGGAAAAGGGACGGATAGTTGAAAGTGGCGATCACCAGGAATTGCTTGCCTTGAACGGCCATTATCGCAAATTGTACGATCTGCAGTTCCGCTGATCTTTCCGGTCCATCAGCCTGTCTTGCCGTTCTGTCGTAATGGACGATGACCGACGTGGTGTGTGAATGAAATTTTGATGAGCCCTAACAGGTCATCCCATACCGGATAAGGTGATCATCTTCCTGGGTCTTGGGACAACCTCGGGCACTAACAAGGCGTCATTCAAATACTCAGATCGGCATTTCCATGTACAAAGAACTACTTACGGCATCACTACTGTGCGCCATGGTGAATGCTTCGGCCTCAGCTGAGCATGATCACGATCACGGTCCGGTGAAGGTCCAGTACATCGAGAACAAAGGCCAGTGGCCCCAGGAAGTGCTCTTCCGCACAGGCGTGAACGGCGCCACGGTATTTCTGGAAAAGAACGGATCGAGCTGGGTGAAGATCGATGATCAGTCGCTCCAGCAGTTGCATGACTTCATGGAGTTGTCCCCGGCGGAGCAGGCTGCTTTCAAGATAAAGGGTCATTCCTGGCGCGTTCGCTTTGAAGGTGCTTCAGCCGATCCGGCCATCGTTCCGATGGAAAAAGGCAACGGCTATCACAATTATTTCCATGGGAACGATCCCTCGAAATGGGTGAGTGAAGTAGGCCTTTTCGGCGTGGTGAAATTGGATGATGTGTGGCCTGGGATCGACGTGATCTACCACGGCGTGGATGGTAACATGAAATATGATCTGGTCCTTGCGCCTTCGGCCGATCCTTCGCTGATCGCATTGAGCTATGACGGCCTGGACAAGGTCTTCATCAATGATGATGGGAATGTTGTGCTGACCACTTCGGTGGGCGATGTGATGGAAATGGCACCTGTAGCCTTTTACAGCGACGGTGCCCGCGAACCGATCGGATGCCGCTATGTCCTTGAGAATGGATCGTTGCGCTATTCGTTGGATCGATACGATGGAACACGTTCGGTCACCATCGATCCGATCTTGATCGCCAGTACGCTGAGCGGTGCCACGGGAGCAAGCAATTATGGGCACTGCGCCACTTATGATATCCAAGGCAACATTTACACGGGCGCACGCAACTTCGGGCCGAGCTACCCGGTGACCACAGGCGCGTTCCAGTCATCCATGGGTGGAGGTGGAACGGATATGTCCTTCAGCAAGTACAATGCTGATGGCAGTGACCTGGTCTGGGCCAGCTATCTCGGTGGTAGTGATGGGGAGAATCCGCATAGCATGGTGGTGAACAGCCAGGGACAGCTTTGCATCCTCGGCACTACCAGCTCATCCAACTTCCCTGTCACTGCCAATGCGTATGATAATACCTTTAACAGTGGCGCGACTTTCAGCACCGATATGACGGTGACGGTAGTGCACGCGAACGGCACTTCGTTGATCGGAAGTACGTTCATTGGTGGCTCGGACAGCGATGGCTTGAACGGTGCCTGGGCCAATTACGGGGAATCATACCGTGGTGAGATCATCGTGGATGCAGCGGATAATATTCTCATCGCAAGCTGCACCAGCTCCAGCAATTTCCCTGTTACCGGCGGAGCTTATCAATCCACATTGGGAGGCGGTCAGGATGCCGTGGTCCTGGGCCTTTCCCCGAACGTCTCGGCTCTTACGTTCAGTACATTCCTCGGTGGCAGCCAGTTGGATTCCGGAATGGGTATCCGTCTTGTGGATGGACAGATCGTAGTTTGTGGTTACACCGACAGTTCCGATTTTCCCTCCACCGCCGGCAGCTACCAATCGGCATTCCAAGGTGCCACGGATGGTTTCGTAGTGAAGCTTAACGGGAATGGCAATAACCTGCTGGCATCAACATTTTTCGGCACTGCTTCGGCCGATCGTGCCTACTTCATCGATCATGATCTGGACAGCAACATCTGGATCTACGGACAGACCGAAGGGACCATTCCGATCCAACCGGCCGGTACATGGGGAGAACCCAACGGACGTATCTACATCGCCAAGTTCGATAATTCATTGGCCAGTGCTCCGATCACTACAGTTTTTGGAAGCTCGCAATGGGGATCGCCCCTGGCTCCCGTTGCTTTCCTGGTAGATGTTTGTGACAACATTTACATCTCGGGTTACAATTCAGATTCTGGTCTGCCACTGACCGCCAATTCTCTTGCTTCCAGCGGATCCTTCTATCTGGCCGCCTTCGAGGTGGACATGCAGAGCCTGCTGTTCGGCACCTATTTCGGCGGAAGCCATGTGGATGGCGGCACAAGCCGCTTCGACAAGAACGGCATCATTTATCAGGGTGTCTGCAGCGGCATGGGCAGCATGAACACCACCCCCTGGGCATGGGCCACCAACCAGACCATTGGTTGGGACATAGGGGTCTTCAAGATCGATTTTCAGGTGGCTGGTGTGAATGCAGCCGGTGCAAGCACGTTGAACCAGGGTTGTGCCCCGATCCAGATCGATTTCTCGAACGCGAGCACCGGTGATACGTGGGTATGGGATTTCGGTGATGGATCACCTACGGTCGAAGAGTTCGAACCTTCTCACTTGTATACCGATCCAGGGACCTATACGGTGACGTTGATCGCCATGGATTCGCTCACATGCAACCTTGCAGATACCACTTATCTGGAGATCGTGATCGGAGAGCAACAGCCCATAACTGCGGATATGACGATCGAACAGGTACCTGATTGCCAATCGATCCTTCTAGAGGGGCAGAACCTGAGCACTGGAGATAACATCGCATTCACCTGGTTGTTCGGAGATGGAACCACATCTTCCGATACGAATGCTGTGCATATCTACACAGCTCCAGGTACATACACGGTGCAGTTGATCGCATACGATCCAGCAGGATGCAGTCCGGCGGATACGGTCTCGCAACAAATAGAGCTTCAGCCAGAGGTCGATGTCACAGCGTCGTTCACCATGGAAGAAACTCCTGGTTGTGATCAGCTGGGTGTGCTTTGTGAGAGTACAAGTATCGCCCTGGCGCCTGTGATCACGTGGGATATGGGTGATGGAACTCAACTTACCGGCGAGACCATCGATCACTTATATACGACTCCTGGTACGTACACCATTACCATGACGGTGAATGATACGAGCGTCTGCGGGGAAATGGCCGATACCACTCTTCAGGTCACCGTAGTGCCATCGGTGCCTGTGGCCGTGGATTTCACCGCAGAACAGATCTTCGATTGCGATGATCTTCTGCTCACCACGCAGAACAACAGTTCAGGAAGCAACATGATCTTCAACTGGCAGCTGAGCGATGGTGCCCAATACGTCACGGAGAACATTGAACACACCTTTTCAGGGGTTGGAACTTATACCATCACGCTCACGGTATCGGATTCATTGGGTTGTTCACCACCAGCAACTTCATCCACCGAGGTGACCATCGATCCGTTGACGCCGGTGATCGCTGCCTTCGATGTGGAGCAGGTAGGCCATTGCAGTCTGCTCACCGTGCAACCGGTCGACCAGAGCGCCGGAGATAGCATTTCGATCAGTTGGGATATGGGCGATGGCACCATTTATGAAGGCGCGCCGCCAGAGCATGTGTATACATCTGCGGGAACATATACGATCCTGCTCACGGTCACCGATCTGGGTTGCGGAAATGATCAGCAGGCATCTTTGGAAGTGGAAGTTCCAGGCCAACTGCCGATCGTTGTGGTCGGTGATTCGGTGGTCTGTCCCGGAGCCACCGCAACACTGATCGCAGAGGGACCTCCAGGAGATTACAGCTGGAACACTGGCGAAACTGGAATGAGCATCGTGGTAAGTGGTGGGGGAGAGTACATCGTTTCGGTGACCACTGATGATTGCTTCGGCCAGGCTGTGGCGAACATCATTCACGCACCCACGCACGACCCGGCCTACGAGGTGGAAGCGTGTCCCAAAGCATCGGTGGAACTTACCATACCGCTGGAAGGACTTTCCTATGCATGGGAGAATGGTACCCATGAACGTACCACCCGAGTAGTGGGTGAGGGTACCTATTATTATGATATGGTCGATCTGCTCGGTTGCCCGCATTCCGACTCGGTGAAAGTGATAGCCTTGGACGAGGAACCGCAGCTCTTTGCGCCGAACGCCTTCTCACCGGATGGCGATGGGTTGAACGATGTCTTCCAAGTGGTCGGATATGGTGAAAAGGATGTGACGCTCGACGTTTTCAACCGATGGGGTGAACACATCTTCCAGTCCACCAGCCAGCAGGATGGATGGGACGGCCAGTTCAACGGTATCGTTGTGAAGAACGACGTCTATGTCTATCGCTTGAAATACACCGGCATTTGTGATGCTGAGGAACGGGAGGTCATCGGCCATGTCACCGTTCTGAAGTGAGCACTCATACCAACAAGAACCTGCATTCGATCTACATGAGAACCCTTCTTGCCACTTCATGTTTGTTGTTTTCGGTAGCCGCCCTGGCCGGTAACGATCATGACCACGAGCATGCGTCCACCACGCGATTCATCCAGAACAAGGGACAGTGGCATGAGGCCGTTCTGTTCCGCAATGATGTGAACGGCGCTTCGGTCTTCCTGGAGGAGAAAAGCATCATGTACGTGAAGTTGGAGGATGGAGCTGCGCAGGTGATGCACGATGCCGTGGGAATGACAGAGGCCGAACGCAGGGGGATCAGGTTCAAGGGCCATGCCTGGCGTATGAATTTCGTGGACCCTTCCCCGCAAATGACCCTGGTCAAAGGAGAGGTGGCCACCACGTACCACAATTATTTTCTCGGGAACGACCCATCGAAATGGGTAAGCCGGGTCCCCTTGTTCGATGAGATCATCTACCGCTCGGTATGGCCTGGTGTGGACATGGTGCTTCGTACGATCGATGGTCACCTGAAGTACGACCTTATCGTTGCTCCAGGAGCCGATATCACTTCGGTCCGATTCGCTTATGAAGGGCTCGAAGAGATGATGGTCGATGATGAAGGAAGATTGGTATTGCGCACATCGGTGGGAGAGGTGCTTGAACTCACTCCGGATGTGTTCTATGCCGATGATCACGCCAGGAAGATCGATTGCAGGTATGAACTTCATGGAAAAGAATTGAGATTCGTCTTCCCCAATGGATTCGATCCTGATGAAAGCATCATCATCGATCCAACGCTCATTGCAGCGACCTATTCGGGTTCAACAGGCGCCAGTAACTACGGGCACTGCGCGGCGTATGATGACTTTGGGAACATTTATACCGGCGCCCGGAATTTCGGACCGAGCTATGCTGTGACTCCCGGCGCCTTCCAGAGCAGTTTCGGTGGTGGTGGGACCGATATCTCCGTCTCGAAGCTGAACCCCGATGGCAGTGCGCAGATATGGGCATCTTATCTCGGGGGCAATGATGGCGAAAATCCACATAGCCTGATCGCCAATTCCGCGGGAGAATTGATCGTTCTTGGCAGCTCGAACTCATCTGATTTTCCGATCACTTCCGGAGCTTACGATGCCACGCTGGATGGTGGCCAGGATATCACCGTGACAAGGATCTCCAGCGATGGAACAACACTGATCGGATCCACCTTCATTGGTGGGTCGGGCATGGATGGCACAAATTCCATCTGGGGGAACTACGGTGAACAATACAGGGGTGAAGTCTATCTGGACCAGATGGAGAACATTCTGCTGGCAAGCTTCAGTTCTTCCAGTGATTTTCCAGTGACCGCAGGAGCCTTGCAGGCAACCTTCGGTGGTGGCCAGGATGGGGTCGTGGTAAAGCTCGATCCATCATGTACCGAATTACTTGCAAGCACCTATCTGGGCGGATCGGGAGACGATGCTGCCATGGGAATACGTCTTGCACAGAACGGCGATCTGGTGGTGAACGGAAGCACCGACAGCAATGATCTTCAGGTCACATCGGGCAGTTATCAGAACACGCTGTCAGGTGGTCTGGATGCATTCGTGGCGCGACTAGCTCCGGATCTCACGATGATGGTGGCCGGCACCTATTTCGGCACATCTTCAACGGATCGTTCCTATTTCATTGATGTGGACAGCAACGGTGATTATTGGATCTATGGACAGACAGATGGAACCATTGCGATCGAGCCTTCAGGCACTTATGGAGCAGCAAATGGTGACATTTTCATCGCCAAGCTTTCGGAAGACCTTTCCTCGGCACCCGTAACAACGGTGGTCGGTGGCAGCCTGGCACCCGTAGCATTCCTGGTCGATGTATGCGATCGTATCTATATAAGTGGATATGCCGTTTCCGGAAGCTTTCCCCTTTCACCCGATGCCTTGTATACGCAAGGTGGTTTCTACCTTTCTGTTTTCGATGTGGATATGCAGGCCCATCTGTATGGCACCTATTACGGAGGAAGTCACGTGGATGGTGGTACAAGCCGCTTTGATAAGAACGGTATCGTTTATCAGGGTGTCTGCAGCGGTGGCAACAGCATGCAGACCACCTCATGGGCTTTCGCACCCAATAACTATGTGTCCTGGGACATGGGCGTCTTCAAGATAGACATGGAACAATCAGGCGTGCAGGTCAATATCCAGACCGATGATATCACCGGTTGTACACCCGCGACCTTCACATTCAACGGAAGCGGGAATTCGCCAGTCTATTACTGGGATCCAGGAGATGGTTCGCCTGGTTCAACCGGCACCGTCTTCACTCATACTTACACCGATCCAGGGGTATACGATGTCACTTTGATCGGCATCGATCCGGCCTCCTGCAATGTCTCTGATACCACGTTCATCACTGTAACAGTGAGCAGTGGTACTGCCCCGGCTGCTTCGTTCAATGTGGAAGTGATCAGTTCATGCGATGGCCTCGGTGCTTCGTTCACCAACACGAGCACACCCGCAAGCGAGATCACCTGGGAGTTCGGGGATGGACAGAGCAGCAATGCGCCGAGCCCCACACATCCGTACAATTCCCCTGGTCAATACGTGGTATGGCTTACCATCGAAGATGAGATCTGTGGTGGTAGTGATTCCACCATGACCATCATCGATATACCACCGCCATACATGGAATATGAACTGGAATCGCCGGTCTATTTGTGTGATGGAAGTACCGTCCAATTATCGGCCGGCACTGGTTATGAATCGTATTACTGGTCCACTACCGCGACCACACCGACCATCACCGTGGATGAGATCGGAGAGTATTCCGTTGAAGTGATCGATGGCCTCTGTAGTGCTATGGATACCATCACGGTGCTCGCTGTGCCTGAAGTGCCCAAAGCCGTTGATGCCTTCGGCTGTCCTGGGTTGGAGATCACACTCTCAGCACCATTCACAGTAAGCCAGATCACATGGAGCCATGGAGCAGATAGCGCGAACACGGTGGTGGATCTGCCAGGTGAATACTCCTTCATCGCCACCGACGAGTTCGGCTGTCTTCGTTATGATACCATCCAGGTGCAGATGATCGCGCCTGAAGAGCTTGCCGCGCGTGTGCCGAACGTCTTTACCCCGAACAATGACGGGATGAACGACAAGTTCGAGGTGATGTCCCTTGGGATCGACCAGTTCCGAATGGAAGTGTACAATCGTTGGGGGCAGATGATGTACGAGACCTCCAACCCGAATTTGGGCTGGAATGGGGGAGTGGACAACTCCGCCGACAAGGTACCTGATGGGACCTATTATTACATCATCACATTCAAGGACTACTGTGCCAATGAGCCGCTGACCACTGAAAAAGGCCACGTTACATTGCTGCGCTGATCGGGTTTTGCAGAAGGAGCGTGCCGATACATTACCTTTTGCCACATGATCCGTCCTCGCCAACTGGTCCTGCTCAGCATCACGATCGCCACAGCCGCCGTCGCCCATGATCATTCCACCGGCCTCCAGTTCCATCAGAACCGGGGGCAATGGCCGCAACAAGTCCTTTATCGGGCGCTAACGCCTGGCGGGGCGGTCTTCGTGGAGCGATCGGCCTTCACCTATCTGCTGCAGAAAGGTGGCAGCATGCATACGCATGGCACCAACGCGATTCCAGAACCTTTTCGTCAGCATGCGTTCCGGGTGCATTTTGAAGGTGGTTCCGCGGCTTCGAACACAGGCTCACATAAGCTGCCCTACCATGTGAATTATTTTCTGGGCAGCGATCGGTCAAAATGGGCTTCGCAATGCGAGGTCTTCGCCGAAGTGGAACTGCAGGATGTCTATCCCGGCATCGATCTAAAAGTGGATGGACATGACGGATTGAAGTATGACTGGTTGGTAACAGCAGGGGCCGATCCATCATTGATCAAGATGCGTTATGAAGGCCAGGATGAGATATTCTTGAATGAAGGCCTGCTGTACATCAAGACCACGGCCGGTGATGTGATCGAGCATCGGCCTGTTGCATGGCAGGATGTGGAAGGAGAGCGCAGAGCGATCCGCTGCGAATACGAATTGAAGGGCGATCGCATCACGTTCCATCTTGATGCTCACGATCCACGATATCCTTTGGTCATCGATCCGGTGGTTGTCTTCAGCAGTTTCACAGGAAGTACCGGCGACAATTTCGGATCCACTGCAACATATGATGCCACAGGTCATTTGTATGGGTCCGGGATCATCCGTGAGTCCGGTTATCCAGTAACGCCTGGCGTGGTGCAGAGTGATTACGCCGGTCTGCCTTCCTCTACCTGCGATATCGGCATTTCGAAGTTCACACCGGATGGCTCGGATCTGGTCTGGAGCACTTATCTCGGAGGAACAGGAAGTGAGATGCCGCACAGCCTTGTGGTGAATTCCCAGGATGAACTTTACCTGATCGCTTCCACCGGATCGAGCGATTTCCCGGTCACTGCAGATGCATTCGATACAAGTTTCAACGGTGGAACGCTGCCTCCTTTTTCGGGCACTTCCTATGGCTTCACCTTCACCAACGGCGCCGACCTGGTGGTGTCACACTTCAACTCAACGGCCACCGAACTGATCGGATCCACCTATGTTGGCGGTACGGGCAATGATGGCCTGAACCAGGAACCACCGCTCAATCGCAACTACGGCGATCCGTTCCGCGGCGAGATCATACTCAATGCGGATGAAGAACCTGTGGTGGTCACCACCACATTGAGCACCGATCTGGTGGTAACACCAGATGCTTTCCAATCTTCGTTGGCCGGCGGAATGGACGCTTATCTCTTCCGCATGGACCCGGCTCTTTCACAAATGCTGTCCGCCACTTATTACGGTGGTACAGGCCATGAAGCAGGTTACGGTGTACAGATGGATTCCAGCGGTAACATCTTCATTTCAGGTGGAACAACGAGCAGCGATCTGCCACTTGCCGGTACGCCCGCTGGAAGCTCTTTCAATGGAGTGGCCGATGGGTATATCGCGAAGTTCCCCGGTGGTGGTGGAAACCTTACGGCAGCAACTTATCTCGGCACATCATCGCTCGATCAGGCCTATTTCGTACAAGTGGATCTTGCCGATGATGTGTATGTGGTCGGTTCCACGCTCGGGGTTTATCCCGTGACACCTGGTCAGTTCAGCACGCCCCAAGGCATGCAGTTCCTGCACAAGTTCGATAACTCGCTCTCCAATTCGTTATGGACCACGCGCATCGGAAGTACGGGCAATGAGAACCTTTCGCTCACTGCATTCCTGGTGAGCAACTGCGGGCAGATCTACCTGAGTGGTTGGGGATCCACCACCAACGGATCGGGCATGGCCGGAGTATTAGGCAGTACCATGGGATTGCCTGTGACCACAGATGCGTTCCAACCCACCACCGATGGCGGCGACTTCTGGCTGGCCATGCTTGAACCTGATGCTGTGGAACTGGGCTATGCCACGTTCTTTGGCGGGAATGGTTCGCAGGAACATGTGGATGGTGGCACTTCGCGGTTCGATAAGAACGGAGTAGTGTATGAAGCGGTATGCGCAGGCTGCGGCGGCAACAGCCTTTTCCCGACCACGCCGGGTGCCTGGAGCAATACGAACAATAGTTCCAACTGTAATCTGGGCGTCTTCAAGATCGATTTTGAACAGAACGTGCAGGCACAGATCGAGGTGGATGCCGATGGTCTGGTGGCCTGTCTGGGTACGCCGGTCACCTTCACTGCATTGGGTAACGCCAACGAGTGGGAGTGGACCATGGATGATGGCACCATGCTCACGGGCCAGCAGATCGAGCATACGTATGCAGAACCCGGTTCTTATTCAGTGATGCTCGTCGGCATCGATACCAATTCCTGCAACTTTTCGGATACAGCGTTCGCGCAGATAACGATCGTAGGTCCGGCGGATCTGCAACCATCGTTCACATACACCACCAACAGCTCATGCCAGGGCTTCACCGTCGACCTCACCAACACGAGCACGGGAAGCACGGAATTCTACTGGGATTTCGGTGATGGCACCACAGGAACATCCACTTCCCATTTCTATCAGCTTCCGGGTGCATATGATGTAACTGTGAACCTTATAGATCCGGTATGCCCTGATACGGCGGAGTTCATGACCACCATAGTGCTCGATCCGCCCGACATTCCACTTGATCTTCCTTCACCCGTTGCCCTTTGTGATGGTCTTCCGATCCAATTGAGCGTACCAACAGGTTTTACGTTCTATCTATGGTCCACCGGTGCGTTCACACCATCGATCACCGTTACGGAGCCCGGCATTTATTCCATTGCGGTGAACAATGGGCTCTGTGCAGGAGCAGATACGGTGGAGGTCGTTGCACAACCACCGATCGCACCGGCTGTAGATGCGTTGATCTGCCCTGGGTCCACCATGTCGATCGGGCCAACGTTCATACCAACCTCCATTATCTGGAGCACCGGTGATGAGACGCCCACGATCATACCTGCCGAAGGCGGGGAGTACAGCTTCTCTGCCATCGATCCATACGGCTGTCCCTTCCAGGATACCATCTTGGTAACACTGGCCACAGGTGAAGTGGGCATGGCTTCCATACCGAACGTATTCTCACCCAACGGCGATCTGCAGAATGATACCTTCCAGGTCACCGGACTGGCGATAGACCAGTTCAACATGGAGATCTACAACAGGTGGGGCCAGTTGATGTACACTGCCACGAACCCTTCTGCCGGTTGGAACGGCGGCCTGGACAATTCAGCGGAAAAAGTGCCTGACGGCACCTACTTCTATATCATCACCCTCAAGGACCTATGCTCCGATCAACCGGTGACCACGCATCACGGGCATGTGACCTTGGTGCGGTAGAACGGCCCTTTGGTCGAGTGATCGCCGATACGCAGGATCAGAGCAGGTCCTATCGCTGGCATGAACGGCGGCTTCCTTGCAGATGCCGCACTAAGCGCAGATCGCGCTGACAAAAGTACCGAAGGCGGGACTCGAACCCGCACAACCTTTCGGTCACACGCCCCTGAAACGTGCGCGTCTACCAATTCCGCCACTTCGGTATGAAAGCCTTTCGGCTCAGGGGCTGCAAATATAGACCGCGCCGGTGTATGGATCACATTTCGTTGGAAACAACACCATGCTTCTCGTTCGCCAGCACGGTATCAAGGCTCCAGGGTACCAACTTTTGCAAGGGCTGGCGGCGCACCGGACACTCCGGCATGGCGCATATGGCGCAGCTCTTCGGTATGCACGGGTCCATATGGATGAAAAGCTCCACCACGCGGCCGCTCTGTTCATTCACCAACCGTTCCATGATGGAGATCTCATTGTGGGCGGCCTCCAGCGTGAAATACCAGGGCAGGGTTGAATGACAATCGATGTGCAGTACCGCGCCGTACTTGATCATCCTGAAATTATGCAGGTCTATCCATGGCGGTCTGCGTTCCTTTTCCAGCAATTCGATCACACCCGCTGCGGTCTCCAGATCGGCCTCGTCCATGATGCCGGCCACCGACCGCCTGAAAACACGCATTCCTGTAATGATGATGTAGATGGCAAAAGCGATCGCGAACAACTGATCGAGCCAGAGAAGCCCGGTGATCTTCATCATTACCAACCCCAGGATCATGGCGATCGTACTATAAGCATCGCTGAGGAGATGCGCTCCGCTGGCCTCCATCACCAGGGAATGGTCGCGTATACCGCGTTTGCGAAGTGCAAGACCCAGGGTCAGGTTCACACCACCCGCTGCTGTGGTCAGTATAATGCCTGTCATCAGGTCGTGAGGAGCCGATCCTTCAAGCAAGGCTCCGATCGCACGCCAGATGATGAACGCTCCAGCAATTATCACTAGTCCCCCTTCGATCCCTGCCGAAATGAACTCCACCTTGCCATGGCCGTACGGGTGCTCCCGATCTCGTGGCTTGGCGGAAAGCACCAGGCTGTACAGGGCGAACGCACCGGCCACCACGTTCACTATGCTCTCCAATGCGTCGGAAAGGATCGTGTTGCTACCGGTCCTCCACCAGGCCAGGAACTTGATCAGCATGAGCACGGCCCCGGCCACCAGCACCCAGGTCTGCAGGCGAATGTTGCTCCAGCCCGTCTTCACTGGCGTAAAAGTATCGGTCTTCCCACAGTACCATCGGTCGTCTTCAGGGACCTTTTTGGGCGTGTCCCCGCTTTTGATCATTCGTGGCCTGCGGCCGGGTATATGGCCGCAGGCGGGGTCGGGCCAATGTTACAAGTCCTCGCTGCGCTGCGGGCTTTCCACGAATGTCCCTCACGCACATCATGCCTGGGAAGATAAATTTCCCCCGCTCCTTGTGCTGCTCGACATAGTGCCGCATTTTTGCGCCCGAATTCCGGAACCCTCATCTCATGTACCTGTTCATCGCCCTGGTCTTTGTCGTCGGCTACCTGGCTATTGCCCTGGAGCATCCGTTGAACATCAACAAAGCTGCTTCGGCCCTGGTGACCGGCGTTCTCATTTGGGTGCTCATCATGGTAGGGCAGGCCACGTTGTTCCCAGCCGGCGATCACGGTGGTAGCGAGGCCATAACGCATCACCTACTGGAGCATTTGGGCGAGATAGCAAGCATCCTTTTCTTCCTCATGGGTGCAATGACCATC
The DNA here is from genome assembly GCA_023430325.1 of Bacteroidota bacterium. GTDB lineage: Bacteria > Bacteroidota > Bacteroidia > Flavobacteriales_F > PHOS-HE28 > PHOS-HE28. Next base: position 1,151 of record JAEZAU010000211.1, on the reverse strand, counting down.
GTTGAGCTGATCGATGCGCACGAAGGTTTCCGCATCATCACAGACCGCATCACCGGCCAGAGCAAAACAATGCTCATCTGGGTCGTGGGACCGCTCACCTTCTTCCTCAGCGCCGCTCTGGACAATATGACCACGGCGATCGTGATGTGCGCGCTGCTGCGCAAGTTGATCAAGGACAGGAACGATCTGTGGACAATGGCGGGCATAGTCGTCATTTCCGCCAACTCAGGCGGAGCATGGAGCCCCATCGGGGATGTTACCACCATCATGCTCTGGATTGGCGGCCAGGTCACCGCAGCCAACATCGTGGCCAAACTCATCGTGCCGAGCCTGGTGTGCCTGATATTGCCGCTGATCTATTACACGTTCACCTTCAAAGGGAACATTCAAAGGCCTCTGGCTACCGCAGAGAACAACGTGGATCATGTGGCCGTGCCGCGAAATGAACAGCTGCTGGTCTTCTTTGTAGGATTGTTCGCACTGCTGGGAGTACCTGTATTCAAGACACTGACACATCTGCCACCCTATATGGGCATTCTTCTGGGCCTTGGCATCCTTTGGATGATCACCGAAGTGATCCACAAGAACAAGATAGAGACCGATATGGGCCACTTGAGGGTCACATCCGTACTTCGCCGGATAGATGTACCCAGCGTCCTGTTCTTCCTCGGGATACTTACGGCCGTGGCAGGTCTGCAGGTGGCCGGCCATTTGACCGATGCTGCCAAGTTCCTTGATCAGAACTTCGGGAACATCTACGCGGTGAATACTGTGATCGGTGTGCTTTCCGCCATAGTAGACAACGTACCGTTGGTGGCCGCCGCCATGGGCATGTATCCGATGACACAATTCCCCGTGGACGATCCGTTCTGGGAACTTCTGGCCTATTGCGCAGGTACAGGTGGAAGTATCCTGATCATCGGCTCGGCGGCCGGTGTGGCGGCCATGGGCATCCTGGGGATCGATTTCCTGTGGTATGTTAAGCGTGTGGCCTTCCCGGCAGCTTTGGGATATTTCGGGGGCATCATCACCTTCTGGTTGATGTTCCACTGATCACCTGGCCAGCGCCAGCGCGAAAGGGATAGCAGCGGAAACCCCGCAGCACGGCGCTTTTGGCCGTGCGAGGAGTTGCAGCGTATAGCCCGGTGACG
>JAEZAU010000187.1 GCA_023430325.1 Bacteroidota bacterium | reverse complement strand
CGTGGTTCCTTGAGCAGTGTGATTTTCTTGGGCGGGTTTCTGTCAGGTCGTGGCTGCGGCTGCAAGTCCTCGGCCGCGCCGATGGCGCTGCCTGTGGGCTTTCCGCCTTCACCACTTACGCAGCTTCTGTTCTCTCACAAAATGATCCGATCTCTTTCTTTGCATAGCATTGAAGCGGATGGACGAAATAGACCTGATCGAACTGGATGTAAGGCTCAAGCAATTTCTGATCGACCTTGGCCTTGCCCCCGGCCATGTGAACTGGGTGGCGCTGCTGATCAATATCCTAGTGATCCTGCTGGCGATGTGGCTGCTCACGCGCCTGCTGAACCTGGTGCTCACCACCGGCCTCACCCGCCTCTCGCGACGCACCAACACCAATTTCGACGATCAGCTGCTGAGGCAACATGTGCCGCGTTACGTCGCCCGCCTGGTTCCGCTGATCATCATGTACAATTTGATCCCGCTGGTGTTCCAGGAGTTCCCATGGTGGGCCATGGTGATGCAGCGGTTGTTCAGCGTGTTCTTCATCGTCCTCTTCATCCGCATTTTCCGATCCTTCATCCACGCGGGGCGTAACACGTTGCAGGGCCTCGAGGCGTTCAAGGACAAGCCGCTGGACAGTTATGCGCAGGTTATCAGCCTGGTGCTTTTCATCATCGGCGGGGTGCTCATTTTCTCGCAGCTCACCGGCCGATCGGCCCTCACCTTCCTTACTGCCATGGGCGCGGCTTCGGCAGTGCTCCTGCTCATCTTCAAGGATACGATCCTGGGCTTCGTGGCCAGCATACAGATCAGCGCCAACGACATGGTGCGCATCGGCGATTGGATCACCATGACCAAGTACGGCGCAGATGGCGATGTGGTGGAGATCAACCTCACCACGGTGAAAGTGATCAACTGGGACAAGACCGTGACAACGATCCCCACGTACGCGCTCATCTCCGATTCCTTCCAGAACTGGCGCGGCATGCAGGAAAGCGGTGGGCGGCGCATCAAACGCAGCATCCGCATCAAGATCAGCAGCATCAGGTATCTGGAACCGGCCGAGATCGATGAGCTCACTCGCATCCAGCTTCTCAAGGGCTACATCCAGGATCGGCGTGAAGAGATCCGGCGCTTCAACGAAGAGAACCAGGTGGACCATTCCATGCTGGTCAATGGTCGGCGCATGACCAACATCGGACTCTTTCGTCGCTACGTGGACACCTATCTGCGAAAACATCCGCAGATCAACCAGGGCATGACCTTGATGGTGCGTCAGCTCGCACCCGATCAACACGGCCTTCCGCTGGAGATCTATTGCTTCACCAGTACAGTGAAATGGGTGGAATACGAACCGATCCAGGCGGACATCTTCGATCACCTGCTCGCCGCGATCAAATACTTCCACCTGCAGGTATTCGAGGATCCAGCTGCCGATGATGTGCGCGAAGCAGGCCGTCTGCTGGCGGAAACTTCGGCCACCGATCGCTCGTGATCAATTCTTTTTTGGGCGGGATCTTGTTCAGGTCGTGGCTGCGGCTGCAAGTCCTCGGCCAGGTACTTTCTTCCGCTTCGCACCCTCTCAAAGATCTTCCCTCTCTTCCGGAGAGGGAGAAAGAGGGTGAGGTGGGGAGAGGGCCGGGGTGAGGGCCTGTGGGCTTTCCGCCTTCGCCACTTACGCAGTTCCGGTGCTGGCAAAGGGAAATCCTGTCATTGTCATGCGCTTCTTCAATTCTCGTAATGGAATCGGCATTGAAGTACATAACATTTTTGATCCTTCCCCTTCCTGCCTTCGATCCTGTATACCAGCCGATGTTCTTTGGTGATCCGCCGTGACCAACAGCCTTTCAGATCGTACTTCAGCGGTTCTGGCTTTCCCATTCCTTCGAACGGCGTACGTCTGATATCTTTCAGCAGATCCTTGATCCGAAGAAGTACATCCGGATCATGTTCCATCCAATATTCCAGATCGCTCCAACCGGTCTCGGTGAATTCAAAGTTCATCCTCCCCTTCCAGATCGAACTTCCTTGTCTTCCCGCGCTTCATCTCATCCAGCGAACGCTGCAACCGTTCGCGGTTCGCGCCGGTGGAAAGAAGATGGCCGGTCTCTTGAAGAGAATTGTATTCCTTCAACGACATGATCACCACAGCATCATCCGCTTTTGTTCGCGGTATGATCAACACATCCAGCGATCTGCTCACCAGATCAAGATATTTCTTGATGTTACTGCGAAGCTGAGTGATCGTAACGGCTTGCATGATCGCAAATGTACATAATTCTGTACATCCGATATTCAGCCTTTCGGTCCCGTTCTTTGCACCGATGATCAAAGCCTCCTCGATCCGCAAGAAATACGGCGACCTGCATGTACTGAAAGGTGTTGACCTTAACGTGGCGAAGGGCGAAGTGGTGAGCATCGTGGGCGCCAGTGGTGCCGGCAAAAGCACGCTGCTGCAGATCATCGGCACACTGGACAAGGCCGATAGCGGCGAACTGGTCATCGCGGGTGAGGATGTGATGCGCATGAACACGAAGGCGCTCAGCAATTTCCGCAACAGGCACATCGGCTTCGTCTTCCAATTCCATCATCTGCTGCCCGAATTCACCGCATTGGAGAATACCATGATGCCCGGCCTGATCGCAGGGAAAAGCCCGAAGGAACTGGAGCCGCGCGCAAAACAACTTCTGCAACGTTTGAACGTACTCGCCCGCGCCGATCACAAACCCGGGCAGATGAGCGGTGGCGAACAACAACGCGTGGCCGTGGCCCGCGCGCTCTTTAACAACCCGGCGGTAGTTCTCGCCGATGAACCCTCTGGCAATCTGGATTCAAAACACGCTCGTGAGTTGCATTCGCTCTTCTTCGAGCTTCGCGAGGAATTCGGCCAGACCTTTGTGATCGTTACGCACAACGAAGAATTGGCCGAAATGGCCGATCGGAGGTTGGTGATCAAGGATGGTGTGATCTGATCGCCGCCCCGGTCCATTAATTTGGACCCTTCAATCACTCCTCATGAAACATTTGCTTTCCCTCCTATCGATCGTTCTGATCACAGCCGCATTCGCCCAGGACGCCGCTCCCTTCACCGGTTCTGTCACTCTGGAGATGCACACTTTCAAGAAAGGTGTCGAGGACAAGGACAGTCCTGTGAACATGAAGTATTGGAGCACGCCGGACAAAGTGCTCTTCCAGCCGCAGATGGACCAGAAATCCGGCGAGATGAAGATCCTCGTGGACCTGAAAGGCGATCACCAATACATGCTGATGACCGATGAGAAGGGCGGGAAAATGGCGATGAAACAGAAGCGCCACAAAGTGAAGGACAATGTCGAGAATGAAGACTTCAAGATGGAACGCACCGATGAGACCAAAAACATCGAGGGACATGTCTGCCGCAAATACATCGGAAGCGATAAAAAAGGCACCTGGGAAGGTTGGATCGCCGAGGAGTTGAAGTCACCCTTCGAGCATATCTCGGGCGCACAATCGGGTGCGAAAAGCAAGACCCAACCACAGAATTACACCGATGGCCTGCCCATGGAGATGACATGGGAAAGCACCGACAAGAAGGATAAGGTGGTGATGTACGTGCGAGACCTCAAAGTGGGCGAAGTGGATCAAAGCCTCTTCGACATCAGCGGCTACCAGATCATGGAAATGCCGTCGTTGCAGATGGGTGCCGGTCAGTAGTGGCACGTGCAACGAAACTTGATACGATCGGCAAA
>JAEZAU010000186.1 GCA_023430325.1 Bacteroidota bacterium | reverse complement strand
AGGCATCACAGGTAAGGTTGATGTCGGCCATGAACTGCATTTCGATGTGCACTTCGCCTTCGCCCTGGCATTGCTCGCAACGGCCGCCATCAACATTGAAACTGAAAAAGCTCGGCTTGTAGCCGCGAACCTTCGCCAATTCCTGGTCGCTGTACAGTTGGCGGATCTCGTCCCACGCCTTCACATATGTGACCGGATTGCTTCGCGATGACCGGCCGATCGGATCCTGATCCACCATTTCCACGGCCTGTATGCGATGGATGTCGCCTTCGATCCCGCTATGATCACCGGGCCGGTCGCTGAAACCTTCGAGTTCGCGTTTGAGGGCAGGGTAGAGGATCCGTTTCACCAACGTGGTCTTTCCGCTTCCGCTCACACCGGTTACCACCGTGAGCATGTTCAGCGGAAAAGCGACATCGATGTTCTTGAGATTGTGTTCACGCGCACCGCGCAGGATCAGTTTGTCCTTCACCGACCGGCGCCGTTTCGGGATCGGGATCTTCTCTCTTCCGGTGAGGTATTTCGCGGTTAGGCTGTCGCTTTTTACCAGATCGGCGTGCGTTCCGGTGAAGACGACCTGTCCGCCGTGCGTGCCGGCCATCGGCCCCATGTCGATAATGTGATCCGCGGCGCGCATCACTTCTTCATCGTGTTCCACCACGATCACCGTATTGCCCAGATCGCGCAGCTTGATAAGCACTTGGATCAGGCGATGCGTATCGCGCGTGTGAAGCCCGATGCTCGGTTCATCCAAAATGTACATGCTCCCCACGAGGCTGCTGCCGAGGCTCGTCGCGAGGTCGATCCGCTGTGTTTCGCCACCGCTTAGCGTGTTGCTGCGCCGATCCATGGTGAGGTAGCCGACACCGACATCCACGAGATATTGCAGGCGGTTGGTGATCTCTTTCAACAAGCGTGAGGCGATCCGCTGATCATGCTCGTTGAGTTGAAGATCGCGAAAGAACCCCAGACTTTCCTGCAGCGGCAACCGGGCGAGTTGGGTGATATCGCGGCCACCGACCTTTACATAGCGGGCCTCCTTTCGCAGGCGTGTGCCTTCACATTCCGGGCAGGTCGTTTTCCCGCGGTAGCGGCTGGCAAGTACGCGGTACTGGATCTTGTAGCTCTTCTCTTCCACATAGTCGAAGAACCGATCGATGCCGCGCACGCCGCGGGCACCTTTCCAAAGCAGATCCCGCTGGACGGCGGTCAGTTCGCGGTACGGGCGGTGGATCGGGAAATCATGCTTCGAACTATCGCGGATGAAATCCTCCTTCCATTCGCTAAGCTTTTCGCCACGCCAGGGTGCCACGGCATTATCGTAAACGCTGAGGCTCTTGTCGGGGATCACCAGGTCCGGATCGATGCCGATCACGTTCCCATAGCCTTCGCATCGCGGGCATGCTCCGATCGGATCATTGAAGCTGAAAAGGTTCGGTGAAGGTTCCTCGAACTTCAATCCATCGGCCTCGAACTTATCGCTGAAGCCCAGTTGGCGCTGTTTCCCTTTTGCATCTTCACCCAGGAGAATAAGTTCACCCTGACCTTCAAAGAAAGCTGCTTCGGCACTGTCGGCAGCGCGGCTCTCGATCTCGCTATCGATCCGTTCATCACCCACACCTTCATGCTCCACCACCACACGATCGATCACCAGGAACCATGTGCCTTTCAGTTGTTTCTTTCCTTCCAGAAGATCCTCCATCCGGTGGATCTCCTTTCCATCATGCACGCGGGCGAATCCTTGCTGCTGAAGGATCTCCAGATGCTGACGTAGATCACGGCCAGCGGGCACATGAATGGGGGCAAGGATCAATACGGTGCTTCCTTCCGGATAGCTCAATACGCCCTGCACGACATCTTCGATCGTATTGCGCTTCACCTCATTGCCGGTGACGGGGGAAACGGTGCGTCCGGCCCGGGCGAAAAGCAACTTCAGGTGATCGTAGACTTCGGTACTTGTCCCCACAGTGCTTCGCGGATTGCTGGTCATCACCTTTTGTTCGATCGCGATCGCCGGGCTTATACCGATGATGCGATCCACATCGGGCTTCTCCAGGCGGCCCAGGAATTGGCGCGCATAGCTGCTGAGGCTTTCCACATAGCGGCGCTGGCCTTCAGCGTACAACGTATCGAACGCCAGGCTGCTCTTTCCGCTGCCGCTCAATCCGGTGACCACCACCAGCTTGCCGCGCGGGATGTCCACGCTGATGTTCTTCAGGTTATGGACGCGCGCTCCCTGCACCCGAATGAAGCCTGATCGGCCTTTGGGGGCGGGGTTCTGGCCATTGGAAATGACCTTTCGCGAAGTATCGGTAGCTTTCTGGGTAGGCAAAGGGGGCGCAAAATTAGGCAACGGTACTTCCTTTTTTGAAGGCTGGTCGCTATCTTTGGAATGTTCAACGGAAAGTTCGCCGCTCACGCAATAAGGTCGATCGGCCATCGTTCCAACCGAACAACCAGCCACGCAACGCTTGAACGGTCCGCCACGGACCATCACTTAAAGAACAAGATCCGATAGCATAGACCTCTACCCTCACAAGTCGATCCATTCACGGACTTAAAACAGGGAAGGCCATGCCATCGATCAAGCGTAACCGCTCAGAGACTGCCGTATTCAACGATCAGGAACTCGTTCGCCTGTACCTGGAAGGTAACGAGCAGGCGTTCGAAACATTGCTCCATCGCCACAAGCGAAAGGTCTGGAGCCACATCTACCTCATGGTACGCGACCGGGAGGTAACCGAGGATCTTTTCCAGGAAGCCTTCATAAAGGTGGTGCACACCCTGAAGACGGGTCGCTACAACGAGGAGGGCAAGTTCCTTCCCTGGGTCATGCGCATCGCGCACAACCTGGTCATAGACCATTTCCGCCGGAACAAAAAGATGCCCATGGTGCGCAGCAATGATGACCACGATGTCTTCGCCACGCACGCACAGACCGGCAAGAACATGGAGCAGCAGCTCGTGAACGTGCAGATTGATGAGGACGTACGCAAGCTCATCGATCACCTGCCCGAAGAACAGCGCGAAGTGGTGATCATGCGCACCTACCTCGGCATGAGCTTCAAGGAGATCGCCGAGCAGACCGATGTAAGCATCAATACGGCGCTGGGCCGCATGCGCTATGCCTTGATCAACATGCGAAAGATGATCAAGCAGCACGACATGTACCTGGAGCGGGCGTAAGCATCACGGATCGACACTGGAACGGCGGCTCTCATGAGGCCGCCGTTCCTTTTTTATGGGTTGCGCAATACGGGTATATCAACGGGCGTTCACCAGCAGAATACGGTAATATCCGTAAGACGAACCACATAAGCCCACAACTACATGACACATTCTACCCTCAGGAAGAACGCTCAACGCCGTCGTGCAGAAAGGATCATGGAGAAGGAAATTGAATACGGCCCGAAGACATCAACAGTAAGATCCATCCTGGATTACTCGAAAGCCCTGCAGGTGGTGGATGCGCCACCCGTAGGCCAGATCGCGGTCATTCTCAACTGATCTGCCCAGGCATTCGTTCTCGGTAAGGAGAGCGGTTGCTTGTGAGGGAGCCTCCGGCATTTGGCCGGGGGCTTTCTTGTGTTCGGGAAAGTGAGGGCGGGATCCTGTCAGGGCGTGTCTTCGGTTACAAGTCCTCGGCTGCCAGAGCGCTGCCTGCGGGCTTTCTACCTTGGCCACTTACGCAGATCCCGTAGTGACGAAACTTATCCGACCCCGATCAATACCACTCCTCCAACCGCACTTCGATCGCAGCATCACCATCGTTCACCAACTGCTGGAAACGCTCCACATCACTGAAGCCATCCTTGCCACGATAGTGGTACGGGTAGACGCTCTTCGGCTTGAATTCCAATACAGCCGATGCGGCCTGTTCCACTGTCATGGTGTACGGCAGGTTCATGCAGACAAAAGCGATATCGATATCCTTCAAGGACCGCATTTCGGGAATATCCTCCGTATCGCCGCTGATGTAGATCCGTTCATTGCCCGTATCGATCACATAGCCATTGCCGCGGCCTTTCGGGTGCCTGGCATCATTCGGATCGGGCATGTTGTACATCGGTACGGCCTCGATCTTTATCCCGATGCCCTCCTGAACATCGCCGTTGTTCATCACAACAGCTTTATCCTTCAGATCCGCAGGTAGCAGATCATGCACCGCTTTGGGCGCGAAGATCCGGGCTTCCGAAAGCTCCAGTGAGCGCAGTGTGATGGTGTCCAGATGATCGCCATGGATGTCGGTGATCAATACCAGTGCCGGCGTTTGCATATCCCGATATAGTTCCGGGTCGCCATGTGGATCCACCAGGATGTACTTCATGTTCCATTCCAAGGCCAGTGCAGAATGATGGATCGGATAAACCTGCACCCTCACTGGCGTTGGTACGGTCACTACCGACTCGGCCACTTGTGCATTGCTCATCACGGATGTCAGTATGAATGCAACTAGTAATGATCTTTCCATTGCGTGAAATTACATGTCGTTACGCCATTAAAAGTATCCTCGATGTTCAAGCTATTGAGGACCTGGTCGAAGCTCCCGCCCGATGGTGGATGAGCTGCCGATCAACGATCGCATCTTCTTAACCGGCTGTTAAACCGGGCAGCCCTGTGCGATCGAAGTCTAATTTCGCCTGCATACCATCGGAAACCTCATGCGCATATTGATCCTGATCTGCCGGCTGATAGTGGGTTCGCTCTTCATCGTGAGCGGCCTCATCAAAGCGAACGATCCCCTCGGCTTCTCCTATAAACTGGAGGAATATTTTGCAGAAAGCGCGTTGGACCTGGTATGGCTTGAACCCTGGGCGCTCACTCTGGCGATACTGGCGTGCCTGGCCGAAGTGGTGCTCGGGTTCGCCGTCCTGGTAGGGGGAAGAATGAAGATCGCCACCTGGGCATTGTTGCTGCTCACACTGTTCTTCGGCTGGCTCACCGCTTACACCGCCACCTGCGATCCACAAGGCACATACACGGTGATGATGAATGGCGAAGAGGTGGAGAAAAGCGTGACCTGTGTCACCGATTGTGGTTGCTTCGGCGATGCCATGAAGGGTTCGGTGGGCCGCAGTCTTACGCCATGGGAAAGTTTCGCGAAGGACATGATCCTGCTGGTGTTCATCCTCCCGCTGTTCATCATGCGCAAGCGGATCGGTCTCAACACCACCAAGGATGATATGGTCCTTCTGCCTATCGGTCTTCTGCTGGTGGCGGCCTGGAGCTGGATCTTCACCTGGGCAGGTCCCGTGTGGTTCACTGCGATCGGCTTCGGCGGTTACCTCATCCTTAAGCGTGTGTGGGACGGTGCCAAGGCCGAATGGGCAACAGCATTGTGGATCACGTTGATCACATTGATCTTCACCTGGTATGCGTACACGTACCTGCCTTTGCGCGATTACCGTCCGTATGCGGAAGGAAAGAACCTGCCAGAGCAGATGACCATGGGTAAGCCCCCTGTGCAACAGATCTTCATGCTTTACAGGAACAAGACCACCGGTCAGGTGGAAGAGTTCGATGCTGCTGGTGCATATCCGTGGGATGATGAGAACTACGAGTATGTGGATCGGCGCATCGTGGAGATAGAGGCTGGAATCGTTTCACCGGTGCAGGATTTCCTGTTGACCGATGTGGATGGCAACGACATCACCAACGATCTGCTTGGGGAACCTTCACCGGTGCTGCTCATCTACATGTACAACGTGAAGAAGGCGGGCACCGATTGCATGGATGAGATAAAGGCGCTGGCCGATGCCGGTTTCAAGCAAGGCTGGTATGTGTATGGGGTGAGCGCAAGTCCGTTCCCTGACATCGAAGAGGTAAGACACGAGCACCAATTGCCTTTCGATTTCCTGCAGGCCGATGAGAAGGTGATCAAGACAACGATCCGCAGCAATCCGGGCATCATGTTGTTGCAACAAGGCACGGTGAAAGGCAACTGGAGCTGCGCAAGCGCACCCACCTTCGAAGAGGCGAACGCACGTCTCGAACAATGATCGTCTATCTGCTCCGGCGGATCTTCAACGGCCTGCTGGTGCTGTTCGGCGTGGTTTCGCTCGTCTTCCTGATCTTCGAGCTGAAGCCGGGCGATCCCGCGCGCATGCTCGCCGATCAACGCAGCAGCCCCGAAGCGCTTGAAGCTATCCGCAAAGATCTTGGTCTGGGTCTTCCCCTGGCAACGCGATATCTGCTCTACTTGAACGATCTCTCACCGATCGCCATCATGCAGCGCGAAGATCCCGGTGGAAAGGCTTATCTCGATCCATCACGTTACACGATCGCGGGAGCCCTGCCGATCGGAGGTGGAAAACTCATCGTTCTCAAAGCACCATACCTGAGGTTCAGTTACCAGAGCCGGAGAGGGGTCACCGAGATCCTTGCAGAAGCATTTCCGAACACCGCGATCCTTGCGGTCACCAGCATGTTGCTCGCGGTCATACTAGGATTGATCATGGGTACCTGGGCGGCCGTGAAAAGAGGCACAGCGATCGATGGCGTGTTGCTTGGCATCAGCGCCCTCGGCATGGCGGGGCCATCGTTCTTCGTGGCGGTACTGGCTGCATGGCTCGGCGGATTTTTATGGTATGAACGCATCCCTTTACCGGTCTTCCCGCTGATCTTGATCGGGATCGGGGTCGCGTTGAGCTTCCTTGGCAGAAATGGATCCAGAAGGACATGGACCCGAGCTCGAATGTTCACTTGGATCTTCTGGTCATCGATCGGTCTCTGGATCATCGGCCTTTTCGCCGGCTGGCAGTGGGCGCGGTGGACGATCACACTTCCCGGCACGGGTCTTCCCATGAGCGGCGATCTGGTGGATGTCGGTCCGTTCACAGGGCCGTTCATCAACTGGCGTCACCTGATCCTGCCCACGCTCGTGCTCGGCATACGTCCACTCGCCATTGTGGTGCAGCTCACACGCAGCAGCCTGCTCGATGTACTCTCACAAGATCACATCCGCACCGCGCGCGCCAAGGGTCTCAGCGAATTCGACGTCGTGGTGAAGCACGGACTTCGCAACGCGTTGATGCCCGTGCTCACAGCCGTGAGCGGCTGGTTCGCGTCGTTGCTCGCGGGTGCCGTTTTCGTGGAATATGTCTTCGGTTGGAAGGGCATGGGCCTGGAGGTCTTCAATGCACTGGAACGTGAGGACATGCCGGTGGTGATGGGCGCCGTGCTCGTCTTCGCAAGCATTTTTGTGATCATGAACGTGGTGGTGGACCTGCTCTACGCAGTGCTCGATCCACGGGTGCGCACGGCGTAGCTGATACTATGATCGGTAAAGGTCTCTTACGCGAGTTTTT
>JAEZAU010000161.1 GCA_023430325.1 Bacteroidota bacterium | reverse complement strand
CTGATACTGGAATATCAATGGCCAGTGAAGATCTTCTTCACGAAACGGCCGGCCGTATCCAGAGTCTTCACTCCTTCTTCGAGCACTTCGCCCATGGATGGATCGAGCTTGTCACGATCAATGAACTCTTCACCCAATTGTTCGGGATAGATCACGATGAAGCCGTTGTTCTTGAAGTAACGACCGAGCAATCTTGGAAGCTTTTCGAAGAGATGATCGTAGCTCAGCGAATTCCTTCTTGCGCTTACCACCACCAGCAGATCGTTCTCGCGCATGTGCCGCCCTACGATCAGCAGATCATCCCATGACCCAAGTTCCTCGAAGGTGGCCTTCAGCGGATCGGGTCCTCTGAAGCTCATTTCCTTCAACCGCTCCAACGTACCGCGCAATGCATGGAACCGTACGGTCGCATCGGTCTGCTCTATCAGTCGCCGCAGCCGATCGAACCACCGTACGAAACCGATCTCCAGCTCCGCCTTCGGTGGTACCACCACCACTATCCGGTCCAACGTTCCCAGTGGCTGCACATATCTGTAAAGGAAGATCGTGCGGTTCGTGCGTGCAATGAGCGATTCGGCCTGGGGCCCGTACAAATGCTCATGCGAGCCTGCATCGATACCAAGCACTATTTCATTGATGTCGTATTCCTTTACCGTATATGCAATGCCACTGGCGATATTGATATCATGACGCATCAACGGTTCAAGCATGGTATCGGTGGCCGCAGCATTGCGCACTGCCTGATCCAGCAACTTCCGGCCGACGCTGTCACCTCCGTTACGGCTTGATGATTCGTCCACCACATGAAGCGCGAAATAGCGCTCATTGGTGCGGGGTCTGTTCATCAACACGGCCAGCTCCACCAGTGACACCACGTCCTTTTCATCGGAAATGGGGACCAGCGTGCGGGAAATGATCTCATCCCTGCCCTCCTCCTGCTGTGGTGCCGATACCGCCAGCCGCGCCGATGCGCGAGCCACGGTGAACGTACTGATGGTGCAGGTGACCAGGATCATCACGATGGTGCCGTTCAGGACATCTTCGCCGAGAAGTCTGATGGTGGTGCCATCTTCATTTACGCCGAGCACGATGTTGTAGCCCACAAGTACAGCGGCCAATGTCGCGGCCGCCTGCGCATTGCTCAGGCCGAACATCATCAGGAACTCATCCTTTGTGAAGCGGAAGCTCACCTTGCTCAACCACGCAGCAGCGAACTTGCAGAAAGTGGCCACCACTGTCATGGTAATGGCCACGTTGATCACATGCGCGCCTTTGAAGAATACCCGGAAATCCACCAGCATACCCACGCCGATCAGGAAGAACGGGATGAAAAGCGCATTGCCGACGAAATCGATCCGGTTCATCAAGGGTGACGTGCGCGGGATCAACCTGTTCAAGGCAAGGCCCGCCGCGAATGCGCCGATGATCGCTTCAACACCGGCGAGCTCTGCAAGGAACGCCGCCATGAAGACCGTGGCGAGAACGAAGATGTATTGCGAGATGCTGTCGTTCTCCTTCTTGAAGAACCAGCGCGCGAGGAAAGGAAAACCCCACATCACGATCAACGTGAAGATGGTCATGGAGATCCCGAGCCGCCACCAGAATGTTGCACCCAGATCACCTTTCACCATACCGACGATCACGGCAAGGACCAACAGCGCAAGCGTATCTGTAATGATGGTGCCGCCAACGGTGATGTTCACCGAGCGGGTGCGAGTGACACCGAACCTGCTTGCGATCGGATAGGCCAGAAGTGTGTGCGATGCGAACATGCTGGCCAGCAGGATGGACGACTCCATGGAATAGCCCAGATAATAGAGCGACACGACAGTTCCTACGCTCATCGGGATGAGGAAAGTGAGCATGCCGAAGAGCAGTGAGCGATACTTGTTCTTCTTGAATTCCTGCATATCGATCTCCAGGCCTGCGAGGAACATGATGTACAGCAGGCCTACCGTGCCGAAAAGCCGGATCGAAGCATCGCGCAAGAGAAGGTTCAAACCATTGGGGCCGATGATGGCACCTGCGATGATGAGTCCGATGATCGGCGGGATCTTCAGGCGGTTGAGGACCAGCGGCCCGAAGAGAATGATGAACAGCACCAGCGAAAAGATCAACACCGGGTTCTCCAGCGGAAGGTTCAGGCCGAGGTCGGTGAGGAAGTTCATGGGGCGGCGGTAAGACCGCGGTGCAAAGATCGGTGGATCGCTAACGGAATGGACCGGTCACGCGAACAACCACCAGAGGAACCATCCGAATATCAGCATGGCCATACTTCCAATGATCACAGTACGGCGAGTCTCCTTGGTGCGTTCGCGGATCATTATTGCACGGACCTCAGCGATCTGCTCCTCAGTGGGTGGTACGAGATATTCGGAACGCACTGCCTGTGGAGTTGGGCCCGCATAACGATCGAAGGCTTTGTACTTCCGGTGCCGATCGTTCGCCTTCATGCGAGCGATCATATCCATCACATGACCGGCGAAACTCATGATGGAAAGATAATTGAAACCTACGCCATCAGCATGTGGCCTTTGGACCATAGCCAAACGCAGATTGTCTGGAGGAACAGCATGATCGCAAGCACTGGCCAAGGCCGCTTCCAACTGCCGATCTTTTCTGCAAGACCAAGGAACAAAGGGAACATCACCAGGGTGAACCTCGTCATGGAATCCACCGATCCGGACAGCAGTGGCATCAGTATATTGATCAGTACCAATAATTGGAAACTGCGCGGCTGATCTTTCAAGAGAAAAATGGCGAAAGGAATGAGCAGTATCGTATAGATGGATTCGATCTGCGTTGCGATGTCGCCGCTGCTGAAGAAACTTTCCCATGGCCAGCTCAGTCTCCTACCCCAACCCGCTTGGGCCGAAGAAAAAGCGAACGGATCACCGGTCATCTGGAACTGGAAGAAGGTGTACGCACTAAAACAGATGACAGCGGGAATTGCGATCCACAATGATCGATGATAATGCCGCGGATCGCTGAACAGGTGACCCGATCGTTCCATGTGGAAGAGCAATGCGGGCGGAAGCATGAAAAGGCCGCTCGGCCTAACAAGGACCAAAGCTGCAAGCAGGAATGATGCTACGACCGAACGGCGGTCATGAATGGCATTGAAGGATGCAAAGAGCAATGACAGGAAAAGTGCTTCGGAGTAGTGGACATGAAGGAAAATGGAGAACGGAAAACAGACGAAGAGCAGAACGGCAAAGTGTGCCGTTCGCTCGGAAAGAAGGCGGCGCGAAAGACCTGCGAAACCGATCACCGCAAGGATCATCAGTGGCCATGAGAGGACCTCCATCGCAAGCACCGGATCGGAAAAACCGACGGACATGGTGGCACGGATGAGCAAGGGATAAAGTAGAAAGAATGCCCACTCGGTCTGGACATAGGGTTCACCGAGATCCTTGGGATCCGCAGGGTAGCCGTTCGACGCGATCTTCTGGTACCAACCACTGTCATGCCGGTGCCCTGCTTCGATCCATGGCATATCCGACGACTCCACATGAAGTGCGATCAAAGCGAGCCTGATGGCGACAAGGACGAGTACGATAGGCAGCCACTTCATGGATCGGAAAAGTAGGCTCTTCCGTTCAGAACGTGATCTCCGCGTGAAGGATAGGAGCGAAAACCCCGCAGGCTGTGCTTTTGACAGCCGAGGAGTTGCAGCGGATAGCCTGACCCGCCTTCGCCATGGCTTCGGCGGGCGCAGCCCGAAACGCAATGAGGCGGGGCACGCCCAAACCTGCCCGATCCACCCAACCCTCAACACCACGAACAGAAAAAGTCCGCTCGCAACCGGTTATTCAACCTTCAACCTCCTCTCCGCATCTTTGCGCCCGCGACATCGAAGGTTTCCAGGATGATCGTGATCGAAAATGAGCACCAACGAGGACAA
>JAEZAU010000110.1 GCA_023430325.1 Bacteroidota bacterium | reverse complement strand
AAGAACCTGGAGATCCTGGAAACGCAGATGCGCAAGGCCGCGAAGGAGATGGATTTCATCGCGGCGGCGCAGCTGCGGGATGAGCTTTTCGCGATGCGGAAGTTGAAGGAGGAGAAGGAGAAGGTGGTGAAGTGATAGGGGACGGTCAGGATCCGATCAGAGTTGGGGTTCAGAGACAGATCATGGGTCAATGACATATGAATGGCCATACATATGTCCGGGTCACCTTCCTGTCACTTTGACCGGAATTCTCTAAGGTCATTCAAGACCACTTCGATCGATCCTGCCACTGCGCGTGCATGTGCAGCTCCTGTGATCTGGCCGTAGGAGAACTGAAGCTTTTTCCATGCGGCCAGAGCATCCGCCTCTTTCTTGATCCCATGATCGGTTGCGAAGATCTCCACACTTCGTCCCTTGATCTCCCGCCAGATCAAACCCTTATCCTTCATACGATCAAGGGCTTTGGTGATCGTGCTTTGATCCAATTGAAGGGTCTCGGCAAGGTCCATTACCGAAATTCCTGGTGCCTGTTTCAATACGATCAAGATGAATCCTTGTGTCGGTGTAAGTTCAACCGCCTTGAAGTTTTCATCAGCCAGTTTTCCCAGCCATCGGTAGAGCGCCGATGAACAATGGAAAAGACATTGGTTAAGTTCAGCCTGAAGATCTGTCATATTCTAAAGATAACATATGTATGGCCATTCATATGTTTTTCTGCTACCAAGCCATTTCAAGATGATCGCAGCTCGCCTCTCCTTGCATCATCCCGACAAGGCCAAAAAGCTTTCCAAGCAGGGCAACGTTATCCGCATGCAACTGGTCTATTGGCGGGGTATCTTCGCGATCCCCATTTGCTTCGATCTATGAAACATTTTACCCTTTCGGCGGCTTCATTCCTTCTCGCGGCCGTGGCAGTTGGCCAGGCATCCTTCGGCGGTAGACCATATGCGTTCGAACACCCCGCTTCCTTAGCGCCCGCGCAGGTGGTGGTAATGCCTGAAGTGGACGTGGCCCGCCTGATCTCCGAAGATGAAGAGCGTGCCGCCAACGGTGTGAAAGACCCATGGCGCTTCGGCTTCAACCATGCCACCGATCTGGATCTGCAGAACAGCGGAACATGGACTACTTTGGTGAACGGCGATCGCATCTGGCAGCTCTCGATCGAATGCCCTGGTGCATACAGCATCAATTTCGAATTCCATGATTACGTGGTGCCTGATGGTGCGCGCGTCTTCGTTTACAATGAAGAAGGCGAACACCTCGGCGCATTCACCCAGGAAAGTTCAGGTGGTCAGCATTCCATGGGTGTTACCCAGATCGCCGGTGAAAGGATCACGATCGAATACCAAGAACCAGCGGCCGTGGCCGGAACCGGAAGTCTGCGGATCGGTCAGGTGACACACGCTTATCGTGATGTGCTTGGAAAGATGCGCGGCCTTGGAGACAGCGGCAGTTGCAACCGGAACGTCATCTGTCCACAAGGCGATCTGTTCCGCGACCAGATCCGGTCGGTGGCCATGATCACCGTGGGTGGCAGCGGCCTGTGTACCGGCCAGCTGATCAATAATTGCGCGAACGATGGAACACCTTATTTCCTCACTGCTAACCACTGTGTTTTCGGCAGCGTGAGCAATTGGGTGTTCCGCTTCAACTGGGAAAGTCCAGTGTGCGCACAGAATCAGAACGGACCGACGAACCAAACCGTTTCGGGTTCGAGCTTGAAGGCCCAAAGTGCCACTTCCGATGTTGCACTTTTGGAGTTGAATGCTGTTCCACCTGCCTCCTACAATGTGTTCTATACCGGTTGGGACCGGAGCAACACTCCAGCCCCCGTTGTGGCGATCCACCATCCGAGCGGCGATATCAAGAAGATCTCCCATGAGGACCAACCGGTCACAGGCACCAACCAGAACGGTGGCACATCAGGCAGTCTAAACTACTGGGAAGTGGCCGCTTGGGATGATGGCACCACCGAAGGCGGAAGCAGTGGCAGTGGGATCTGGAACCAGACCAATGGCCTGTTGATCGGACAGCTTTGGGGAGGCCAGGCAAGCTGTTCCTTCAATTTCAATGATTATTACGGCAAGTTCAGCGTGAGCTATCCAGTGCTTGAACCCTGGCTGGGCAATTGCGGGAACCAACTGGTAGGCTGGCCTGACAGTTCCACTTCGATCGCAACGGCGGATCACCAGGAGGATATGATCCTATCCCCCAACCCGAGCAATGGCATCATCAACATCAAGATCCCTGGATCGCCTTCCGGGAACATTCGCGTGATGAATGCATTGGGCGGTATCGTACTTCAGGAGCGGATCGCAAGCAGAAACATCCAACTCGACCTTTCCGCGCAGAATGCCGGGATCTATTTCATCGAGTTGCAGACCCCGGAATTCAAGAAGGTGGAACGTTTCGTGCTGGACCGTTAGGCCGATCGATCCCCTGTGGCTTCCACTCCATCATAACTTCGGGAAACTCGAACGCATGATCATGCTACGCTCCATTGGAATTGCACTCTCGATCTTCAGCGCTTCGCTCTATTCCACCGCGCAGATCTCACACGGGGGAACCGCGTTCGGCCTGATGATCGGATCTCCGCATCTTGATGATGCTCCGGTGATCGAATTGCCTGCCGTGGATGCCGCCTTGCTTCTGGCCGAAGATGAAGCGCGGATCGCTTCCGGCAAGGCAGCCCCGTTCCGGTTCGGATATATCCACGAAGTATCCATAGGAATGGATCAAGGAGTCTGGACGGAATTCGATAACGGAGACCGCATCTGGCGGATCCAATTGCGTTGCCCGGATGCGTTCAGCATCGGTGTGGTCTTCGATCGATATATCATTCCGGCGGGTGGCCTTGTGTTCCTGTACAATGATGAGGGCGAGCAACATGGTTCCTTCAAACAGGCGCCCGCTGGCCGTTCAACTTTCGCCGTGGACCAGGTCAACGGTGAACAGATCACCATCGAATATTTCGAACCAGCTTCAGTGCGTGGTCTGGGTGAACTGCGGATCGGGAAAGTGACACACGCCTACAGGGACGTGAAGAAGATCCTGCGTGGGTTCGGTGACAGCGGCTCCTGCAACATCAATGTGATCTGTCCCGAAGGCGATGACTGGCGCGATCAGATACGTGCTGTTGCCATGGTGAACGTTGGCGGCGGCTTCTGCACCGGCACACTGCTCAACAACTGCAACAACGACGGAACGCCATACTTCCTAACGGCGGATCATTGCCTCGGATCACCCGTGGAGAATTGGATCTTCACCTTCAATTGGGACAGCCCCACGTGCGACCCCACCGAGAACGCGCCGATGGACAACACCGTTTCGGGATCCACCCTGCTGGCCAACAGCGCCGGAACTGACATGGCCTTCCTGCAGTTGGATGAAGTTCCACCATTGGAATATGAAGTGTATTACAGCGGTTGGGACAATTCGACAACGCCGGCCACGCAGGTAACTGGCATCCATCATCCGCAAGGCGATATCAAGAAGATCTCCCATTCGTTCAACCCTGTGACCACATCCACGTTCAGTGGTGCGGATGTATGGCATGTGGCCGTGTGGGATGAAGGCACCACCGAACAAGGCTCTTCAGGCAGCGGCTTGTGGAACCAGAACAAACAGCTCGTAGGCCAGCTTTTCGGCGGTGCCGCCAATTGCACCAATTCAGTGGATGATTATTACGGCCGTTTCGATCTCAGTTATCCGTTGCTGGAACAATGGCTGGGGGCTTGTGGCGATACGTTGACCGGGTTCGATCCGAACGAGGAACCGCCAGTGGTCATCGATGCGGCCGTTACTTCCATCACTAATGTGCCCGAGCTTCTCTGTGGCGACAGTCTCATCCACCCGCAGATCACCTTGAAGAACAACGGCTCGGAAGTGGTAACCTCGATCATCGTTACCTATGGTCTTCAAGGAGGCGTTCCCGAGACCATCATCTGGACAGGCAGCCTGCAACCGGGCCAGACCTTTAATTTCCAATTGCCACCGATCATCGTTCCGCCCGGCGAACACATCCTGGAGATCTCCAGCGCCTCACCGAACGGTGACATGGACCAGGTACCTGAGAACGACATATGGACTTTCGCCTTTACGGTGAATTCGCCCAGCGAAACGGTCGTCCTCTTGATCACACAGGATGAATACGGCTCGGATATCACCTGGAATTTGACAAGTCCCGGTGGCGAGGAACTGTATTCCGGCGGCCCTTACCAGAACGGTAATAATGGTGAAGTTATCGAAGTGCCGTTCTGCCTCAGCAACGGCTGCTACACGTTCACGATCGAAGATGAGTTCGGCGACGGCATCTGCTGCGCGAATGGCGAAGGGGAGTACATCATACAGACCAGCGATGGATCGCATGTCTTCGTGATGAACAATGGCGAATACGGCGATGGCAACACCGATGTTTTTTGTCTTGAAGCGGTCGCTGTGGAAGAGATTGCACTTTCAGCTTCGGTCGAGGTATTCCCAAATCCGGCCACCGATGTCGTTACCCTGCGCAGTTCCATCGGCCTGGATCACGTGACGCTCTTCGATGGCATGGGCCGCATCATCAACGAACGGGATCTTCGGCATTCCGATCGGATCGTTCGTATCGATCTTTCAGCTTTGTCCGAAGGCATCTATTTGATGCAGATAACTGCTGACGGCCAGCGTGAGGTGAGACCAGTGATGATCCAGCGATAGGAAAAGATCAAGATCCCTTGCAGTTCCGGGGAAGCGTGTATATTTCAGCCGAATCCACGTTCCCATGCGCATTTCACGCCTTCTCGTATCTGCATTTCTGATACCCGGCATTTTTTCGGCGGAAGCCCAGATATCGTACGGAGGCCTGGCCTTCGGCCTCATGGAGCGTGGTCCGCACATCGATCCTGCGCCTGTGGTCCAATTACCGGCGGTGGATGCTGAAGCGTTGCTGGCAGAAGATGAATTGCGCATGGCCTCTGGCATTCCGGCGCCGTTCCGCTTCGGCTTCAACCATACCGTTCAGATCGGCATGGACCAGGGCACTTGGACCGAATTCGAGAATGGGGACCGGCTCTGGCGCCTCACCTTGCATTGCCCGGATGCATTCAGCATTGGCCTTGTTTTCAGCCGCTATGTGGTCCCTGAAGGCGCGCTGGTATTTCTGTACAACGAGCGCGGTGTGCAGCGTGGAGCCTTCATGGCCGCTTCCAACGGGCGCACCACCATGGCCGTTGACCAATTGCAAGGAGAGCGCATCACGGTTGAATACTTCGAGCCGAACACTGTTCGCGGCCTGGGGGTACTGGAGATAGGCCAGGTTACTCACGGCTACCGCGATCAATTGAGTTCGCGTGATTTTGGCGACAGTGGCGCCTGCCAGGTGAACGTGATCTGCCCCGAAGGCGATGCCTGGCGTGATCAGATCCGATCAGTGGTGCGCATCAATACCGGTGGAAGCTCCTGTACCGGAACGCTGGTCACCAACTGTCTTTCCGACGGCACCCCTTACATCCTCACTGCAAAACACTGCCTGGGATCATCAGTGGCGAACTGGGTGTTCGTCTTCAACTGGGACAGTCCTGATTGCGATCCGACAACTTTCGTGGATCAGACCCAGAGTATCTCGGGCGCTGAACTTCTGGCGGATCATCTTCCCACGGATATGGCCTTCCTTCGGCTGGGCGATGTTCCACCGGATGACTATGAGGTGTTCTACAGCGGTTGGGATAATTCAGGCGCAGTATCTCAGCAGGCAACAGGCATCCATCACCCGATGGGAGACATCAAGAAGATCTCACGCTCCTTCGATCCGATCTATCAAGAGACGGCGACAGTTGGCGGTACCGACCATGAAGCGTGGCGCGTGGGCATGTTCGCTGAAGGCCTTACGGAATCCGGATCTTCGGGCAGCGGTCTTTGGGGCGAGAACGGACTTCTGGTGGGCCAGTTGATCGGTGGTTTCGGAACGTGTGGTGATACGAATACAGCAGCTTATGGGCGCTTCGACCTGAGCTATCCGATCATTGAACAATGGCTTGGTAACTGCGGCGCACAAGTACCAGGCATCGATTTCACCGAGGTGGTGGTGCCGATCTATTTCGATGGTGCGGTCACATCGATCACCAACATTCCGGCATTGCTTTGCGGCGACAGCCTCATTCAGCCGCAGATCACCTTGAAGAACAACGGCATCAATGTGGTCACCTCCATTCTTGTGGATTACGGCGTGCAGGGAACAGCACTGAACAACGTGATCTGGACAGGAAGCCTCCTGCCCGGACAGACCTACAATTACATGCTGCCACCGATCGCCATTCCGCCGGGTGATCACACGCTCGTGGCCTTCACACATTCTCCGAACGGCAACATGGACCAGGTGCCAGAGAACGATCAATGGAGCGTGCCGATAACCGCGAGCTGGCCCAGTGAGAATGTGCTGTTGCAGATCACACAGGACAGTTACGGATCGGACATCACCTGGAACTTGATGAGCCCCACCGGCGTGGAACTTTTCTCCGGCGGTCCGTACCAGAACGGGAACAACGAGGAGATGATCGAAGTGCCGATGTGCCTGAGCAATGGCTGTTACACCTTCACCATCGAAGATGTCTTTGGTGATGGGATCTGCTGCGATAGCGGCGAAGGGAATTACATGATCCAGACGGCGACCGGCCATGTCTTCGTGATGAACAACGGCGAGTATGGCGATGGCAACACCGATGTCTTCTGCCTCGAAGCAGTGAACGTTGCAGAGATCGAACTCCTTGATGCGATCGAACTGTACCCGAACCCCACGAACGGTCAATTGAACCTGTACAGCGCGATCGCTCTTGACCAGGTGACGTTGATCGATGGCGTAGGACGCATCATCAGCGAACGCGATCTCAGCGGCTTCGATCGTAACGTGACTATCGATCTTTCAAGTCTCGCCGAAGGCGTTTACCTGTTGGAAGTGATGGCCAACGGGCAGCGTGCGGTGAAGCGGGTGGTGGTGCAGCGGTGAAGCGCTACAACTCGGGAAGAATGTCCATGGAGGATCTTGTTCCGATAGGAAGAAGGAGGACAATCTGGATATCGATCGCGGTACTTTTCGTTTCGCTCCACGCGATCTATTTCTACAATGTCACAGTTCCCGATGTTCCTACGAAAAAGATCATTCAGCAGATCATCAGGTTCATATTGACCGTACTACTTCTCGTGCTTGTGTACAAAGGGAGAGAATGGGCACGATGGATGGCTGTTGTACTTTTCGCCATTGGCGCGATCGGGGCATTGATCTCAGTGTTCGCTGTAAACGTATCGTCCATTGCCAAAGTGCCATTGATCGTTATGGTCATCGTCTTTTCAGCTTCGGCGTATCATTTTGCATTCTCCAACAGCTTCAAGGCATTCTTTGAACATCAACGAGGATCTCGTGATCATGGATTGGAACAGTAATGTTCTCGCATCATCATTCCGATCGATCGAAAACAATTACCTGCGTTTACCGGATGAATGA
>JAEZAU010000106.1 GCA_023430325.1 Bacteroidota bacterium | reverse complement strand
CTCCCATGATCTGTGCGATCGGAGCGATGCCTTCCAGAACGACCACGCTCGCTGAATCCGATCCGCAGGAATTTTCCATATGTACGGTGTACGTTCCTGGACTATCGATGGTCAGCGTATCATTCGTGCTTCCGGTATTCCATTCAAGGTCGCCATTACCTATCGCAACGAGGTCGATCACATCACCCATACAGCTCGGAACGGTGTCGCCATTGATGATGGTCACCTGCGGATCCTGGCCTGCCACGATGACCACGTTCGCGCAGACCGGCTCCCCACATGCGTTCTCAGCACAGAATTCCAAGATAACATCACCGGTATCCTGTGGCCCTGCGATGTAAGTGGTGGAAAGACCGTTCGGATCGCTGAAGGTCCCTGAACCACCCTGCCAATAGACCGTGTTGACAGGAGAAGAGACCTGTGCTGAAAGTTGAACACTTCCGCCGGAACATAAAGGACCGATCGGTGGATCGATGATCACTACCAGCGGTGTGAATGGCGCCTGACAACCGTGGTTGAGATAAGTGGACTGTGGCACGCCAGGCCAGGAGAATTCCACTGCGGCACCATCGTTCTCGGCAGAAAGACCTCCATGATTCCCGTAGATGTTCACCAATTGCTGTGGCAGGTAGGTGACCGTATCATGACAGGCCGCCGGAACATGGGAGATGATGACCGTACGCGTGATCGGTGGCCCTATCGGGACTGATAGGGTATCGGGGCCGTTGTTGTGGTTCAGCAGATGGGCGGTATTGTTGCCAGGGGCTTGAAAGACCACATGAAGCGTATCGTTCAGATCGGTGAAGGGATTGGCCGTAGGGCACATCAACGTACTGCTGACCAATAGGACCGTTGCACCTGCCGGGAGGTGATCGTTGGGGGGTTCCACCAACCATCCGCAACCCTGGACGGTCGCATTCATCTGTGTTACCAATGAAGCCGTTGAGGCATCCTGCACGAAACCCTGCCATGGATTATTGGGCCACACCACCAGAAGGTCGTTCAACGCGATATCCGCAGGCCCGATCTTGAATCGCACCCATTCATTATGGGCCTCCTGGGATCCGGGACAATCATCGGAATTTACGCAGGCATCCACCAGCAGGCTTTCGATCTCCAGGCATTTGGTGGGGACCTGGCCATGTACGGCGAAGAGCAGCAGGCTAAATGGAACGGAAAGGATCGAACGGAAGATCAAGTGCACGCGGATCAGCGCACAAATTTCGCTGCGCACATCATGCGCGATCGGATCCCTGCCGATCAGATGTCAACGATCGTAATGTTGTTCAGGAAGGGACCTTCTGTGTAGAAAGGATCTTCAGGATGCTCTCGCGATCGATCGGCTTCACGTAATGCTGATCGAAACCTGCTTCCATCGATCGTTTCCGATCCTGCTCCGCTCCCCAGCCGGTAACGGCAACAATGATCATGTTCCTTCCCCAATCTTGCTGCCGTATGCGTTCGCACGCTTCATACCCGTTCATTTTCGGCATTCCGATATCCATGAAGATCACATCGGGACACTCGTTCTGCGCCACTTCCACTGCTTGGAGCCCATCATGCGCAAGGAACGTATGCTGGCCCATGGCCTTTAATACCGATGAAAGGGAGATCGCCGAATCCTTATTATCATCCACCACAAGGATCTTGCGCCTTTTGATGTCATACACCTTCTTCTCACTCTCCGCGGCTGTCACCTTCTTACGGCCGGAAAGAGGCAACCTGATGTTGAACGTACTGCCCTTGTTCTCGCCATTGCTGACCACACTTACCGAACCGTGATGCATCTCCACAAGACGTTTCACGATATGCAGGCCGATACCCAGGCCGCCCCCGCTCCTTCCTTGGGCTGTACCTACTTGTGCGAACATGTCAAAGACCCGCGGCAACATGTTCTCCGGAATTCCGATGCCATTGTCGGAGACCTTGATCACTGCATGGTGGCCCTCCCTGGAAAGTTCCAAGCGGATGTCCCCGTTGTTGGGTGTGTATTTCACAGCATTGTTCAACAGGTTGTTGATCACCTGGGTGATGCGGGTACGATCTCCCGTAACACGCAGATCGCGCGATTCCACTATCATGTCGAACCGGTGACCAAGCGGATCCATGACCGGTCTTACGGCCTCAATGGCCTGTTCCGCTGCGGATACAAGATCCACCTGTTCCATTCGCAAATGCACCATCTCCCGGCTTATGCGGCTGAGATCCATCAGGTCATCGATCAGATGCACCATATGCGAAAGCTGCCGTTGCATCATTCCATGCACCTTGTTGGTCTCCTCTTCGGATCCCTTCAGCAGGGGCAGCAATTCCAATCCGTTGCGCAATGGGGCCAGCGGGCTCCGGAGTTCGTGTGCAAGGGTGGCCAGGAACTTGTCCTTTGCGGCATCCGCAGCCTTCAACGCTTCCTCGGCATCGCGGCGATCGGTGATATCCGTACACGTGCAGAACCATCGGTTCACGGCACCACTGTCATCGCTCAAGGGCGTTGCGCGCGCCAGGAACCATCGCCATTGACCATCCCATCGTTTCAAGGGAAAGGTCTGTTCCCACGCCCTGCCTTTTTCTCCTGCAGCGGTGAGCTCGGCCACGACCTGATCATAGTGATCGGGGTGATGGAGTTCCCTGGAATGCTCAAGGATCTTTTCGGAAGGTAGACCGGTGAATTCCTCCCATCGCTTGTTGAACCACCAGGACTTGCCATCAGCGCTGGCCATCCATGCAAGCTGATCCATGTTATCGGCAAGAAGACGGAACCGCTCTTCGCTTTCACGGATGGTTTCCTCCGCTTCCTTGGACGAGGTGATGTCGGTATTGGTACCGAACCATCGTATGATGGAACCATTCGCATCGCGGTATGGCGTGCAGCGCGAAAGGAACCAACGCACCTCACCGTCCTTACGTACCAGACGGAATTGTTCTTCCCAAGGCTCACCGGTACGCAGACTGTTCCTTACCACGCTCATCACCCGCTCCCGATCCTCTTCATGGAAGACGTTGATGCCTCCGTCCTTCCTGATATCTTCCAAGGCAAGACCCGTGAACTCATGCCAGCGTTGATTGAACCAGGTGGTCCTTCCTTCAGGGCCGATGACGAACGCAAGTTGCTCGATATTGTCCGCAAGCATCCTGAAATTGGCCTCGCTCTCCTTCACCGCCTGCTGCGCGCTGCGTTTCTCGGTGAGGTCCTGTACTATGCCGAAGATGTGCACCGGTCTCTGATCATCGAATTGGACACGGGCGGTGATCCTCACCCACCGTAATCCCCCATCTTTCTGGTTGAAGATGCGGTACTCCAGTTCCATGGTGCCATTACTACTGGGATCAAGGGCACGCTGAAGGGCTTGTACGCGAATATGGACATCATCAGGATGGACCACGCGTTGATAGATATCCTCGCGCACCTCACCAGGCTCCACACCGTATATCTCGCGGCATCGATCGTCCATCTCGGCCTTTCTGCCCACCAGGTCATAACTCCAGATACCCAGCCGTGCAATGTCCACGGTCATGCGCAGACGCTCTGCGTTCTTCCGCCGGAGCTCTTCATCACGCTTGCGCGCGGTTATATCGATGATAACGTTCACTGCTCCGGTGATCTCGTTATCGGACCCTTTAAGCGGAAGGGGATTCACCAGTGCATTTATCCGGCGACCATCCATGAACTCCAGGATGACCTCATGATCGCGCATTCCTTCGCCGGTGCGCAACGCTTTGGAGAGCGGATAGTCCTCCACAGCCAGTGATCGACCCTTGGCATCATGGATCTTTACATGTTCATACCAGTGATCCCTGCCCTTCTCCGGCCTTGCACCGAGCAGACGCGCCATCTCATCGTTGTAGAGTTCAATACGTCCCTCCCGATCACAACTGAAGACCGCAGCGGGCAGGTTCACGATCAGATCCCTGAGCTTCGCCTCAGTTGCAGCAATGGCCTCTTGTGCTTTTTTCTGCTGGGCGAGTTCCTGCTGTAATGCGGTGTACAGGTTCGAATTGTCGATCGCCATGGCGGCATTGGCGGCCAGGGCCAAGAGGTTCTCTTCGTTCTCAGCGGTGAAGACCCCAGGGCTGGAATGTCCATAGAACAATCCACCGAGCACCTCACCACTCCTCGAGATAACAGGTACCGCCAGGTAACTGCGTACTGGCGGATGACCTTCAGGCATGCCTTTGTATGGTGCATTATGCCCGTACCGGCGATCCTTCAGGACGTCATCGATCCGTTGGGGCCCCTTCCCGCTGAAGGTGGGTTCGAAGATCGCCGTATTGCGAGGCATCGGGAATTTTTCGAACGCATCGCGAGGCAGCCCCGACAGGGTGTAGAGCATGTAGGAGCCACGGATCTCATCCTTCGCGTTGAAAAAGAACGCACCGAATTCCGCTCCGCTGATGGAACGGCCTGCATCGGTGACCATTTGCACCACGTTCTGCACTTCACGATCGCCCCCCATGCGGCTGCCCACCTGGTTGAGGATCTCCAACGTCCTGGTGCGTTCAAGCAACTTGAACTCGATCCGTTTGCGTTCAGTGATATCCACCGTTGCACCAAGCATTCGTAGTGGCCGGTCCTTGTCGCGTAGAATGGTGGCATTGGTGAACAACCATCTCACCTCTCCGCCAGGTCTTACTGCACGGAATTCCACTTCGTAAGAAGCATCATCCCGCAGCGCCTTTTCGATCCGCTCCTTCATCATGGGGCGATCTTCTGGATGGATCAACTTGTCAAAGCCTTCCACCTGCGGATCGAAGGAATCGTGGTCGACCCCATGTATCTCGAACAACGAATCAGTCCACGTGATGCGATCCCTGACCACATCCCAATCCCATAGGCCGATCTTGCCCGTACGCACCGATAGCCTCAACCTCTCTTCGCTCTCACGCAACGCATCATTACGCTGTTGCAACTCCTCATTGATGGTGGCGAACTCCTCATTTATACTTTGAAGTTCCTCCTTGCTGGTCTCGAGTTCTTCATTGATGCTTTGCAGCTCTTCATTGCTGGAGACCACTTCTTCATTGGCGGACTGGAGCTCTGCGGTGGCGGATTCATATTCCTGCGATATGGCGCGCATCTGCTCGCGCATATCCTTCAGCTCCTGTTCCAGCAATTGGATGCGCCGTTCCTTGCGATCCTTCGGCCATCCATTGGCCCGATCCCTGTCCACAAGCTCCTCTACGATCGGCGCAGGACGGAACAGCACCATGAAATATGGATCGCGCTCCGTGCCGAAGGGCACCACTTCAAGATCGAGATCCTGGGTGATGCCGTTGCGTTCTGTGGGTATGCCACGACGTTGCACGGGAATACGCTCCTTCTGGGCACGCCTGAGCAGTGTGCGAAGCTCGAACACCAGATCAGGCCTCACCATTCTCAATAGATCGAGCGATGGCTTTCCCGTGCCATGCTCAAGGAATTGGCTGGTATTCCCACGAAAGCGCACCACCTCATTGTCCTTGTTCACCACCACACAAGGTGGAGTGCACCTGTTGAGCAGAAGGCGATCGGCCTCACGATCCACATCCATTTCCGCAGCGGTGGAGCGTGTGAGCCGGCGGCCGCCAATGGGTGCAAAGTCACCGGTGATCACAGAAGGTGGTGCTGTGATCGGTAACTCGATACGCCGACTTACGTTCCGGCCTTGATAGACCTTGTAGCGATGATCGTTCTGTTGGAAGATATCACCACCGGCGGAAGGTGTTTCACTTCTGCCCAGGATCAGAAAACCTTCCGGCTTCAACGCATAGTGGAAAGCCTGCACGATACGCGCTTGTGCAGGAGCTTCAAGATAGATCAGAAGATTTTGGCAGCTTATCAGATCGAGATTGCTGAAGGGCGGATCCTTGATCAGATCATGCCGCGCGAAGACGCACATATCACGGATCGATCTCACCACCTGGTAATGACCATCGATCTCGGTGAAATATTTCTTCAACCGCCTGGGAGAGAGCGATCGTACGGCCTGTCTCTTGTAGATCCCAAGCCGCGCCCGCTCGATGGACTGTTCATTCAGGTCCGTTGCAAAGATCTGGACAGGTGTTGTAAGGGCCCGGTCACCAAGGAATTCAAGAAGTGTTATGGCGATGGAGATCACCTCCTCCCCACCGGAACAGCCGGGCACCCAGATACGCAGCGGATCATTGATCATGCGGTCCTTCATCAGTGCAGGCAATACTTTCCGCGTCAATGCACGAAAGACATCCGGGTCACGGAAGAAGGTGGTCACATTGATCAAAAGGTCATTGAACAGCGTATCCACCTCGGCGGAATTCTCGCGCAACAATCTGTGATATTGGGAGAAGCGGTGGCAATGGCTCAGTGCCATGCGTCGGTGGATCCGCCGGTGAATGGTGGCCGGTTTGTATTGGGTAAGATCCACTCCCTTTCGCTGATGAAGGAGGATAAGGATCTTCTGTATGTCGTTCTCGTAACGAACGATGTTGGCAGTGAGCGTTCCCTTCTTGAAGAAATGGCCGTGCAATTCAGTGAGGGCCTTGCCAATGCGCTGTGCCGGCAGCACCAGATCGAACTGGCCGGTGTCCCGTAGCAATTTGCTCTTTCCCGATGCGAAGATCCCCTCATCGGCGATGATGATACCACCTTCGGCCTGAAGCTCGCGCATCCTTTGCAGACCGTCATCATCATCCAGACGTAATAGGATCGCGGTCACATTACTTCGGAACTCTTTGGAAAGGACCTCGAGCAAATGATCCACCGGCCTTAATTCACGCTTGTTCACCGGAACTGACGTGAAGGAAAATTGCCTCTCTTGAACAAAGGTGGCCCTATCATTGGGCAACAGATACACCCGATCGGCCTCCAAGAGCATTGCTTCCTCGGCGACCACGATCGGTACTGCGGAGTGTGGAGCCAACTGTGCCTGCAGATCGTTAAGTTGGTTCCTGCTTCCCGGGATCAAGAGCAGATAGGAAAATCCCAGATCGCTTGAAATACCCTTCAGGAATGTCTGCAGAACAGGAAGACCTTCACTGGTGCAGATCACCGCGACCACTGGCGGCGCAGATGTGTGTACAGGATATTTATCGGGTCTCGACCTTCGACCTTTCTCGAGCAACGAGAGAACATCCTTCTTATGAAAGAATGTGACCTTCCTGGGTCCGAGGAAGACAGGCTTCAACAATCCCTTCCGCACACGGGCGCGAAGTGTGTTTGGATGGCATTTCAATAATTCGGCCGCCTCAGCAGAGGTAAGCAGGTCCACGGCATGTTCATCTACGGATCTTCGCTGCCGTGCCATTCTGGTCTATGTGAGGAAAGATGAGATCATGAACGCTGATCGTCGGCGGAAGGCTGCCGCTGTGAGACCGCGGTCGCGGAAAGTACATCGATCAATGTCTTCCTGTCCACTGGTTTTACAAGATGTTCATCAAATCCCGCCCTTTTCGCTTTGCGCTTGTCCTCCTCCTGGCCCCAGCCTGTGAGAGCGACAATACGGGCTGATGATGCCCATGTCTGCTGGCGCATGCGTTCACACGTTTCGTAACCGTCCATCCCGGGCATGCCGATATCCATGAGCACCAGATCGGGTTTGAACTCCTGACCTACTATGAGTGCAGATGCACCATCGTGGGTCATTCGAACGGTATGGCCAAGGTGTTTGAGGATGACCCCGAGCGTAACGGCACCATCCACATTATCATCCACAACAAGGATCTTGTAACTATTGTTCATCTTTTTAGCGCAGCGGTCATGGTCGTACTTCAGAAGTATGCGTAAAACGGGCAAGCGCCTTGCGTAGTGCGGAAGGCTCCACCGGCTTGGTCAAATGAAGATCGAAGCCTGCCTCGTAAGCTTTTCCTTGATCTTCTTCACGGCCATAGCCAGTAAGTGCGATCAGGTTCACGTATGTCAGTTCAGGATCCGATCGGATGGCCCGTGCGATCTCATAACCATCCATCGTTGGCAGGCCGATATCGCAAAGTATCGTCTGTGGCTTCCATTCCCGGGCTTTGCTTATCGCTTCTCGGCCCGAGGATGCTATTTCTACTTCATGTCCTTCCAGCCGTAGCAACAGCCTCGCTGACTCAGCAGCATCCTTATTGTCCTCTACGATCAGTATCCTTTGTGATATCGATGGTAATATCTCCTCCTCGTTCGCGATCGATCCGGACGAGGACCTTACTTCTACAGGAAGTTCCAGCGTGAATGTGGATCCTTTTCCTGACCCCTCACTGGTGGCATGGACCTTACCGCCATGCATTTCAATGAGGCCTTTTACCAATGTAAGACCAAGACCCAGGCCACCACGGCTGCGCGCAAGACCTTGATCGGCCTGGCGGAAGACATCGAAAATATGTGCGAAGATCTGGGGTTCGATACCGATCCCATCATCGTGGATGGTGATGATCCCCGTTCGTGTGTTCCGATCCACTCTCAATCCCACATGAACATGGCCACCTTGTTCAGTGAACTTATGGGCGTTGTGTAACAGGTTCCCTATAGCCTGGGCAAGGCGTGTGGGATCTCCCGTCATCCATACAGGTACATCCTCAATGGACAGGTCCAGTTGTATGCCGCTCGCCTGAAAGATGTTCCTGTAATCTTCCGCGGTCTGTACAAGGATCTTCCGCAGATCGCAACGTTCGCGACGTAACAGGATCTTACCCCGCGCAATACGCGTGGCATCCAGCAGATCGTCCACCAGACGCGCCATGTGCTTCACCTGCCGGTCCATAACATCGCGCGCATGCTCCACCATTTCATCATGCGGACCTGTGAGACCCAGGATCTCTACCGCGTTACGCATGGGGCCGAGCGGGTTCCTGAGTTCATGGGCGAGCATCCCGAGGAACTCGTCCTTGCGTTGATCGGCCTCACGGATATCCTGTACCAGGCGGGCATTTTCCAAGGCCGCGCCTGCCCGTGCAGCGATCTCACCGGCCAGCGCTACATCATCGGCTTCATATACAGGACTCTCGGCCTTGCGCAAGAAGATGAGCACGCCATGCGGATTGTCGCGCACATGAAGCGGAAGGATCAATGCACAGCCTCCGGCAAGGTCGGGCATGTCAGGTGGTACAAGGTCAGTTCCATTGGAAGCATGAGCGGGCCATTCCTCGATCGGGGGCAGGCCGGACATGATGCGGAACTCACGGCTGAGCACGGCGCGGTCTATGGCTTCCATTAGCCAACCAGTGGGTGTTTCATCCGTATTGAAAGGCAGAAGGACCTCAGATCCATGTGTACCTAGCCAGTAGGTGCGGAAGCTGACCGCCCGCCCGAATGGATCGGTCACCGCCAGGACGCTCACATCGGCGAGGAATGGAACTCCCGCCTTGGCGATCGCATCCACCAATGGCCGAAGCTCATGTGATCGGGTGAAGATGGTGCCGGCCTCTGCCAGGAACGAGCTTCGCTTGGCCGCTTCTTCCGCAGCGGCCCGGCGGGCACGTTCTTCCGCTTGAGAGGCGCTCTGGCGCCGCATCTGGTACAGCTCCACGAAGACCTGGACCTTTGCGCGCAGGATCTCGGGCACCACTGGTGTGGGTATGTAATCCACCGCACCGCTGGCATAGCCTTGCGTCATGCGCACTTCATCGGAGAACGCTGTGAGGAAGATGATAGGTGTGGTGGAGGAACGCTTGCGCTGGCGAATGAGCATCGCTGTCTCGAAGCCATCCATGCCAGGCATGTTCACATCCAACAGGATCACTGCGAACTCGCGGCGCAGGACCTCCTTCAGTGCCTCTGGACCGGAACGTGCCACCACTAGGTTCACATCCATGTCCTCCAGTATCGTTCGATACACGAGGATCTTCTCCTGCAGGTCGTCCACCAAAAGGATATCGGCCCGGTGCATCACAGGCCTGTAGTCACTCCTATTGCTGGTGCGGCTCATGTTCAAACGGCCGTTGGCGATCTGTACAACCATGCCCTCAGTACACTGAGCATCTGATCGGTGTCAACGGGTTTGGAAAGATAATCCCATGCACCGGCCTCCATGCATTTCTCCCGATCGCCCTTCATCGCCTTGGCCGTTACCGCCACTATCGGCAGATCTTTCAAGGATGGGATCTTGCGTATTTCGCGCATGGTCTCCAGACCGTCCATCTCAGGCATCATGATGTCCATGAGCACCACATCGATGCCCGGATCATTCTTCAGGATCTCGATCGCATCCCTACCATTATCCGCAGAAAGGATCTGCATTTCATGATCTTCCAACACGGTGGTGAGGGCAAAGATGTTGCGCATATCATCATCAACTATGAGCACCTTGCGGCCTTTCAACGATCGATCGTTGCTGCGCAGGTCGATCACTTTTTGACGCAACGGGCCAGGAAGTTGCGGTATGTTACGATGCAGGTAGAGACACACCAGATCGAGCAATCGTTCAGATGAGCGTGCCTTGCGCAAGGAGTAATTGGTACCCAGCCGTTTGCTCAACTCCTTGATCGGGCCTACATCATCGGCATCACCCTCACTGAAGAAGATGACGGGGAATTGTTTATCGATCGCTTCAGCGGGTGAATGGAACATGAGCTCAAGATCGCTCATCATTTCTGCGGCGCCTTTACCAAGAATGAGCATATCGACCGGCTGCTTCTTCCACTTGGCCAGTTGTCGGGAGGTGGGTTTCACCGCGTTGATCCGCAGATCGTCGGCATCTACCGATGTAATGATCCGATCGGCCTCTTTTGCATCATTGGTCACCACAAGAACATCCTTCCGGCGTCCATTATACCGGTCGAGCAGATCGAGCATTCCATCAAGCACATCCTTGCTCTGGATCGGTTTGGCCACGAAGGCCATGGCACCGGAGGACATCGACTTTTCACGAGCATCATCAGTGGAGATGACACAGATCGGGATGTGGCGTGTGCCCAGATCGTTCTTCAACCGTTCCAATACACGCCAGCCTTTTACATCAGGTAGATGTATATCGAGGGTGATGGCTGCTGGTTTGTGATCGCGTGCAAGGGCCAGGGCTGTGGCGCCCATGGTGGTCACCAACACCTTGAAACCATGCTCCTGCGCGGCCTGCAACAAGAACTTGGCGAAGCCGATATCATTCTCCACGATGAGCAATACCCGATCGCCGGCCTGAATGTGATCGCGGTCATCACCTATCTCATTCACCATTGCAAGAGGCAATGGTTCATTCTCCTGTGCGGCCTTGAAAGTCTGTAAAGCCCTGGCTGCCATTTGTTGCACGGCCTCGGCCTCGATATGGAGCGCCGTAGGTGGTGGAGCTGGTGCCTCGCTGTGGTCTTTTCTTCGCTGGCGCGAGGGTGTATAACGCAGTGGAAGATACAGGGTGAACGTGCTGCCCTGACCTGGCTGGGAGAGGAGCCGGATCTCACCGCCGAGCAATCGTGAAAGTTCACGGCTGATCGCCAGGCCCAGGCCGGTGCCGCCGTATTTGCGGCTCGTGGATCCATCGGCCTGCTGGAATGCTTCGAAGATGAGCATCTGCTTATCGGGCGCGATGCCGATACCGGTATCGGTCACGCTGAAGGCGAGGACCTCGGTAGCTTGATCAAGGTCCTCATTACCGGCGCTCCACCCGCTGCGGACCACTTCTGCGGTCAATGCCACATGACCCTGGTGGGTGAACTTGAACGCATTGGAGAGCAGGTTCTTGATGATCTGCTGCAAACGCTTGGCATCGGTGAACACCGTGCGTGGCAGATCGTTCTGGAAGTTGAGCAGGAAGTCGATGTTCTTTGTTTCTGCCACATGCCTGAAGGTGCGCTCCACGTATCCCTTGAGATCTTCCAGCGGGAGTTCGCCGGCGTCCACCACCACGGTCCCTGATTCGATCTTGGACAGATCGAGAATGTCATTGATCAGCATCAGCAGATCGTTGCCCGAGCTGTGGATCGTTTGGGCGAATTCACGCTGACGAGGAGAAAGATTGCCTTCCTGGTTACGGGAAAGTTGATCCGATAGAATGAGCAGACTGTTCAGCGGGGTTCGCAGCTCGTGCGACATGTTGGCGAGGAATTCGGACTTGTACTTGGAGGTAAGTGCGAGCTGTTTGGCCTTCTCCTCCAACTCCTGGCGGGCTTGTTCCACTTCGCGATTCTTGCGTTCCACTTCCTCATTCTGCTGAACGAGCAGACTTGCCTTCTCCTGCAACGCTTCGTTGGTCTGTTGCAACTGCTCCTGGCGGCTCTGGAGCTGATGTGCCAGTGATTGCGACTGCTTCAGCAGATCCTCCGTACGCATGTTCGCCTCGATCGTGTTCAAGACGATACCGATCGATTCGGTGAGCTGATCGAGGAGTGCGCGATCGGTCTGGGTGAAGCGCTTGAGCGATGCCAGTTCAAGCACACCCTTCACCTCACCTTCGAAAATGAGCGGAAGAACAAGAATGCTCTTTGGTGAAGATGAACCCAATCCACTGGAGATCTTGATGTGACCTGCCGGTAGTTCCTCGAGTTCGATCTTGCGTTTTTCCATGGCGCACTGACCTACGATGCCCTGCCCCATCTGGATGTGTTTGCCGATCTGCTGTCTTCCTTCGGCGGCGTAGCTGGCCAGAAGTGTCAATCTGGCTTCTTCATGATCCTGCTCCAACACGTAGAATTCAGCCTGCTTGGCTGAAACCACCGGGCAGAGTTCCGAGAGGATCATACGGCCTACGTTGGTAATATCCCGCTGGCCCTGCAACATGCGGCTGAACTTCGCAAGGTTGGTCTTCAACCAGTCCTGTTCGGTGTTCTTCTGTGTAGTGTCCTTCAGGTTACGGATCATTTCATTGATCGTATCCTTCAGCGCCGCCACTTCGCCGGAAGCTTCAACTGTGATCGATCGGGTGAGGTCACCTTTTGTCACTGCTGTCGCCACCTCAGCGATCGCACGCACCTGTGTGGTGAGGTTCGCCGCGAGCTGGTTCACGTTCTCCGTTAGACCTTTCCATGTACCGGCGGCACCCGGCACCTTTGCCTGACCACCAAGCTGTCCTTCCACACCTACTTCACGGGCCACCGTGGTAACCTGATCGGCGAACGTTGCCAACGTATCGATCATGGAGTTGATCGTATCGGCAAGTTCTGCGATCTCACCTTTCGCTTCTACCGTGAGCTTCCGATTGAGGTCACCCTTCGCCACGGCGGTAACGACCATCGCTATACCACGTACCTGGCTGGTAAGGTTACCGGCCATCATGTTCACCGAATCGGTAAGATCCTTCCATGTACCGGCCACATTCTCCACCTGGGCCTGCCCACCGAGCTTTCCTTCAGTACCTACTTCCCGCGCCACACGTGTAACCTCCGCCGCGAACGATCGCAACTGATCCACCATGGTGTTGATCGTGTCCTTCAGTTCAAGGATCTCACCTTTTACATCCACAGTGATCTTGCGTGAGAGGTCACCGTTGGCGATCGCTTTTGATACATCTGCAATGTTCCGCACCTGGCTGGTGAGGTTACTGGCCATCAGGTTCACGGAATCCGTCAGATCCTTCCATGTGCCCGCAACGCCGGGTACATCGGCCTGGCCACCGAGCTTTCCATCGGTACCTACTTCAC